>NZ_CP045324.1:2710669-3021339 GCF_009363275.1 Marinobacter sp. THAF197a
AGAATCGAAAGAGAAAGAACCAGCTCCCTCGATCTTTCAATCGCTTCTTGGTGACTCGAATGTTCAAAATGGGCATGCATGCGATTCATCACGTCGACAACCTCTGTGGCCCACTTCTCGACACTCTGATTCAGGCGCCCCCTATCTGCGTCCACCGCCAGCCGATAATTCCTCTGCTGCCAGCGATGACTGATAAACCACCCACAGACAGCAGATATAAATGCTATTCCCGAACCGATTAGAACTTGAAGCACGTTATCTCCCTAGCAGCAATAGATCGCCTTATGGATTCAAGCCGCATATAGCTCTCTCTGAACAGCCAACACGGATTGCCGAAAACACGGATTTGTTAAAGAGGCCTTGGTGATCAGGTCAACGGGCCGATTGAAAAGTGCCTCCAACTCAAGTTTCAAATCAAAGAAAGCAGCGGCTGTTTGTCGAGCTGACAGGTCTGTTTCAAAAGACACAAGAAAATCCAAATCACTTTCCTCCCGGAAACGATCCGTTGTGGCCGAGCCAAAAACCGCAATGCGGCTGACATGATGACGCCTACAGAGTTCTGCAAGGTCGCCGGCGTGTTCTTTGAAGATATCTGGAATGGGGGTCTCTGCCATGATGCTCTACCCGGTCACGAGAACGCGTAGACTCTATCATAGCCCGATAACAGAGCCCCATGTACCTTTGGGGCCAGACCCCAGGACATTTGGTGGAGTGAAATGTACCAACGCAACTCCACAAAACCGGCAACCCTTTTCCCATCCCCCACGCCAACTTTCCGGCAGCGTACAATACCCTGCTCGAAACCTGATCTAAAAACCATCAATTAAAACAGCAATATAACGCCACTTTCTTAAAACTGGCACACCCTTCGCTTGGTATCCGGCAAAACGGCAATTTAACGAATTTCCGCCGGTAAGGGTTCCCCTCTCAGTGGGCACCAGGCTACCGGCACCTCTGAGCAGGAGAATAGATATGCCTCAGGTCATTAACACCAACATTGCGTCGCTGAATGCTCAGCGCAATCTGAATGCTTCGCAGGGCGATGCAAACGTGGCACTGCAACGGTTGTCTTCTGGCCTGCGGATTAACTCTGCCAAAGACGACGCCGCTGGCCTTGCCATTTCCGAGCGCTTCCAATCCCAGATCGCCGGCCTGAACCAGGCCCAGCGGAATGCCAACGACGGCATCTCCCTGGCGCAGACGGCGGAAGGCGCGATGGACGAGATTACCAATAACCTGCAGCGGATTCGGGAACTGGCGGTTCAGTCGGCTAATGCGACGAACAGTATTTCTGACCGACAGGCACTGAACCAGGAAGTGCAGCAGCGGATTGAGGAAATCAACCGGATTGCCAGCCAGACTTCCTTTAACGGGTTGAAGGTGCTGGATGGGACGTTTGGAACTCAAACTTTTCAAGTTGGCGCAAACACCGGCGAAACAATAGGAGTTAGCGGACTGGATTCGCGGGGTAGCCAGCTGGGTGCGACAGTTGGCAAAACAACGAACTTCAGCTCACAACTTGTCCCATTCCCTCCAGTAGAAACAAATGCCCTCGGTCTTGATTACGAGACAAACGTGAGCGGGGACCTAATTATCGACGGCACAACCGTCCCTATTGCTTACACTGGTGCCGTCGGAAATGACATTGAGGACCTGGCGGCAGAGATACAAGCACAACTCACTACGCCATTCCCGGGACTTACGGTGACCGGAGACACTGCGAACGATACCCTTATCTTCACAAACGAATCAGGGGAGACCGTGCAAGTCGCCATTGACCTAACTGACAACGACACGCCAGCTAGCACCTTCGCTCAGTCTTTTGAGTCTACGGGAGGATCACTCGCAGACTTTTTTACAGCGAATGAGGAGGCGTCCATCGACTTTACGGTAAATGGTATATCCTTCACGGCTGATAATGTCACCTCACTCAACGACGTTATTGGCGCCATCAACGCCCGCTCAAACGAAACGGGTGTCGAGGCTAATCTTGATCGAACCAATCAAGAGATAATTTTTGCATCTCAGTTCGGCGAGGATATCGCTGTTCAGTTCACCGCTGATCTTGACGGTGATGGGGTGGATGATATTGATGTAGACGAAACATATGCTGCAGCGACCAATACCGCCTCGTTGAACACCACCGATATATCGACTCCAGACGGTGCTGACCTTGCAATGATCACCATCGATTATGCGATCGACAAGATTAACAGCTTCCGCGCCGAGCTAGGCGCCGTTCAAAACCGCTTCGAGTCCACCATCGCCAACCTGAGCACCACCTCAGAAAACCTCTCGGCCTCCAACAGCCGAATCCGTGATGCCGACTTCGCAGCAGAAACCGCCGAACTGGCTCGCACCCAGGTGCTCCAGCAGGCTGGTCTCTCCGTACTGGCCCAGGCCAACGCCAGGCCCCAGCAGGTGCTCCAGCTGCTGCAGGGCTAATCTCCTGCAGCACAACCAAAACGGCCGGGCTAATCACCCGGCCGTTTTGCTTTTGGGGTCAGACCCCAAGACATTTCACCCCATCAAATGTACAGGGGTCTGACCCCAAATTTCGCTTGCCTCATCCTAGCTACCATTAGCCAATAACGACCCCACGCGCTAAACTAAGTCAATTGAACTAAGCAGCACCGAAGGAGGGCTAGATGGAATCCGTCAACATGCACGAGGCTAAAACCCGGCTGTCACAACTGGTCGCCCGCGCCGCCAAAGGCGAAGCTTTCATAATTGCAAAGGCGGGCAAGCCTGTTGCCAGGGTAACCGCCTACGATTCTCCTGAAGAGAGTCAACAGAGACGATTGGGTTTCTTGGCGGGCGAATTCAAAGTACCGGACGATTTTGATCGGATGGGGCAAGACGAAATAACCGAGTTGTTCGGAGGGTGACATGAACCTTCTTCTGGACACTCACCTACTGCTCTGGGCCGCAGCGGAGCCAAATAGGTTATCCCCCGAAGCGGCAGCCATGATCAGTAACGAAAATAACAGGCTGTACTTCAGCGCCGCCAGTATCTGGGAAGTCGTCATCAAAAATGGCCTGGGGCGGCCAGACTTTCATGTTGACCCACATCTGCTCCGACGCGGACTGGTTGATAATGGCTATACAGAATTGGCAATTTCGTCACTGCATACCTTGGCCGTTAGCCACCTGCCGGAAATCCACAAAGACCCATTCGACAGAATTCTCGTTGCCCAGGCCGAGACAGAGGGCTTCCTGTTGCTGACGGCCGATGATTTGGTAGCGCGTTACCCCGGCCCTGTTCGCCGAATCTAATTTGGGGTCAGACCCCAAGACATTTCCCGGCTCCAAATGTACTTGCGTTCTCCGGCATTCACCGCCGGTTAACCTGACTCCCCATATATTGTCTGAGCAATTTATTAATCCGGGTTTGATAGCCTTTACCCTGGGCCTTGAACCAGGCCAACACATCCTCATCTATCCGGAGCGTTACAGGTTGCTTGGCTGGCAATCGCAGTTCAGCCCTCTCGAAGAATGCATCATCCAGCTCTGGTATATCGCTGGTATCGATTTGCTCGTCGCCATGTTCTGCCATTCGTTGCCAGTCTGTTTTAGATGTTCTGTTCATAGAGCCTTACCTCCCGACGAGCTGCTTTCCGAGCTGAAATAATCCGGACAGCGTCCCCACATCTCTCGACATAAACCACCACCCCGATAAACTGCTTGATCAGACCAATGGCAATCCAACGTTCTTCACCATAGGCATAAAGATCATCTATAGCCGTCAGCATTGGGTGAGTAAAAATATCTTTGCCTCATCCCACTCAAAGCGCATCACACATCCCTGTATTTACTTCTGTACGTACAAAATACCGCATTCTGGGGTCAGACCCCAAGACATTTCACTCCACCAAATGCACTGGGGTCTGACCCCACCCTAACCCTTAGCAAACACCCCCTCAAACAAAGCCGTTCTCCGAAGCCGTTGCTCAGCCTCCTCGCGGAACAGCACTCGCTCCGGGTTCAACTCAATCAACCCCAACAGCCTAAACAGGCGGATTACCCTGGAATCCAGTGCCCAGCGGGTTTGTTGTTCTTCGCTGGCATACGGCCGCGGGAGCGCTGAAAGGGGCAATTGCGGGAAGGCCGCCAGCATGTCGTTTATGTAGCCATCCACCGGCAACCAGTCGCCGCCTTTCTCTGCCAGCAGCCAAAAGAAGAAGGGGCCGACGGTTTGTATATCGTCCAGCCCGTCGTAATGGTCCATCCAGGCCCAGTTAAATTCAGAGAACGCCGCGGCCAACATGTCCTGGTACAGGGTTAGCCAGCCTTTGGTATCGAGGCGTTTGGCGGCGGCTTTCTTCAGCAGCAGGCGGCCCTTTTCCTTTCGGGTGTAGCCGGCCAACTCCAATAGCACACGGGTAAGCTGCACGCCAAGAATGTCCTCCTCGGAACGCACGGAACCGTACCCGGCAAAAGGCACCACAACCTCCTCGCCGGCGGCCTCAATCATGGCCTTCACCTGCTTAAGCGGCAGGTTACCTTTGCCGGTCAGGCGAATGCCCTTCTCGCCCAGCTCGTTGAACAGCACTTTTGCCATTTGCAGGATGGGTGCGGCATCCAGTTCCTGATCAACCGTTTTTGCATTGATCAGCGACTTGAACACAGACGGGCAATGCAGCGGGCTCTGCAGCAGCTCATGCATCTGGCTGGGACTTAAACCGCAAAAATCAACAGGTGGCAACGCATCAACGTCGCTCTCCGCAAACAGGGCATCCCGCTCTGGAAGCAGCTGATTGATCTCCTCCAGGTTCACAAACTCGGGATCAAACTCCCCACCCCACCACTCCTTCACACCCTCGTGTTCCGGGTGCGCGGGGTCATGCATTGCATCCAAAAACTCATAGTAGCCATGCACCCCACCCACATCCTCCGGTGGGCACTGGCGGGCGGCTTTTATACAATGGGGCAATTGCCCTTCATCGCCTACAGGCAGAATCTTCTCCAGCTTCACCTGGTGTTCCCAACTGTCGCCAAAATCATACTCATATTTGATGGCCTGGCCTTCGCGCTTCAGAACACTGCCCACCCGCAAGCGGGTTTCATCCAGAAACCCCATCATGTCATCTTCATCCTCCGCCGGGTCGCCAATCAGCCTGCCATCGGCCGCCTGAAACAAATGCAGATGCGACGCCCGCCACCCCATGGCAATCTGAATAATCCGGTGCAAATCCTGAAACGTCGCCTCCGGCGAGATCAGCAACCTCCGCCAAATAGGCGGCCTGATGCCAGAAAGCGTGACCTTAACCTGATAAACACCTTTACCCTGCGCACCCATAACCGCTCCTATTTTTGGGGTCAGACCCCAAGACATTTCGAGGCTGCAAATGTATTGGGGTCTGACCCCAAATTCAAATGTCCGGGGGTCAGCCCCAAATCTCCACACCTTACCTAACCACCCCTGCCAAGTTATGATAACTTTCACCTTGCACCTTCCTGAAAACGCATGAGGTAATCGCTATGCAACTTGAAGAGCTAATCAGCATGGTCAGCCGTTTGCCGCCGGCGAGACAACAGGAAGTCATCGATTTTGCGGCCTTTCTCGAACAGCGATACGCTGCCAAGAACAATCAGCAACAAACCGACTGGTCTGAGGAAGACTTCAAGGCCATGAGTGCTGAGCAAGCCATGCGAGGCATCGAGGATGAGCCAGAACTCTATTCAGATGAAGATATTCAGGAGCATTGGCAGTGAAGCAGGCTGGTGATATCGCTTTGATGCCATTCCCATTCACTAACCTGGCCAACGCAAAAAAACGGCCTGTCCTGCTGTTACGAAAGCTGGATAATAGTCACGACGACTGGTTAGTTTGCATGATCTCCTCCCAGTTACATCAGTTTAATCCAGATCTCGACTGGAAACTCGACAGTACCCACCCAGTAACAATCTGGGGTCAGACCCCAAGACATTTCGAGGCTGCAAATGTATTGGGGTCTGACCCCAAATTCAAACACCAAACTGGCACACCTTTCGCAACACCTCCCTCAAAGCACGGCAAACCGTCAAAAAACTGCAGACCTTTGCCGCATCGAATCATGGCTGGTAACGAGGTGTTCC
Organism: Marinobacter sp. THAF197a; assembly: GCF_009363275.1. NCBI lineage: Bacteria > Pseudomonadati > Pseudomonadota > Gammaproteobacteria > Pseudomonadales > Marinobacteraceae > Marinobacter > Marinobacter sp. THAF197a. The sequence goes on from NZ_CP045324.1 coordinate 2,716,748, forward strand.
ATGCACGTACAACATCACAATGCTCATCTTCCCCGCTCGGTTCAGGCGCAGGCGGCGCGGTTGGTTTTGCAGGCGAATCTGGCGTATGGGGAGTCCAACAGTAACGGGCTTTCCTATGTGCAGCGGCTGAAGGCGCGGTTTGAATGCCGGGAGTACCTGGACCAGGCGCTGGCGCTGGAGCCGGAAAACGCGGCGGCCCTTGGCCTGCTGGGCCGGGTGGAGATGGACGACGGCCAGCTGGAGAAAGCCCATGCGCTGTTCAATGCCAGCCTGAACAGCCAGCCGGGGCAGGCGCAGCAGTATTGCAACCTGGGTTACTGGGCGCTGAAGAGCGAACGGCCCGCCCTGGCTGAGGAATACTTCCTGCGGGCGCTGGAGTGCGACCGGCAATCCGCCGCCGCTTTCTGCGGTGTCGCCCACGCCAAGCGCTTGCAGGGGCAATTCGATGTGGCCTACCTGCATTACCGCAAACTGCTGCAAACCGGTTCCCGTTGGGATTCGGTGTATTCCGGCATGCTAACCTGCGCGCAGCACCTGCAGATTCACAAGGCAGACACCGACCTGGCGCAGGATGCCATCGCCCTGCTTCGCAAAGACGGCCTGCCCCATCAGGAAATCGGCCGCTTTGTCGGCGCCATCATCCAGCAGCAGTACGATCTGGATAACCCGAACGCCGAAGTGTTCCTGGATGCCGCCGCTGAAGACGAACTGCTGATTCTGGCCCTTCAGAAAACCCTGATGCCGAACGCGTCGGTGGAAGAATTGGTGGTCATGCTGCGCCGGGCGATCATGGCGGAAGTGGCGCAAACCGCCAGCCTGCGGGATGAACTGCAGCCCCTGTGCCTGGCCATTGCCGAGTACGCAGACCGCACCGGTTACGCCCTGGCCGCCGAAGACGATGAAGAGCGCCTGGCGGCCACGATTAACGACAGCATTGTGGCCCAATTCGCCGTGCGCGAACCACAAGAGGCCCTGATTGGCTCGCTGATGATCAGCGCCATGTACGGTGCCCTGTTCCATCAAAGCTTTGCCATGCAGCTGGGGCAATGGAACCTGGTAGACTGGCCCCTGGCCATGCAGCCGATGATAGCCGCCAGCTATTACAGCCGCGCCGAAGAAGAAGCCATCAAACAGAATTTTGACGAAAAAGCGGAAGAGCTCTGCCTGGCCAAAACCGACGTGCCACAGGCCTGGCCAGCGTGGAGCCAGCTGGCCTACCGCACCGAAACCAGTTTGAAAGCGGTGATGGCCCAGGAACTTGGACTGAATACAGACAACCTGCCCGCCACCCTGCGCATTCTGGTGTGCGGCGCCCAGTCCGGCCAACGTGCCATGGAACTGGCGCAATACCTGGACGATGTAGAGGTAATCGCGGTAGACGAATCCCTGGCCAACATCGCCAAGGCCACCCGCATGGCGCAAACCCTGAACATGGATAACATCGTGTTCTGGCCCTGGTCCATCGCCCAGCGCTTCGTGGCCGATGGCCATCAGGTACATTGGGTGGAAGTGGGCCGCCTACCATCACCGGCCATGACCGAGCTTTCCCTGGCAGCACTCATCAACAGCGCCTCCATTGCCGGTGCCGTGGTGCACATGCACACCAGCATGGCCGAGCAAACCGCCGGCGACAAACAGATCCGCCGACTGATTGCAGAACACCAACTGCAACCCACCCGCACCAGCCTGCGCCAGCTACGCCGTATGGTACTGGCGAACAAACAAGACGCGGTATGGGCCAACCTGCTGAAAGACGACGACTTCTACAGCCTCGGCGGCTGCCGCGACCGCTGGTTCCGCCCACAAGACGCCGCCCAGCTCAAAGAGCTGCTGGCGCTGGTCAGTAACGAAGTGGAATGGAAACTCGTCAAAGCCCGGGACGAAGACGGCCACAGCCTGGCCACCGCCCCGGTACAACGCCAAATCCAGGCCGAGGCCCTGGGCAGCGAAGTGCAAAGCCTCATGGGCCAGAACCTCAGCGTCTACTTCCAACGCCGGAGATAAACGTTGGGGTCAGACCCCCGGACATTTGGCCGCATCAAATGTCTTGGGGTCTGACCCCAAATTTACATGTAGGGGATGAGGGATTCGCCGTAGAGATGGAGGTCTTCGAGGATTTGCTGGTTCCTGGGCGTGAGCTCCGGGTCGGCGGCGAGTTTTTGCAGGATGCGGCCGTACTCTTCCAGTGAGCGCCAGCCTTTCTTGGGGTGCATAAGGCGTTGGCTGCGAAATTCTTCCCAGCGTTCCATTTCTTCGCCGCTCAGAGTGCCCGGGTAATTTCGGGCGCGGTAACGAAACAGCATGTCTGGCAGGCGTGCGTCTTCAAAATTCACATCCTGCTCACCCAGGGTATCTGCCGGCTGGGTCAGCAGCCAGTTCAGTTTCTCCCGGTCGGTTTTGCTGATGAAGCCACCGGCGTAGAGTTGTTCGTCCGGGTCGGTCAGGTCGCTGCCGGCGAAATCCTGCTCGAAGGCTTGAGCGATGCGGCCTGGCAGGTCTGGCGCTTGCCGCAGTTTGGCCAGGTTGGCGCGCAGCACGTCGCCGTCCAGCTCCAGTTCCGCCAGCCGTTCCGGCGACAGGGTTGACAGCATGTTGGCCGGGGCCAGCACCGGGCACTTGTTCAATTGCACACCTTTCAAAGGGAAACGGCTAACGCCCTCACCCAGCTCCGCCTGTGACGTAAATACCCGCTCACGAATCTGCTCCACGGTGGCGTTGATCAGTTCAGTGGGGTCTTCCCGCAGGTCGTACACAATCACCTGGTTCTTGTTGCTCAGACTTTCCGCCACCGGCGCCACCAGGGCACAGCATCCGCGGGTGGCCGGGTACTTGGCGGAAATATGGAACACCGGTTTCATGGCAGCGGTGTCCAGCATTTGCCGGGCGGAGTGCTTGTCTTTGTTGCTCAGAACGAAATCAAACAGCTTGGGCTGCTTCTCTTTGATCAGCTTGGCCACGGCGATGGTTGCCAACACATCAGACATCGCATCGTGGGCAGCCTCGTGGGCAATACCGTTAGCCACCGTCAGTTCCTCCAGCTTGAAACTGGGGCTGCCATTTTCTTTTTTCGGCCAGTTGATGCCTTCCGGGCGCAGGGCGTAGGTCAGGCGCACCATGTCGATGATGTCCCAGCGGGAGTTGCCGTTCTGCCATTCCCGGGCGTAAGGATCACGCAGGTTTCGGTACAGGGTGTGGCGGGTAACTTCATCATCAAAGCGCAGGCTGTTGTAGCCCACGGCGCAGGTGCCGGGCTGGCTGAAGGCTTCGTTGATCTGGGCGATGAATTCCGCCTCCGGAAAGCCGTCTTCCAGTGCTTTCTGCGGGGTAATGCCGGTAATCAAACAGGCTTCCGGGGAAGGCAGGTAATCGTCTGTCGGTTTGCAGAAGATCACCAGAGGATCTTCGATCACGTTCAGATCGGCATCGGTGCGTACGCCGGCAAACTGGGAGGGGCGGTCATGAACCGGGTCCACACCGAAGGTTTCGTAATCGTGCCAGTAGAAAGATCTGATCAAAACGCGGCTCCTGCAACCCGAAGAAATACCAGAAGCAGGAGTTTAGCAAACTTACGCGGCGCTTGAGCCTGTAAACCAAATTGTGTAACTGCCCACGACTGAGTAATCTTTTCAAAAGGATACCATCGTGGGTACACAAGTGGATCAAGAAAAACTCAAAGCCATGGCCGCCGAGCTGGCCAAGGACATCAAGTCCGAAAGAGATCTCGGAGCCCTCACTCAACAGCTGGTCAAGCTTACGGTCGAGACCGCCCTCAACGCCGAACTGGACGCACATCTCGGATACGAGAAGCACGCGCCCGAAGGCCGTGGCACCGGCAACAGCCGTAATGGCTATTCTGCCAAACGCCTGAAGGGCCAGCACGGCGAAGTACCGATAGAGGCCCCTCGTGACCGGGACGGTTCCTTCGAGCCTCAGTTCGTCCGCAAAGGCCAGTCCCGCCTGACCCAGATGGATGACCAGATCCTGGCGCTTTACGCCAAGGGCCTGAGCACCCGGGATATCGTGGATGCCTTCAAGGAAATGTACGACGCGGACATCTCGGCCACTCTGGTATCCAAAGTGACGGAGCGGGTGATCGAGCAGGTTCAGGAGTGGCAGAATCGTCCGCTGGATCCGATCTATCCCATCGTCTATCTGGACTGCATCGTGCTGAAGATCCGCGACAACAAGCGGGTCATCAACAAGTCCCTATACCTGGCCCTGGGCATCAACATGGACGGCCAGAAGGAGCTGCTAGGCCTCTGGCTGGCCGAGACCGAAGGCGCGAAGTTCTGGCTATCAGTACTGACAGAACTGAAGAACCGTGGTCTGGAGGACATCCTGATCGCCTGCGTGGACGGCCTCAAGGGCTTCCCGGATGCTATTGCTGCTGAGTACCCTCAGACCAAGGTGCAGCTGTGCATCGTGCACATGGTTCGCAACTCGCTGCGCTACGTGTCCTGGAAGGACTACAAAGCCGTGACGGCCGACTTGAAGCAGATCTACCAGTCTGCCACAGAACATGAAGCCCGGCAGGCGCTGGAGGCCTTTGGCGAACGCTGGGACGGCCAATACCCACAGATCTCTCGCTCCTGGCACAGCCACTGGGACAATCTGATTACCATCTTCGAGTACCCGCCGGCGATCCGGAAGGTGATCTATACCACCAATGCCGTTGAGTCACTGAACAGCGTGATCCGCAAAGCGACCAAGCGCCGGAAGCTGTTCCCAAGTGATGACTCGGCGCTGAAAGTGGCCTTTCTGGCTATCCAGCAGGCCTCGAAGAAATGGACCATGCCGATCCGTGATTGGAAGCCGGCCTTGAATCGCTTTATTATCGAATTCGGTGACCGCCTGGACGGCCACCTGTAATGGGGTGGGCAGTTACACAGATTTATTTACAGGCTCCGGCGCTTTGACGGGCATTACCCGACAACATGGCCTCAATACTCAAATGATAATCCAAAGACTCCCACTCGATGCCCGTGCCATCGCAAATAAAACGATACTCGCGAACCTGGGCAATGGAAGCTTCCTCAAGCTCCGGATACCAATGCACGGGTGTCGAAATAACACGGCCATCATCCAATTCAACATGCAGATGGCGATCATCAATGTGGACGGACTTACCTCTGAAACCAGGCATTCCAACTCTCCAGAAAATCAGACTGATGACGCTCCACAATACTTAAGCACTCCCGCAGCTCCTGATTCTTCAGATTGCTGTACTTCACTGCAAGCGTCGGCACCTCAATCTTAGCCCAACGCTCGCCTTTAAGCACATGCACGTGTGCAGGAGGGTGATCATTTGCATAAAAGAAGAACTTGAAGCCATTCAAGAGCAATAATGTGGGCATCCTTGCCTCTGTGTATATCTTAGTCACTACAACTTGTGGAATTTCCGGAAACAATCAAAACAACTTCGTCCCCATATCCACCTGATGAGTCCGCAACCGGTCCACGCCCTCACCCGTTAACTGGCTCAAGTCCACTGTCATATTCGTAGGCAGGTTAATGAACACCCCCTTACCCACGCTGATGGTGTTGGCGCCATCCAGGCTTTGCCAGTCAACATTCTCATCACGCTGGAACCCGATGAAAAAGCCATCGGTGAAGGCTACCTCGCCCTCTGCCGCACCTTCGTCACCCACGATGATGGAACGCAGGTTGGTGAGCGGCGCGCAGTTCACGCCAGAAACACAAGACAAGGGCTCATCGCCATTGGGCACAATACCAATGTGGGATGCGCGGTAATTCGTGGCTGTTTCACCCTCACCGGCAAACAATGCAGTATCGTAAATGGTGCCAGACTCGTCTTCCCGCACCTTCAGGCCGGGCATGGCTCCACTGAAGCTGGTGGTATGAGAAGACACCGAACCCCGCGCCTGCTGGAATCCCAAACGGAAGCCCGCCAGGCCCTGAGCATCTTCAGCCAGTTCGATATAAGGCCGCTGGGCCTCAAAGGGAATAACCTCACCTTCATTATAGGTTCGGCCATTGAATACTTCGCCGTCGGCACGGGCGATATGCCCCAGCGCCAGGTGGCTTGCTGAAAAATCGGTGCCGCCATCAATCTGGCCCACCTGAATATCATCCACATTGACTCGCGTTTCCACGTCCATACCCAGAGTCATCCGGGTGAAGTCATGGTTTTCGCCGGCAATGTTTTCTATCTGCATAAAGGCCTGCCCGGTCACCTCGCCCATTGCATCATCTGAAATGGGCTTAAGATCGGCCTGGGCAACGGGCGAAATACCCAGGCAGAACGTGGCAAGGGCAGCGTATCCATACGCTTGCGTCTTCATATTAGTGTCTCTGATTGTTTTTGTGAGTCAGTTTCCGACGCCGACTCATGCCGCCCGCTTATTTTGTTATTTCGGTGCTGGCATACGGCCACGTTATTCTTTGTAACGTTATGTGTCTTTTTGACCGTCACCAGACTATAACGGAGGCCCGCGCGTACATAGAGTGACCAAAATCACATTCACTCATTACGTAGATGTCATTTCCTCGTTAAGCATGATCGCCATCACAAGATTACACTTATCCTCACCTGCCCACAGCACGGAAGAAACAATAACCAGCGCACCGGAAATCAATGATGTAGCCTATAGATACATATCATCCGGCACTGCTATACTGAATCACTTTACCCATGGCACTGATCAACCACCGATGTCTACCCAGATCCTGATTTGCGACGACTCTGCCCTCGCCCGCAAGCAAATGGCCCGGGCACTGCCTGCTGGCCTGGCGGACGACATCCTGTTTGCGACCAATGGCGAAGAGGCCCTGCAAATTCTTCGCGACCACAAGGCCGAGCTTCTGTTTCTGGATCTCAACATGCCAGAAATGGACGGCTATCAGGTACTTGAACATATCCGCAAGGAAGACCTCCCCGTCTTGACCATTGTGGTCTCCGGCGACATTCAGCCCGAAGCCAGGGAGCGTGTGCGTAAACTCGGCGCCATCGACTTCATCAAAAAGCCCACAGACACCGGCCTTGTTACCAGATTGCTCGAGGAGTACGGCTTTTATCGCCCCGGCGAACTGGAAACCGCAGCGCTGAAGGATTCCTCTCTGCGCAGCAGCGTCAGCAAAGCCCGGGAAATCTCCGTCAGCCTGAACGACTACCTGCAGGAAATCGCCAACGTGGCCATGGGCCGCTCGTCTGACCTCCTGGCCCGGCTACTCAGGGTGTTCGTAAAGCAGCCGATCCCGAAAGTGGCGTTTATCGCCAATTCCGAACTCCACATGGCCATTTCCGCTGCCCAGCAAGGCGAAGCCTACTCCGCCGTGTGCCAGGGATTTACCGGCGCCGGGCTTGCTGGTGAGGCCCTACTGCTGTTCCAGGACGCCAGCTTTCAGGAAATGGCCGAACTGCTGCATTACGATGTAGTCGAGGGCGAAGCCGTTAACGTGGAGGTGTTGATGGACATGTCCAGCATCCTGTTCGGCGCTTTCCTGAACGGCATTGGCGATCAGCTGGATCTGAAACTTGGCCTGGGCCATCCCAGCGTTCTGGGCCAACATCGCCCCATCAACGAACTGCTGGAACACCATAGCAAGCGGGAAGAACAACTTCTTTGTATTGAAATCAGCTACGCCATCGAAAACCGCGATATTCATTGCGATATGCTGATACTGTTCACCGAAGACTCGGTGCCCTTCCTCGAAAAACGCCTCGAATACCTGGTGGATTGACCATGGCCTTTCAGAACCCCGAAGCAGGCGCCTTTCACTGGCTGGTAGACATGCTCGAATCGGTCGAGGTTGGCCTCGTGGTGCTGGACCTCGATTTCCGCGTGCAGGCCTGGAATGGCTTTATGGAGCATCACAGCGGCATTACCGGCAGCCAGATCCAGAACAAAGTCCTGTTCGACGTGTTTCCGGACATCCCGCAAGCATGGCTTACCCGCAAAGTCGATGCCGTCGCCATGCTCAACACCCGGGCGTTCACCTCCTGGGAGCAGCGCCCCTACCTGTTCAAATTCCGGAACACCCGGCCCATCACCGGCACCGAAGAGTACATGTTCCAGAACCTCACCATCAGCCCGCTAACCGGCACCAACGGTGAGGTCGACAAGATCTGCCTGCTGATTTACGACGTGACCGAATTCGCCAGTAGCAAGCGGGCCCTGGAGCGGGCCAACGAACAGCTTGCCAAACTGAGCATGACAGACCGCCTGACCGGCTTGCTCAACCGTGGCACCTGGGAGAACCTGGTAGATGCGGAATACGAACGCTACCGGCGCTACGGCCAGGCCACCAGCCTGGTGATGTTCGACATCGACCACTTCAAGCCAGTCAACGATACCTACGGCCACCTGGCCGGCGATGAAGTCATCCGCCACACCGCCCAGATTACCCGCAGCAGCATCCGCCAATCCGACAGCGCCGGGCGCTACGGTGGTGAAGAATTCGGCATCATCCTCCCGGAAACCGATGCCGAAAACGCCCGCCTCCTCTGCGAGCGCATTCGTGAAGGCATCGAAAAAAGCACCGTGGAAACCAGCGCCGGCAACATCACCTACACCATCAGCATGGGCATCGCCCAACTCACCGACGAGCCGGAGAACTATATGCAGTGGATGCAGAAGGCGGATGAGGCGCTGTATGCGGCCAAGGAGAGTGGGCGGAATAAGGTTGTTGTTGGGGAGTGATTTTTGGGGTCAGACCCCCGAACATTTGGCACCACCAAATGTCTTGGGGTCTGACCCCAACTTAAAAGAGGCGGTCGATGAGGCCGGTGATGGCTCCGGTTATCGGCGACAGCAGCCGGCCCAGCAGGCTGTCAGCAGTAGTCAGTGCGTTTTGGTCCAGTTGCTCGGTGACCTCACGCACCACGGTGGCCAGGGCGTCCGACAGAAAGTTGGTAGGCAGGGTGGCGTTCTGGTTGATGGAGTCCGGCGCTTCCTCAAGCAGCAGCACTTCCAACACCAGAGTATTCAACGCAGCGTTGATTGAACCGATCAGCGCATCAGAAGCGGCCGAACTGTCCAGCTTGGAAACTTCCTCCAACGTGCCACCCACACCCCGCAAAGTGGTCGCCAACAAACTAGTGACACCCCGCAGCACCGGCGCCGGTTCGGCCTGCTGATCCACCGCATCCAGAATGTTCTCCAGATTAATCACCAACTGTACGACCGGCCCAAGCAGGAACGCGGTGTCTTCCGACAACCCCTGGCCAGAGCTCTCATCGCCCTCCCCCCCGAAACCAAGGCCGAAGGCTTCAAACGCCGCCCCCAGGCGGTCAAAGGGGGCTGGCAGTTCAGAGGTATCAATAACCTGCAAACGCTCGGCGGCCGCTTGTACCGCCAACGTAGCTTGAGCCATATCCTCCGGAGAGCCGGCTTCAGAGACGGATGACGCCGCCGCATCCAGCGTCACCAGCAGAGTATCCAGCCCGTTGATCAGCTGGGCAACGGCTTGCTGGGTTTCAGCGTTCGGATTGGCCATATTCAGGGTATTCAGACCACTGACCAGCTCCTCCCGGAACAGCTCTAACGGGCCCGTGAAGTTGCCGTCAAAGCCCGCACCGCCAGCCAGGGGCACCGGCAGGGAAACCGGCGAGCCGGAGAAATCCTTGCCCCGGGCGATGTTCATTGGCCCGACCTTTTCCAGGCACTGGCTGTAGGCCGGGGTAAGCCCACCATCAGCACCCAGCACACCAAAGCCTTCCAGCTCCGGGTCTACGGTGTAGGCCTCAAAGCACATTTGTGCAGGCGCGCCCGTGGCCGGGTTGCTTTCCATCGCCTGCACCCAGAAAAAGCCGTAGGTATCGCCGGCCTGGTACATGGCCTGGTTTCGGCTTTCATCCTGCAGGGAGCGGGTTTTGCCGGCGGCGCCGCTCACCAAAAAGCGAGTTCGACCACAGCTTTCCACCGGTTCCAGCAATTGCAGATCGTGATCGTGCCCGGTCATGATGAAATCGGCGTAGTCGCACACCCCCTCTTCCAGAAAATCTTTCCAGCGCTGGCCGGAGATCACCGGCAGAATGTAGGAGGGAATGAAATCGTAATTACCCGCGTTGCCATGCAAACCGTTGGACAAATACGGGTGATGCGCCATCGCGATGTTAAACAGAGCCTGCGACGAGATCAGCTCGTCCTGGGCCCACATCAGTTGGGTCATGCCGTAGTTTTGCCAGGTAAACCGGGAATCCGCGTCTGCTACCAGCGAGGCAATCGGGTTGGAATCCAGCGACACCACCGTCAACAGCGGTTTACCTTCCCGGGTTTTCGGCATCAATGCGGTGGGTATTTCGCCGCTATTGAACGCATAGTAGCGGGCAGGCATGCGCCAGCGGGGGCTGTTGCCCTCGTAGTGGTAATCCACCTGAACATCGCCCCGGCTGTTGTTGGCGCCATCGCCACCCACATAGCCGGTGTTGTCGTGGTTACCCAGTACCATATAAAACGGGCGCTCCCCCATGGGCTCAAACGGCTTTTCAAACTTCTCGATAAACTGAATGTCGTCTACCGATGTGGCTCCGTCTTCATAGATATTGTCGCCAAACCCCAGCACAAACTCGCAGGGGCCTGCTTCTGCAGACTTAAGCTCGCAAACCTGCGCCATGGCCTCGCCCACCGCATACTGGCCGGGGCTGCCGGAGCCGGAATCGCCCATGGCGATAAACTGGGTTGAGGCCACCGCACGAGCACCATCCTCGTCACCCGGCGCAGTCACATCGGGTTGAGTACCCGGCGTGGTGGACTCGGCCTCGTCATCGCCGGAACCGCCACAGGCAGCCAGGGTGAGTGGCACCACCAAAAGGGCGATCAACTTCAATTTAGCGTTCATACAACAGACTCCAGGGAATGAACGGCGCCCATCACAGCCGCCAGTTCCTGTTGATGTTCAGGCGTGGCAGCCGGCGCCAGCAGGCTGGTTTGCGTGGTTCTGGGGCGGGATGGGGTAAGGTTGTCTGTGATCAGGCGATACCGTTGGCCAGGCTGTTTGGCAGCGACTTTCACCAGTTTTCGCTTGCCGGTGTCCAGCTCGCCTTTGCGGGTTTCATCGGCAATCGACGCCACATAATGAAACTCCGCCTGGGCGCCGAACCGGTCCACATCCATCAGAATAAACCCTCGGGTTTGCAGCTCGGCGTACTTCACGTGCGGGTTGGTGGTGCGCACCGCGACCGCAGCCAACTCCGCCAAGCCTGCCGGAAAGCCCGGCGAAGTTACCGACGGGCACACAAACTCCACCGCCAGCGCTTCCGGCGCAAACAAGTCACCCACCACAGACGCCGGGTTCCGATAGATCTCATTGGCCCAGGAGGTATGAATATCACCGGTGAACACCACCACGTTCTCCACATTGTTCTGCTCGATGGCGTCCAGAATGCGGGTGCGGCTTGCGGTGTAACCATCCCATTGGTCCATATTCAGGCCCTGTTGGGTGGTGCCGTAAGGCAGCTGTTCGGAGATCAGTTCCGGCTGGGGCAACTCCGCCAGATTCAGCTGCCCGAACATCACCTGCTGGCCAATCATCTTCCATAAACTGCCTGAGCTGGTCAGGCCGTCCGTCAGCCAGTTCATCTGGGCATCGCTGATCAGCTTTCTGTCCGGGTCTGTGCGTTCAGGGCCGAAAGGTAAAGACGCCTGGGCATCCCGGCCTTCGATCCGGGTATCCAGCATCCACAAATCAATCAGATCGCCATACCGGAACCGACGCCACAGCCGTTGACTGTCTGCACCAAAGTCCCGCACCGGCATCCACTCAAAGTAGGCGCGAATGGCTGCCTGCTTGCGGGTTTCCCAATCCCCTTCCGTGGCCGGGTCGTGGTTCTCCGCGCCATCCATGTAGGCGTCATTGGCAATCTCGTGGTCGTCCCAGATGCAGATCATCGGGTATTGCTGATGCGCCGCCTGCAAATCGGGGTCTCGCTTGTACTGGCCGTGGCGCACGCGGTAATCGGACAAGGAAAGGATTTCATTCGCCGGCTCATGAACACGATTCGGCACAGCAGCGGGATCATCGTATGTGCCCGGCTCGTACTCATAGAGGTAGTCACCCAGGTGCAGGACAAAATCCAGATCCCGCTCATCCACCTTCGCCAGAGCGTTATAAACAGAAAAGTGGCCATACGGCAGGTTGGAACAGGAAACCGTGGCAAACCGGGCCCGCCGCACACGTTGGTCCGGCGCCGGGAAAGTGCGGGTACGCCCAACCGGAGAAACATTAGGGCCGCAACGGAAGGCGTAGTAATACCAGGTGTCGCTGGCCAGGCCAGTGGCATCCACCTTCACGCAGAAATCAGAATCTGCCTCAGCAGTTGCGGTAAACACCTGAGGCTGCGAAAGATCCGGCTGACGGCTGACCAACACCTGAACCGGCACCGAGGTTTCCGTAGGCAGCGCCGGTGTCACCCGCGTCCAAAGGATGACCCGGTCATCCAACGGATCGCCGGAGGCAACCCCATGCTCAAAGAACCCCACCACCTGATTACCAGGCTGCCCGTTACCCCCGGAGCCAGGCCCTGGCCCGGCAGGCAACTCCCCCGAAGAACCAGAGTCACCACACCCAACCAAAGAGAAAGCCGGCAGCGCCAGCGACGATGCCAGGAAAGATCGACGTTTCATTGTTTTCACCCAGAAGCTCTATTCAGACCAGGATTTTATGGAGCGATCGTTGCAAAATTATTGCATAGAGCACTCTATGCTGAATATTTCCTGAAAAAATCCGAAGGACACGCTCTACCGGGTTAAGGCTGTGAATTCGAAAAGATGGAAATAAACAAGGAAGGCTTTGGAGACTGACGCTGGCAGAAGGGTGGGGGTTGCCCTCTTTGTAGGCTGCGAATTTTGGTGGCGAGGGGCGCCTTTGCAGCCTGATTGTTTTTGTTCAGCCACCAAACTCAGCTACGGGGTCTGTCCCCACGGGACTGACCCCAAACGCACCAACTCAAACCAAGGTGCGCAAGCTTAATAGGGCCACCAAACCTCAGCGGCCCCATCTAATCAATCCTGCTGCCAGCTCTGAACAGCTTCCTTACCGTGCTTTTCACGCCACTCATTCAGAGTCTTGTGATTACCGCCACGGGTTTTAACCACTTCACCGGTGTGCGGGTTCTTGTAGGTTTTCATCGGGCGCTTGGCGCGGGTGCCGGTTGAAGCATCCGCTTTGGCAACAGCAATCGAGGGGTCAATCGCCGCCAGAATCTGCAGAACATCCTTGGGAGATTTGTCATATTCCTTCATCAAAGCGCGAACCTTGTTTTCAAATTCCAGTTCGCCTTTCAGTGCCTGGTCCTTCTCGAGCTGTTCCAGCTCAGCGGCCAGCTTTTCCATCAGCTGTTTCTTCTGGTAGTAATCGTTAATCTTTGCCATGGAAATAAAACCTTATTCGATGGGTTTTAATAAAACATTGAATATGACGAGAAGTCGCGACCAATCATAATAAACAATTCACACATTGGCAAAATAAAACGCTTACAGCCAATTAATAAAAAAGCCCGACAACAATGCCGGGCTTTTATTTTGTCGAGTTCATCAACACTCACACTTGGTCGGGCGCAACTGCGATGAGCTCGTTCAATGAAATTGCAGTTCCGACATGACGGCTCGAAAGCTTCTCATCATCAGTCACCAGAACAAAGTCTCCCTTTATGGCGGTTGACGAAATTATTGCATCCGGGAGTTTGAGAGATGTGTTCCTGCGAATCTTAATTGCCGTTTCCTGAATCGCGGGAAGCAATTGCACAACTGTGATCCGCTCTATGACCTCACGCAACTTCACCTCATCATTAGCCGTCAGTGCCGGCCAAGACAACAGCTCCATTTTAGTTATTACTGAAACTGCATAGTGCGCTGGGGGCAATTTTAAATTGCGACCAAGTGCATAAATAATGGCGTTGGTATCCAGCAGGTATCTACCACTCATCCCTCATTTCCCTCTGCATGACCACGGCATCCTTTTCCTTGAATGCCTGAATATCAACATTACTGAAATCCAGCGAGGACTCCTCAATAGCCAACGATGCCTGGTCACTAACCATTACAAGAATCCGAGCGTGACTGTCTTCCAGTTGCGTGTACTCTGATGGAATTTTAACCATGCCATTCTTGATGTCTGCTTCAAATTCGATAGCGTACATCGCTACACTCCTCATCAAATAGCCGTCAGACAACTATATCAGGTATCCGATCCGAACACCGATTACAGCCGCAAGTCTGCATGCCCCAACGGCAATATACCTTTCAAATCAAACAGCACACCGTTGCCATTGGTATAACCACGTAATTCATCCGCATTCAAAGCCGCGTATTCCCTGTGCGGAACGGCCAGCAAGACAGCGTCATAGTTTCCTTTCGCCGGCTCTGGTACCAATGAAATACCATATTCATGCTCTGCTTCGGCATTATCTGCCCAGCAATCGGTAACATCCACCTGGCAGCCATAATCCTGAAGTTCGCGCACCACATCAATCACACGGGTATTGCGCAGATCCGGGCAATTTTCTTTAAAGGTAAAGCCCATAATCAACACCCGGGAACCCGCAATGGTGTGGCCTTTTTTAATCATTGCCTTCACCAGGACCGAAGCAGCATAAGGTCCCATATTGTCATTTACCCGACGGCCGGCCAGAATAATCTCCGGGTTGTACCCGATGGCCTGGGCTTTATGGGTCAGATAATACGGGTCCACACCAATACAATGCCCTCCCACCAGGCCGGGTTTAAACGGCAGGAAGTTCCATTTAGTTCCGGCGGCGGCCAATACTTCATTGGTGTCAATCTTCAAACGAGCAAAGATCATCGACAACTCATTCATCAAGGCAATGTTCAGATCCCGCTGGGTGTTTTCAATCACCTTGGCGGCTTCCGCCACCTTAATGGAACTGGCCTTGTGGGTGCCGGCGGTGATGATATCCGCGTATAAGGCATCCACTTCCTCAGCAATATCCGGCGTAGAGCCGGACGTCACCTTCATAATCGTCGTCACCCGGTGTTCTTTATCGCCCGGGTTAATCCGCTCCGGGCTGTAACCGGCGAAGAAATCCTGGTTGAACACCAGGCCAGACAGCTTCTCCAGCACCGGCACGCACACCTCTTCGGTGGCACCCGGGAACACCGTGGATTCGTAAATTACGATGTCGCCCTTCTTCAACACCTTGCCCACACTCTCGCTGGCCTTCACCAGCGGCGTCAGGTCCGGGCTTTTGTATTCATCAATGGGCGTAGGCACCGTCACAATGTAGATCTGGCAATCCGCAATGCCCTCCAGCGAATCCGTAAACGACAAGTGCTTCGCCGCCGCCAACTCATCCGAAGACACCTCACGGGTGAAATCCACCCCATCCTTCAGCTCGGCAATGCGCTTGCTGTTGATATCAAAACCAACCACCTCGCGCTTCTCACCAAAAGCCGCGGCCAAAGGCAAGCCCACATAGCCAAGACCTACCACTGCGATCTTCTTCATTAATCCTCCAATTTTGGGGTCAGACCCCAAGACATTTTGATCGGTCAAATGTTCTGGGGTCTGACCCCACATCTGTTAGTTCGGTATCAACACTGCAGCCTCAGGCACGCTATCACGCAACTTCCCCTGTAAAGCCCGCTTCGCCGCCTCATCCCCATGCACAATCCGAATCTCGCTGGGCGGTTGTGGAATGCCCTCCACAAAGCGCAGCAAATCCTCCTGCCCGGCGTGGGCGGAATAGCCGCCTACAGTGTGCACCTGGGCGCGGATGTCGTAGCGTTCGCCATCCAGCTCTACCCAACCGCCGCGAGGGCCATAAGTCAGGATATTGCGGCCCGGGGTGCCCGCAGCCTGATAGCCCACAAACAACACATCGTTGCGGGCATCGCCCAGCATCGCTTTCAGATAATTTACCACCCTGCCGCCGGCGCACATACCGGAACCTGCAATCACCACACAGGGGCGGTGAGATTTGGCCAGGTATTCCACGGCGTTTAGGTGGTCTTCGTGTGAATTGATAACGGTAAGCTGTTCGAAAGAAAGCGGGTGTCGGCCCGCTGCCACCAGGGCACGAGCTTCTTCATCCCAGAAGGGTTTGAGGTTTCGGTAGATTTTGGTGAACTCGGCGGCCAAGGGGGAATCGACGACGATTTCCAGATTGCTCCAGGTCAGAGACCCGCTACCGGGTCTGTCCCCTTGGGGACTGACCCCAATGGCACCAGCTTTGGAGCTCGGCGCTGGCAGAAGGGTGGGGTCTGACCCCAAGGGGTCAGACCCCTTTGAAGCCTGCGGAATCTCTTTATCACCAAACTCCGCAATCAGCCCCTCAATCTCATACAACAACTCCTGAGTACGCCCAATACTGAACGCCGGTATCAACACCGTACCGCCGTCTTCCAACGCATGCTCCAGAACCGCCTTCAGCCGATAACGCCGCGTTTCCCGGTCTTCGTGGTTCTTATCGCCGTAAGTACTCTCAATCACCAGGCGGTCAGCACGTTCCGGGGGCGAAGGCTCCGGCAGCAAGGGGGAATGAGGCGCGCCGAGATCCCCGCTGAACACAATACGCTCAGCCGCCGAGCCGGATACCGCATCACACTCCACATAAGCCGACCCCAAAATGTGCCCTGCCCGCTGCAGGCGCACCTTCAAACTCCCGGCCTCTTCCTCAAACACCGAATGCCAGCGGCCGTAAGGCAGCGGCACCACCCTCGCCCGTATCAGCTCCAAAACACGGGTAATCAAAGCGCGATCCCGAGTGAAACCAATCTTCAGAGCATCTTCCAGGATTTCCGGGAGCATGATGGCGGAAGGTTCAGAGCAGATGATGGGGCCGTCGAAACCGGCGGCAAGCAGGTAGGGAATGCGGCCTACGTGGTCGATGTGAACGTGGGTAACCACCAGGGCGCGGATGTGGTCGATGGGGAAATCGATGGCGAGATCTGCGGCAGAAGAGCCTCGGGATTCTTCCTGGCCCTGGAACAGGCCGCAGTCTATGAGGATGCCGGCGTGCGAAATTCTAAGCTCATGGCACGAGCCCGTTACGCCATTCACGGCGCCGTGGTGAAGAATTTTGATCATGCAACAATCCTTGTTGTGACAACATCAGTTCAGGTGCAACACCTTGCCCTCATTAGCGGCTGGCGGAGTGTTCTGCACACCATTACACCAAACCAGATCTGCCGTATCTCCGTTCGGGGTATAACCGGTCTTGGCTTCCTTGAGAATCTGTATGACACGCTGACAGTCGAAGGCATGGCTGGCTTGATTCAATGCTGAAAGCAGCTCTTCAACCTGCCCCCAAGGCAACGAAACCTCACGGGCCATCATAATTCTTGGGTGAGACGTACCCTGAGGGTCGTCACCAATCAGCAACTCTTCGTACAGTTTCTCTCCAGGCCGGAGGCCTGTGTAGACAATTTCGATATCCCCGTTCGGGCGGTCCTCGGTTTTTTCTGTCAGCCCCATCAGGTGAATCATCTTACGGGCAAGGTCGGCGATCTTCACGGGCTCGCCCATGTCTAACACAAACACCTCACCACCCTGGCCCATACTACCGGCCTGCAACACTAACTGGCTGGCTTCGGGGATGGTCATAAAATATCGGATGATATCCGGGTGGGTCACCGTCAATGGCCCGCCGTCACGGATCTGGCCACGGAACAATGGCACCACGGAGCCAGATGAACCCAACACATTTCCAAACCGCACCATGGAAAATACCGTTTCACTTTGGCGCTGAGCCAACCCTTGTAACACCAACTCCGCCAATCGTTTACTGGCCCCCATGACATTGGTGGGGCGCACGGCCTTATCCGTAGAGATCAGAACAAAGCGTTCCACGCCCGAGGCAATGGCCGCTTCCGCCACGTGGAAGGTACCGAACACGTTATTCTGAATGCCTTCGATGACATTGTGCTCAACCAATGGCACATGCTTATAAGCTGCAGCGTGATAAACCGATTGCACCCCAAACGCCCGCATCACGGTTTCACACCGGCGGCGATGCGTCACACTGCCCAGCAACGGCTGAATCTCTACCCCCAGGTTCTCCACCTGGTTAGTCACCGTTAACTCGCGCTCGATGTTGTACAGCGAGAATTCACTCTGTTCGAACAGCACCAACCGCTTGGGCTTATGCCGTAGAATCTGTCGGCATAACTCAGAACCAATAGAGCCACCGGCCCCCGTTACCATCACAGATTTGCCAAACAAACTTGCCGAAACCACGGCCGAATCCGGGCGCACGGTGTCTCTGCCCAGCAAATCTTCCAGCTCCAGGTCACGGATATCATTAATCCGCGCCTGGCCGGCCACCAACTCAGTCATGGAGGGCACGGTTTGCACCGGCACCTCTAACGCCTCCAGCGTGTGCAGTAAACGCTTGCGGTCTACACCGGAATTCGAATCCAGTGCCAATAAAATACGGCGAACACCATACTTGGCAATATTCTTCGCCACCAAATCAATGCTCACAACGGGCAGGCCGTCAATCATCGTTTTATGGTGACTCTTGTCAAACGTCACAAACAGTACCGGGCGGTACTCCGTGCCCTGCCGCAGTGCAGACGCCAAAGCAATACCTGTTTCCCCGGCCCCAACAATCGCTACCGCTTCCTTATTACGCTGCCCGGGATGATTAACCAGCATACGCACGCCCATCCGGGTACCGCTTACAAACAAAAACGCCAAAGAACCATAAATAATAGGCACAGACCTGGGCACGGGTACCTGCAGCATATAGCCCAGAATAATCAGCGCCACCGCCGAGGAGACCACCCCATAAACAATGGTTAGAAACGCCTTATCTCCCAGAAACCGGATAACCGCCCGGTACAAGCCCAACCGGATAAACACCGCAATGGTAAACACCACGGTGATGCCAGCCACCATCAAATGGCCCCGGGTGGGAATCCACAGTTCCTGCTCCAGCCGTAGGGCAAACGCGGCCCAGATGGCGAAAAACAGAACCACCATGTCTGATGCGACAGAGATTATTCGTTTTTGGACTCTGGGGAGGTTGAGGAATCTCTTGAGCACGAAAAAATCCTTATCAAGTTTACCTAAAATTCACTATAGGACCGCGGTGCAAAAAAGGTTCATCGCGCTTTACCGGGAAATGCTGCTTTTATCTTCAGAAAGAAGTAGTCGTTATCCCGGTAGCCGTAGGCCACCCGCTTGATCACCTTGATCTTGTTGTTCATTCCCTCCAACACACTGGTGTTCAACCGGTAGACCGCGCTGGCGATAATGCCGTCGACGTAGCCCTTGAGGCGCCTGGCAAACTGCTGCACGGGGGCCAGCCCACTACTCATAGCCAGATTTAGCCAGTCTTGCCAGCGTTGTCTGGCATCGGCCTCTGAGGGAGCGTACCAGAGCTCTTTGAGCTGGTCTTTCAGGACGTAGACAGTCATCAGGGGCTGGTTGGCTTGCAGCAGTTCTTCGAGCTTCAGAGCCTGCTCATCCTTGAGGTTGCCTCGGTTTCTGAGCAACAGCCAGCGACTTCGTTTCACTACTTTGCGAGCCGGCTTGTCGTGTCGAAGCTGATTGGCCTGATCGACCCGGACACGGTCAATCACTTCCCGTCCGAACTTTGCTACAACGTGGAACAGGTCATAGACCACCCGTGCTTGTGGGCAGTGGTGCTGAACTTCCAGGTCCATGGCGGTATTCATATCCATCGCCACGGCTTCGATCTGGCCACAGGTTTCCGGCCCCAGCCATTCAAAGAAGGGGCGTACCGCTGCTCGACTGCGACCTTCTCCAACCCAGAGGACTTGTTGAGTATCCGCATCAATCGCCACGGTGGCGTAGCGGTGTCCCTTGAACAAGGCGAACTCATCCATGATCAGTCGACGAATCCGGCGTTTATCTGGCTCAGTCACTTCTCGTTTGAGGCGCCGATGGTCGATGGCCTTGACCGTATGCCAATGCAACCCTAGCAGCGTTGCCACATGTTGGATCGGCATCAGTCGTACCAGGGATTCAATCCAACTGACCATGCCTGCCGTCAGACGCTGTCGCCCTGGTAACCAGCGAATCTGTTCAAGCTTGGGGCCACAGGTCGTACAACGAACTCGGCGAACTGGCACGTCCAGCCAGACGCGGTATTGGAACAGGTCGCGTTCTCGGACTCGTCGGGTGCTGATGTCATGGATGGCAAGCGTGTGCTGATTACAACCACTGCAGCATGGCAAGTAATCGTCGGCAGGTTGCAGTCGGATGAGCAGAGATTGAGCGTCAATCTGGGCATACGATTCTATCGTGAATCCTTCCCAGAACAGGGCAAGAGGATTAGCATTCATAGGGACGGCGGTGAGTCGGTCAGGTTTGTTGTTTTGGCGAACTCAAAACTAACCGGTTTTACCGCCGTCTCCTACTTTTTCACGCTAACCCGCGATGAACCGCAAAAAAGGGGTAAGGACCCGACAAAAGAATACCCCTTATGCATACGCTCAAGAGCCGCCTCGGTTAGAAAAGCGGAACGGGAGCGAACCTCAGCAGGGTGCTCTTCAACAAAGCCCCCAAATTGCCTCTCTTGCGCTATCCTAGGCGTCATCTTCGTTGTCGGCAGCAGAAAAACAGCCGGGGACATCCGGCACGGTAACCGCGAACTGCTTACCATCACCTATGTGCGCCAACACGCCACTGCATCACTTTGTTCAGCAGCTGGCGAGTGCCGGCATCGTTCACTAAACCGCTATCGGCGCTGTCGGTGGCTGACGGCGCTTGCGACAACGTGTGGTACAAACGGGTGGCCAGTTTTTTGCCCAACTCAACCCCCGGCTGATCAAACGGATTAATACCCCAAAGCACCGATTGCACAAACACCTTGTGTTCATACAAGGCCAACAGAGCCCCCAGGTTCCAGGCGTCCAGGGTTTCCAGCAGAATCACCGTATTTGGCTGATTACCCCGGTACCCAAGTGGCGTATGGCTGCGTAAATCGTCGGTGATGGCGGCATCCCCCAGGGCGAACAGCTGCGACTGCGCCAGGCAGTTCGCCAGCGTTAACGTTTCCTGGTCTTTAAAACACCGGGCAACATACTCTGGTACAGACGCCTCACGCCGGGCCACCGCCACAAAGTCAGCGCTTACTGTGTGGCTGCCCTGATGCAATAACTGGTAAAACGCATGCTGGGCATTGGGCCCCACATCACCCCACACAATCGGGCAGGTTACATGGGCAACGGCTTGGCCATCCGGTGTGGTGCTCTTACCGTTGGATTCCATTTCCAGTTGTTGCAAATACGGCGAAAGGCTTTTCAGCCGGCCATCGTAAGGCAGCACCAGGTGGCTGGGTATCTCCAGAAACTGCGTGTTCCAGGCCCCCACCAACCCCAACAGGACCGGCAGGTTTTCAGTGAGCGGCGCGTCCATAAAGTGACGATCCACCGCGTGGGCGCCAGCCAGCAACTGGTTAAACGCTTCCACGCCGAGCTCCATCGCCACGGTAACGCCAATGGCAGACCATACTGAAAAACGCCCGCCGACGGCCTCCGGAAACACTAATTGGTGCTCCTCCGGAATACCGAATTCGGCCATCTTGTCTGGCCGGGCAGACACGCCCAGCAGTTGGTGGCGGCACAGGATTTCTGCATTTACCGCCAATGCGTCAGCCAACCAGGCCAGCGCCGTGCGCACGTTGAATTGAGTGTCTGCCGTAGAAAACGATTTGGAGGCCAGCACCAACAGGGTGGTGGCCGGGTTCAGGGTTTGCAGCAAAGGCAGCAGCTGGGAGCCATCCATGGTAGACACATAGTGGGCCTTTACATACCGGTGGCCCAGGGTGTCGCCCAACACTTCACTGGCCAGGTTGGGGCCGAGGTCTGAACCGCCAACGCCAATGTGAATTACATCGGTAATGGCATTGCCGGTCACTCCACGCCACTCACCGCGATGCAACTTACCTACCAGGGCGGCTAACTTTTCATGCTGTGTCTGGCACAGGGCAACCGTAGGTGCCATACCGGTAGGCGCCATCACCTCACGCGGCCATCGGGCCGCCATATGCAACGCCGCCCTTTTTTCTGAGGCATTAACCGGCTCACCCGAAAACAACGCGTCCCGCTTTTGTTCCAGGCCGCAGCTACCAGCCCATTGCGTGAGCAAATCGAGAGTGCCTTCCGTTAACCGTTGCTTGCTGAAATCCACGTGGACAGAGTGAAAAGCAAACTGAAGTGCGTTAGCCCGGGATTCTGCTACTTCGCCACAGAGTAAATCGTACAAAGATTGCTGCTTCACGGCTTTAGCGTGTTGGTGAAGCGCTTTCACAAAACCACTATGCGTATCGCGGGAAACGTTCTGGTACTGACTCATGATCTGCCCACCCTTTAGTCACTACCAAACAAATCGCGGGTATAAACCTTATCCCCAACATCCGCCAGATTCTCACTGCGCCGGTTGGCGACAATCACATCGGATTCCTGCTTGAAGGCCTCCAGGTCACGAATCACGCGGGAGTGGTAGAACTCGTCCTCATGCAGCTCCGGCTCGTACACGATCACTTCAATGCCCTTGGCCTTGATGCGCTTCATAATCCCCTGAATGGCCGAGGCGCGGAAGTTGTCAGAGCCGGATTTCATCACCAGACGGTACACCCCCACCACATTCGGTTTGCGGCTAAGAATGTCGTCAGCGATGAAGTCCTTGCGGGTGCGGTTGGCATCCACCACGGCTTTGATCAGGTTGTTGGGCACGTCTTCGTAGTTGGCCAGCAGCTGTTTGGTATCTTTGGGCAGGCAGTAGCCGCCATAGCCGAACGACGGGTTGTTGTAATGGTCGCCAATGCGCGGGTCCAGGCCTACGCCGTCGATAATCTGGCGGGTGTTCAGGCGGTGGCGGGCAGCGTAGGTGTCCAGCTCATTGAAGTAAGCCACGCGCATGGCCAGATAGGTGTTGGAAAACAGCTTGATGGCTTCGGCCTCAGTGCTATCGGTGAACAACACCGGAGCGTCCTGTTTAATGGCACCCTGCTTCAGCAAATGGGCGAACACTTCAGCTCGCGCAGAACGCTCACCGACAATAATGCGAGATGGGTAAAGGTTGTCGTGCAGCGCCTTGCCTTCGCGCAGAAATTCCGGCGAAAAGATGATGTTCTTCGTCTCGAAACGCTCACAGAAATCCCGGGTATAACCCACCGGCACCGTGGACTTAATCACCATTACCGCGTCCGGATTGATGGCCATCACATCCTGAATCACCGACTCCACTGTATTGGTATTGAAGTAATTGGTCTGCGGATCGTAATCCGTAGGCGTGGCAATAATCACATAATCAGCGCCCTGGTAGGCCTGTTCTTTGTCTAACGTGGCGGTGAAGTTAAGCTCTTTGTTGGCCAGGAAGTCTTCAATCTCCACATCAAAAATTGGGCTTTGGCGGTTGTTCAGCAGTTCGACTTTCTTCGAGTCGATATCCAGAGCAACTACTTCATTATGCTGGGCCAGCAGCATGGCATTGGAAAGGCCCACGTAGCCCGTGCCGGCAATAGCGATTTTCATTTAAAACTCCTGAGGTTACTCTTTCCCTGGTACGCGATCCCCTGCGCCCTTACCAGCAACCGTCATAAAAATATATTTGAAGTAAGCCCCGACCGTCAGGTTGGCCAACATCTTCTGGTCCGTCTCCGCTAACAACACGGGGGTAGACATATCAATATCGTTCACCTGGGCCAACCCGGTGATCCCCGGCCGAGCCGTCAACACACCCCGTTGTTCCCGCTCGGCAATCAACTCTTCCTGATTAAACAAGCAAGGCCTTGGCCCCACCAGGCTCATCTCGCCTTTCAGGACGTTCCACAGCTGAGGCAGCTCATCCAGCTTGGTACGGCGAAGGAAGTGGCCAAAAGGCGTAATGGCACTAGCGCTCGCCAAGTGGCTGGCCACAGACGCCGTGTCTTTCTTCATGGTGCGAAACTTCACCAGCGTGAACGCCTTTTTGTTGCGCCCTACCCGCTCCTGACGAAATACCGGGGAGCCGGTGTCGAAAAAACCAATCACCAGGAGAATTAACAACAACGGAAAACCGAACAACAACCCGAACAACGAAAAGAAAAAATCAAACAAACGAATCAAAATGAAGTCTCCGAATCAAAACAGCGGCGAAGCCCTTCCTCAACGGAAAGGGGTGGCTCCCAGCCCAATAAGTTACGTGCTTTGGAAATATCGACCTGCAAAGAACCCAACACCCGCTGAGCGACGGCTTTTCTGCCCAACAGCGCAGCGCCGAACATCAACATACCCGCAGGCACAGGAATCAAACGAGCGGGCTTACCCATAGCGTTACCAACACCGCGAAGCAGCTCAGTAGTGGAAATATCTTCCCCATCACCAGCCAAAAACACCTGGTTGGCAGCGCCGGGGTGATCTATAACCGTAACAATCAAATCCACCAGGTTATCCAGGGCCACCAGAGTTCTGCTGTTGTTTATCGCCCCCAAAGGCAGTGGCAACCCCTTACCGACCCAATTTACCAAACTCCCAAAATTACCGGGAGCGTTCGGCCCATATACTAATGGGGGCCGAATAATCACCACCTCCATTCCAGTTGCCTTCTCAACCTCCCAAAGCCCTTGCTCTGCCTCCCACTTGGATAATGCATAGGGCTCAGTGGGATTTGGCTCATCGCATTCACGGAAGGGGACGCTATTGCCAGTTCCGTTTACCCCAATGGAGCTAATGAACACAAACCTTCGAGCACCTGCCTGGGCTGCCTGTCGCGCGAGATTCAAAGTGCCCTCGACATTAACCTTTCGGAACTCCGCAAGGGGATCCGTTGAACTATCCCGGAGAACATGCGCTCGCGCCGCAGCGTGAATCACCACCTGACCGTCCTCGACCGATGACGACCAGTCACTTTCCGCGCTCATGCTGTTCAACACCACTTTACAACAACCAAAGCCCGGCCTTTGCTCCCTTAACACACAGGTAACAAAAAAACGGGAATCGTTTGAAAGCGCATTCAACAGCCTGCCACCAATAAACCCCGTGGCGCCGGTCAGCAATATCTTTTTCTGGAGCACGTTCAGGCCTTCCGTCGGGGGTCAAAGCGGCTAAGCATTTTGTATAGAAGATGTTGTAACGTAGAGGGTAGCAAAGATCGAACAAACGGAAGGAAACAGGCAAGCCTTTGGTAGAACGGCATGCCGAGTCGTTTTGCACCTCGGTAACCAATCATTGCCTGCTCCCAGGCCAAGCTTGGTGATTGCTTTTTGTGCGTATGTTTCCCGAACCGGTAGTACAGCAGCGGTTCGGGTAAATTGTAGAAACGCAATCCCTTCTCAGCACACCGAAACCATAATTCATAGTCTTGTCTGCGCCGACAACTGGCATCGTAGTTTCCCGCTTCCAATACTCTGGATCTGCGCATCATGATAGTAGGGTGCACCATAGGCGATGCCCATAAACAAGAAACTATTTCATCATGGCCGATGGGGGCATTCCTGATGCCCAAAATGTCGCCCGCATAGGTCATTTCCCGCACAAAGCTTCCGAGAATATCGACTTCAGGATTCGCGTTCAGGTAATCCACTTGCTTTTCAAAACGTTCCGGCAACGCAACGTCATCAGTGTCCATCCTGGCAACCAAGTCATACCTGCAAGCCTGCATACCTGCATTCAGCGCAGCCCCTAACCCACGATTTTCCGCAAATACAACTAGCTCAAACACTGCCCCTAAATCGCGTTGCCATCGGGCGATAACAGCATCAAGTTGAGGAGATAATGGCCCATCCTTAACTACAACTAGCTGAGCCGGCTTAATTGATTGGTTCTCCCAGACACTTTCAAACGCCATCTGTAGATGCGAAGGAGATTCACTTTTGTAGACTGACATCAAAACCGAAAACGTCACTCAAACAATCCCATACGGTAGAGTTTTTCGCCTGCCCGAAAATACTGAATCAAAATATACCGAATTACCGTCGGGCGTAAAACGAAAATGTAAATCGCACCGATCTCTTTTGATTCACCCACAATCCAATCACATGGAAATAAATACTGAACGATAACCGTCTCTAACCCCCTGTCTGTCAAATGTGGGCTGATCTCTAGGCTTTCAGCAACTGATTTTGGGGTTGTCCCGCGCCTTCAAGGACCAAAACATCCATGCTTTCTGGGCCGAATTCTAACTTAGCGTTCTCATTCGCACCAAAATTTCCAGCTACTGTTATTAGCAGTTAAGCTGAAGGGCAGTGACTGTCAGGAAAAGCAACGCCTCCGAACCCGAATTAAATAATATGAAATAAAATAACACTTACATTAATGAATTAACGAGACGCGGGACGGGACACCATACTAAATATTATTGTATACTCGTGGACTTCAAATCCAACGAATCATAATGAAAGCCTTGATGAGTTGGGACACAAAAAATCGCGCAAATACCAAGCGACCTAATCTCTATCAAACCGATCCAATTCTCTATCCAAATTTAAAACTACTCTTTAAGCTTGCCCAGTTGACCAATGAAACCATGATAGATGCCCTTCAAAATATAGCGAAATCGCAAATAGCCGTTATCAAGCAAAAAAGGATAGAAAACTAATTTTAAAAAAATTTTTGGCATTGAAAGAACCTTCCACTTAATTGGTATGTAGGGTTTTCGAACCAAATAGATAGTATTTCTAACAGAATAATAGTGCCGGAAAGGCGCGGGAATACCTACAGAAACCAATCCTAGTAATTTTCTCCGACCGTCACCAAGCCTATGGGGCAAACGCACATAATTCGCTCTAATCACATCAAAATCAGCAGCTCTAAGTCGCCAACAATACTCATGATCAACAACATCAATAAATAGTTGATCAAACATACCCCCGACTTTATTATATGACTTCTTAGGTATGAGACTTCCAGAACTTAGAGTAGAATCAACTAAAGAATACTTCCCAGAAAAAATCGAAACACCCTTATTTACCCTTGCCCGATTAACTTCACCGGTGATCTTGTCATAATCTAAAGGACCAATAAGACCCACATTATAACCCAGCCCTTCCAACTCATAATATGAATTTAAAAGATCAGGAACTATATTTTTTGGCACCAAACTATCCTGATCCATCTGAAAAACAAAATCGGCACCATTTTCGAAAGAAGCCTTCATACCAACTGATTGCGCATATGCAATACCGAAATTCCCCTTAAGATTAATAACCTCAACACGCTCAATAGGTAAATCTATATCGAAATCTGAGTTATTGCATATAATAACCTTATCAACCATAGCGGAAAGCAACAACATATTCTCATGAAGATCATCTAGATCAGGCTGAAATGTTACAACAACAGCGTATACGGTATCCAATCAACCACTCCTTATAGATGAACGATAGAGAATAAGTGAAACAAAGTATAAAACAGGAAAAAAAATAAAGAAAGATAACAATTTATCTAATGCAAGCCCAGGCAAATCCTGAGCAAAAAAAGGTGCAATCATTGCCAATGAAACATAAGATATGAGACCTGTTACACTACCATTAACTCTATAAAAGATGACATTTCTAAAGAAACTGGAAAGATAGCCAACCAAAAACGAAAATATAATCGAACCCAAAAATCCGAAATAAAACAAACCGAAAACATTATGTCGCGAATTCGGACCGGTCATTATGTCAACATCATAATGATACTGAAATAACTGAAACCCCAAATTCACTGGTAATTGATCCCAATCGACAATTCTAAATGCACCTAAAGGCGCCTTAAAAAGGGCAATTAGTCCATTATCTTTAGGCAAAGATTCAATCGCATTACCGATATACGCCATATAAAAGACATCGCCAGTATTTACGAAACGCATTAAGAGAGCAACAACAGTATAAAGAAAATCACCCTCACCAGTTTGAATCGTTATTATCAGTAACGCAGCAGGAATCGAAATCAAAAAACTTAAGAATAAAAATCTATCTAATCTTGACTCATGAATTCTAGCGCCTTCAAATCTACGCAAAAATATCAAAGTCAGCCCCCCTATAAATACAATCTCTAGTGCTGCAGATTTACCCCCACTCAATATCGAAAAAACGAATGCTAACAACAATACTAAGCAATCAAATATCTTTAACGCAACACCAGACCGCGCATAAAAGATTCTAAATATCGAAACTGAACAGATTATAGTAAAAGTTACAAACGCAAGCCTCTTAAGAAGACCATATCCGGTCCCACCAGAATAAACCTCCAGTCTCGAATCCATAAAAAGAGGCACACCACTCACAAAAAAAACATAAAGCTGACTAGAAAAAAATAGAAAAAAGCTAAGAATATACAAGAAAAATGATGGACTTTTATTCAAACGCAAATCATCAATCGAAAACTTTAAATAAAGTCTATTGAAATTTATTGGCTTATTAACAAGAAAACCAACAACAAACGCAATTTGCGTTATCACAAAAGAATAAAAATAGTATGAATCAATCAACCCAAAATAATAAATATACAAAACCACTGCATTTGCTGATGCAGAGATAAGTATATAAAAAAGCATTGGATCAAACAAATGATATATATGACGACGATAAATCATTAAAGATAACAGCGTAGAAATCAAAACAAAAAAAACCCCAAGCACCACATTATCATAAAAGTGTATAGCAAATTCGTGCTTTTTCATTTAATTCCAATACAAAGATGAAGACTTAAGGAAGACCCGAATAACCATTACTTATTTTTACAGCGCGCACTTGAGCCGGCATAAACTGGATAATTTAGGCATAACCTTCCATTTATTTATATGGGATCTGACCGTTTACCGCCATTTTGGCACGAAGCAGTCAAGCCAGCTCTCAAGCCTGCAGGTATCTTTCACCGATCAGCAGGTTGCTAAATACGACTAGCAAGTGAATCCGATTGCTGTTTCTCAACAGCCCCCAACAGCAGACATTCAAGCAGCGAAACACCTGCTTTATCTTGCGGCAGTTTGCCCCATCGCATAATCTCATGAACGTCGACTATGCTGGCACCAATGCTGAGGGTAAGCCCCAGCGTGCCACCTACAGCGATGCGCATCTTCATACCGAAGTGCCATTCATCGCCCTTTCTAGTCTGAATCACCCTATATTGAGCTGTTCTTTGTGGAGCAAGGCATAATTAATAGTCGAACCCAAAAAAATACTACCTTAACGCAGCGTAACGCCATATTTCTCTGACCGCTTGTTCACCTCTTCGAACGGCACGTTGCCAGGGCAATGATGCTACAGAAAGTGACGAAGCTTAAGGATCTGGATTGCGCCCGACAAACGACTAAGTTTCAGGCCTGCGAAATGACGTATCAACTCAATCTCATACCCAACATCTTCCTTGGCGGGTATATATTAAATTACAGATACTCGGCTTCGGAGAAGGCGCCTGCCCCATACTCCATCAATTTTATACCATTAACGACGGACGTATCTTTGCTGAATCTGAAGACTTGTTCAGAGCATCCTTAAATTGCTTTTTTTATGTTTTCGTATTCCCCGAGCTGTCGAAAATCCAGCCTGCAATCTTCTCATAAAGTACCGAAGACACCCAGAGTAAAACACAATCAAAATTGCAAAGCACTGTTTTAGGATGTACTTTCTGTTTTGTGTTTTTTAATTGAAAAAAATTGAACATTCGACGTTCATATTTTGTGAATGGAACATTTCTCTTAATCCATTTCCTTGCCTCACTGAAATCGTGTTTGAGAGCCGGATGCATCTCTTTCTGATTGCGGCTACTAACCCCACCGACCTGGTGCTTCATTGTGATGCTATCCAAGAAACCGATAGCATGGCCTTGGTTAAGAGCTCGCAAGTAAAAAGGATAATCTTCAAGCAAGACATAGGATTCATCAAAACCACCGATTTCTTCCAGAAATGCCCGTCGGTAGTATGTACAGGCTCCGCTGATAAAATTTCCTCTTATTGCCAACGTTTTTAGCAATTCGGGAACACTCTGTTTTTTTAACTTTTCGGCACAGCGTTTATTTGGACGAATGGCCAGCCTTTCTCCATTACTCGAGATTTCACGACGGGCCGTTATAATAGGTGCGCTACATTTTTTGAATTCTTTAACTATCGATGATACTGCCATAGAGTCGTAGAACTCGTCAGAAGCACTCAATGGTACTACGATATCACCGTGGCTAATTGATATAGCTTTATTAAACGATTTTACTGTGCCAACATTTTTAGTATTCGAGTAAATTATCACTTTCACCGGCGTATCGTTATTGCTTTGGTGTTTCTTGACAGCCAGATCTACCAATTCTTTATTGAAGTTCTCAGATCCGTCATCAGCTATAACGTATTCTACGCTTTCAATTTCTGAAAAATCTTGTTCAAATACCGACTCTATTGTTTTATTTAACTCAGAAAAATCCCTGTAAGTGAGGGTAACAATAGTTACCGAGAGATTAGTTGTCTGGTGGCTATTATCCAGCATTTAAAATTTTTTCTCCGAGCATCAAATTTAATCAGCATTCAAAAAAACATGCCTTAGCTTTTCTATTAAAGACAAACCATCAAACTTATCAAAATGAAATTTATTTATTGCTTTACCACTTTTAAAGTGAGATTTTTTATACATTTTAGAATGTTATAAATATTAATAATCTGAAATTTAGAAAATCAAGACACTCTATTCAGTGAATATCCAATAGCGAAAATCATGATAACCCAGTACAAAAAATAGTTGACCGCATGAGCAATTGCCACGCCCTCAAGCGAATAGAGATCACTCAATATTACTGTCAGAACAAAAAACAGAATCGAGAACGATACTTCCGATACAATGAACAGCTTCATCATTGCCTTACCCAACATTAGATAAGACAGAATCCAACTCCCTATCTTTAATGTATCCCCTACAAGTTGCCAGGCGAAGAGCACTTCCATTTCAGAAAATTCTTCGGAGAATAGAAGGTGAATAATCAGGTCACGGAAGTAGTAGATTAGTAGCCCGAAAAGTGCAGCAGATGGAAGTATTACCTTGTAACCTCCCAGTATTTCTTTTTTTATTTCAGCGGGACACTTCAATTCAGATAATTTTGGAAGATAATATACACTTAAAGTGGTGGTCACCAACATCAGGTATGCTGCGCTTAGTCTCCACATTGCCTCCCAATGTCCAGCTGCATCCCAACCTAAATTTTCACCAATGTGGTTACGGATCAGAATATGGCTTAAGGGTACACATAACGCGCCTGTTAGAGCCATGGCAGTAAATTTTGCTAATTTCTTTGCCGCTTGCCGGTCTATTCTTCCTATCAAGAACTTTAGCTTAAACCAACTCGCTTTGTAGATCAGCGAAAGTGTTACAAAAAAAGTGAGTGACTGGTAGATAGCCAATGCAACCAAGGCACCATATAGTCCAAGCTGAATCGTCATAATGGTCGTAATTGCTAAAGCAAAGAGACTTCCTGCTATGTTGGCAGTGACGTAGCGATAGATTTCTTTTTTGCCATTTAGAATGGCCAAAAACAAGGTATTAAATACAAAGAATACCAAAGTCACCGAAAACCAGACAAACACACTTCCTAAGCTCTCATCCTTGAGAAACAGACCAGCCAAAGTCCGATTAAAGACGATAATCACGGCTGCCATTATTAATGAGCCAAGCAGAGATACTGTCCCAGCCGTGCGCCAGACGGCATACTGTTTTTCCTGCTCGTCGTAATATTCGGCAGTGTATTTTGTTACACCAGTATTGATTGCCCCGCTCGCAATTGTAGTTATCATTTGTACGGCATTCTGAAACTGGCCTAAAGCAGCATAGCCAGAAGGCCCCACATAAATCGCTAAAACTTTATTTATACCGAGCAGTGTGATCATTTTAATCACGACTGCGATGCCATTGAGTAGACTTGTTTTAATTAAGGTCATTTTTCAGATAACGACAAATTCATTACAAGCCTCAATAACGTCCACCACCTGTTTTTCAGTTATAACTGGACTAATGGGTAAGCTAAGCACAGTTCTATGGATTGATTCTGTCTGTGGCTGCGCACCTAGCTTAAAGTGCTCATATGCTTTTTGCTGGTGCGGCGGTATCGGGTAATGGATAAGGCTCTGAATACCCAGTCTTCCCAAATGATTTTGCAAATCACTCCGGTTACGTGAGCTAACCACAAATAGATGCCAAACGTGGCCTTGAGGATCGGTTGCCGTGGGAAGCCTGATATTCGGGCTTTTAATATTTTGTCTGTAGCGTTCTGCTACTTTGCGGCGATTTTTGATTTCTTCATCTAAATGACCCAATTTTACTCTGAGCATCGCCGCCTGCAGTTCGTCCAATCGGCTGTTTACGCCCTGGTATAGATTCTCGTATTTCCTGTGGCTACCGTAGTTACCTAATGCCCGGATAGTCTTGGCCAGGTCTTCGTCGTCTGTCGTTACCGCCCCTGCATCGCCCAATGCGCCCAGATTTTTTCCTGGGTAAAAACTGAAACCAGCTGCGTGGCCCCAACTTCCCGCTTTACGGCCGTCTATAGAGGCACCATGGGCCTGCGCAGCATCTTCCAATATCAACAAACCGTATTCATCCGCCAGTTGCATCAACTCTCGCATTGGGGATATCTGGCCGTAGAGGTGAACGGCAACGATGGCTTTCGTGTTGGGGGTGATGGCCGCAGCGGTTTTTTCAGGGCACAGGTTGAAGGTAACCTCGTCCGGCTCAACCAGTACGGGCTTTAAACGGTTTTCGGTGATCGCCAAAATGCTAGCGATGTAGGTGTTTGCTGGCACGATCACTTCGTCGCCCTCATTCAGCTTGCCCATTTCTTTCCAGGCTCTGAGAGTGAGAGTGAGCGCGTCCAGGCCGTTGGCTACGCCTATGCAGTGTCTGCTGCCGCAGTAGTCGGCAAATTCTTCTTCAAAGGCTTTCACTTCGGTGCCCTGGATGTACCAACCGGAGTCGATGACTCGGGTGGCGGCGGCAACGAGTTCGTCGCGGTATTGGGCGTTAATCACTTTTAGATCAAGAAACGGAATCACGGATTACCCCTCGGGCAGAAAAATTTGTGCGGTTCCCGACGTACTAATTCGAAATAAAGTAAGCGAACATTACCCGGAGATATAAGCCAAATCCGGATGGCCAAAAAACGATTTCAATAGTCGTGGCAATTTTTGCAAACGTCGAAGCTGCCGGTAAACAGTGCTCCGAAGTTGTTCTTTGCTGTTAATGATCTTTTTACCGACGTGATGGTATTTGATATAGCCCCAAACAGACTCGTCAGGATTCAGCTCCGGCGAGTACGGCGGCAGGAAGAACAACCTGAGCTTGCCGTCGAGACTCTCAACATAGTCTCGAACCCGACGAGCATGATGAACCGGGTGGTTATCGAGGATCAGGAAAACCGGCTTGTCAACGTCTTGCACCAGAGCCTTGAGGAAACCAAGAAACGCATCGGTGTTCATGTTGCCCTGAATGGTCTTAAAGCGAAGCTCGCCGCGAGGCGAGATGGCCGAGATCAGATTGATGCTGAAGCGACTGCCCGTATTACGGATGATCGGAGTTTCACCCCTGGGTGCCCAGGTGGTGCCACTGTGATAATCAGACCGAATGCTGGCTTCATCGCCGAAATAGATGGTGGCGCCGACTTTTTTTGCTTCCTTGCGAATTTCCGGGTAGGTCTCTTCTTTCCATTGTTTCACGGCCTCTGGCTTTTGCTGGTAGGCCCGATGCAGGGGTTTCTGAGGCGTCAGCCCCAGGTTTCGAAGCAGACGACCGACCGAGACATCGCTTAACCGGACGTTGAACTTTTGCCGGATGAGCTCACGCACTCGGCCCCGAGTCCACAGGGCAAAATCAAACTTCAACTGGTCCGGCGTAAAGGTCGTTATCCAGATATACAGCTCCCGGATCTGAGCACCGCTCAGTTTCTTGGGACGACCGGAAATCTGCTTGGCCTTGAGCGCGTCAAAGCCACCCTCGCGGTAGGCAGCCAGCCATTCATAGATTCGTGCTCGGCTCATCCCCAGCGCTTTGATGACGACTTCTGGACTCTCGCCATCCATGACCCGTTGAACGGCGCGAACGCGAATGGCTTCTAATGTTTTGTGATCAAGTTTACGACCGTCATCGTGGCGCATGTGTGTAAATATCCGATAAGCTTGGCGAACGGAGCCTACATTATAAATGATGTTCGCTTACTTTCGAACCCATTAGTAACAACCTTGTTCCGTACTTTACATACAGTTTCAAAGTCTACTTTCTTCGACTGCAGATCAATTCCAATTACTGTCACTGACGCAGTAACTGTGTCCCCTAGATATACTGGGCGTTTGAAGTTCAAGCTTTGTGAGGCATATACACAGCCTTTCCCAGGTAGCTGGGTTCCGAATATTGCCGAAAAAAAGCTGGCCGAATGGAAACCATGAGCAATTCTTCGCTTAAAACGAGATTTGGCCGCATATTCATCATCGATGTGAATGGGGTTATGGTCTCCGGAAATCCCTGCAAATGCTTTAACATCATAATCAGTAATCGTTTGGGAGTAACTCGCCGTCATACCTTCGCGAAGGTCTTCTATTCGCCAAGATCGCATCCTATCTCCCCCCACTCTTTGATGACGTCTTCTGGATACCCTCTTTTAAAGTGCTTTCGCCATGGATAAGCCACACCACTTCCATCAGTGAGTTTTATTCGAGAAGTTGGGCAGATTTTCTTGGCAGGTGAACCAGCATATACTGTGTCTGGTTCTGTCGTACCTTTGATTGACGAGTGCGCTCCAATAAGACAGCCTTCCTGAATCTCTGCGCCAGGCAGCACGACGCTCATTGTTGCAATTACAGCAAAGTCGTGGACCTTTGCACCAATGAGTGTTTCGCTAGGTGGATGTGGATCATTGGTTAGAACGACGTATGGGAATATCCACACAAAGTTACCAATTTCACTTTTTTGACCAATATGAACATTGCTATGGAATCGAACGTAATCTCCAATTTGGCAATCGCCCTGAATGTCAGACAATGTACCAATCTGAAGATTTTTTCCTGCCAAGGTCTTTTCGCGAACCGTAACTCTGTGCCCGGTCACTAGCCCGTCTCCGAACACCGAGCCCTCATAAAAAACACTGTGAGATCTTATAAGAGAGTCTTGCCCGATCTTTAATAATTCGCCACCAGAGATACCATTGGTAACGCCCAACTCGCAAAAGCTTTGAATTTCAGTTCCAGCCCCTAGAACGACATTGTCGTGAATGATTGAATAGGGGCCAACGATGACGCCTTCAGCAATTGTGGCCTTAGGCGAGACGATCGCCGTCGGATGGATTTTCATGAGCGGGCCACCTCCAGAAAGTGCTCGTAATCGCGGATGTAATCCGATTCGTCATAATGTTCACTGGCAAGCACGAGCAGTACACAATCTGTACTGAAATCATGCATTTCTCGCCAGACCAGATCGTCAATCACCAGGCCCTTGGTGGGGCAATCCAGCCAGACTTCCTCCCGGTTTGTGCCATCATCCAGCACCATTCGGCATTTACCGGCTACGCAGATGGCAACCTGCTTGAGATTTTTGTGGGCGTGGTAACCGCGGCTTACGCCCAGTTCGGTGTGGTAAATGTAGTACACACGTTTGATGTCGAACGGGACGGCTTTGTCCATGCCGATTTCGACGGCCACCAGGCTACCGCGCTCGTCACCAAGGCTCTGGAAATCGATCCATTTCACCAGGCTCATGCGCTTTCACCTTGCTGCGGGTACTTTTCAGCCTGCGCAAAGGAAACGGCCTGTTTGTCTTTCTGAGATACAAGTGGTTCTGCGCTGTTGTCCAGAGGCCAATCAATCGCAAGCTCTTTATCTGCCCAATGGATGGAGCGTTCGTGCTCCGGCGCGTAGAGGTCTGTGCACTTGTACTGAAAATCCGCCGTGTCACTGGTTACCAGAAAGCCATGGGCAAACCCAGGTGGCACCCAGAGCATGCGGTTGTTCTCTTCAGAGAGGTACTCCCCTACCCACTGGCCAAAGGTGGGTGAGTTGGTGCGCAGGTCTACGGCTACGTCAAACACTTCACCACGGGTCACTCGAACCAGTTTGCCCTGGGGCTGTTTGATCTGGTAATGGAGGCCGCGCAAGGTGTTTTTAACAGAGCGGCTGTGATTGTCCTGCACGAAGGTGGCATTGATGCCGGCTTCGCGGAAGGCTTTTTCGTTCCAGGTTTCCATGAAAAAGCCGCGTTCGTCTCCGAACACTTTGGGCTCGATGAGTTTTACGGCGGGAATCTTGGTTTCGGTGATTTTCATAGAGTTGGCTTACTTAGCTGTTTTGACCAGTTTTTTCAGGTAGGCACCGTAGCTGTTCTTTTTGAGGTTTTCGGCCTCGGCCAGCAGTTGTTCTTCGCCGATGAAGCCCATGCGGTACGCGACTTCTTCCAGGCAGGCGATTTTCAGGCCCTGGCGCTTTTCCAGGGTTTCGATAAAGCCGCTGGCTTCGTGCAGGGAATCAAAGGTGCCGGTGTCCAGCCAGGCGAAGCCTCGGCCCAGCAGCTCTACGTTCAGATCGCCCCGTTCCAGATAGGCCTGGTTGACGCTGGTGATTTCCAGTTCGCCCCGGTGGCTGGGTTCTACCCGTTTGGCGATGTTGACTACGTCGTTGTCGTAGAAGTAGAGGCCGGTTACGGCGTAGTCGGATTTCGGGTTGGCCGGTTTTTCTTCGATGGAGATGGCACGTTGGTTGTCATCAAACTCTACCACACCGAAGCGTTCGGGGTCGGTTACCTGGTAGCCAAAGACAGTGGCGCCCTTTTCCCGCTTGGCGGCGGTTTGCAGCATGTTGCTTAGGCCCTGGCCGTAGTAGATGTTGTCTCCCAGTACCAGGCATACGCTGTCGTCACCAATGAACTCTTCGCCGATGATGAAGGCCTGAGCGAGGCCATCTGGGCTTGGCTGGGCGGCGTAGCTCAGTTTAATACCCCATTGGGCACCATCACCAAGCAGGCGTTTGAAGCCATCCTGGTCTTCCGGGGTGGTAATGACGAGAACGTCCCGAATGCCCGCCAGCATGAGGACCGACAGCGGGTAGTAGATCATGGGTTTGTCGTACACCGGGAGGAGCTGTTTGGAAATGCCTCTTGTGATTGGGTACAGACGGCTGCCGGAGCCCCCGGCGAGGATGATGCCTTTCACTGTTACTCCTTTAAAGACTTTTGACACACAGTATCCACGGAAGGACACAGAAGTAAAACACAGGAAATATCTTTTATTTCAATCTTTTTCCCGTGCTCTTCCGTGGCTGATAACGGATTTTCAGACGGCTTGCTGGAATGCTTCGAGTTCAGAGCGGGGGATGTGGCCGTGGTTTACCATTACTGTATTGATCATCAGTGGTGATACTTCAAAGTGGTCTGCGGCCGCTTCCATAAGTTCTTCGTCCGGGGATGTGGTGTTCATCCAACCAATCAGGTCGCTGTAGGGGCACAGAAACTCTTGGGCGAAGGCTCTTTGAAATTTTTGCCGCACCGTGGTTGCATCGGTACAGGGTAGCCAGTTTCCGGTTTCTCCGGCGTAGATGCCGTCTGCGACCAGTCGTGCGGCCATGAAGCGCCGGGCATCTTTACGTTTTCTACCTAATACAACTTTAGCCCTCCCACTATCCGCTACTTCACCAATACCAATGGGCAACCTTTCAGCTGTCTGCTGATTTTCCAGAAGCTGTGGCGGTGTTTCTAACAGATCAGCAAGCTTTCTGTTATTTAATGGGCCTTTGTCTAACCCGAGGTGACTACGCATTTTATTAGCCGCGTCCTGCCCCAACTCCCACGGTTGGCCGGGTTTACCGCTTGAAATCAGCTCGACTACCTTTCGAACACTTTTCATCGGTAACTTGATGGCGTCTGTTGTAGCTGAAAGGCACTGTTGAGCATTATGTATGGCTCTCTCGGCCCTGTCCCCACCAAGACAGGCCAGCTCCTGAATCGCGCCCTTGCCATGGACCGAGATGAGCCTGGTCAGCATGCTCAGAAGTAACTCTGGGGCTTCTTCCGGATCGTAGCCCAGTCTGGCTTCCAATTGCCGCTGTTGTGCTACGACTGGACTGGCCCTTTCTTCACACACCGTCTGCCAGAGGTCATGAAGCGAAGTTTGTTTAGCGCTGCCGTTCAGTTTTTCCAGAGTTTGGATGATAAACCGGTCAACACTCGCTTCGTATTCCTCTGCCGCAAGCCAATCTTCGAACCTTTCAATGTAACGCACCGGCCCGGTGCTCTCCCGGCTGGGCTTCAGGTTAACCAGAATACTCTCACCATCAGAACTGAATGTAAGGTTGGGCCATGCGTAACCGTCGCCAGCAGCGGAGAGCATGTGGCTCATTTTCCAGTCGTGCAGAGCAGGTGCGCCGTCCGTAGTGCGGTTCGGCTCCCATCTTAACCGCCACCAGTTTGCAGCAAACCAGAGCGCCAGCGGGTAGGCTGAGACCGTGATTGAATCCCTTACCTGGTGCTCGCCGAGCAGATTCTCATGGCGAAAGAGTTGCTGATCGCTGAACGTCAACCCCAGATGGCACCGGGTCAGCCGTTCTTCGGACGCTGGTTGCTGCTGGTGTTCAATCCACTCAATGTCAAATCGCATGATCTGGCTCTCCGCCGGTGGTCTGCTGGGACCAGCGGGCGAGGACTTCATCTCTCATTGGGTCTGTCTCTGGCATCGGATAACCATGATAAGTGCCTTGAACCCGGTTTTCGAGCTGTGCTTCAACCGGATACCCATCGCTCGTAACAGCCCAAATATTTTGAGGTAATTCACCCTTCATTTGAACGCTCACCATTCCTTTCGCGGCACCCTCGGACAAAAGCGATTCCGCTATCTCTTGATCAAAGATACCACAATCGTCGCAGAGTGTTTTATGGGGCCTTGGGTCCGCAGGCGGCGTCAGGCCAAAATTTCCAGGGTTGCGCTTGTGTTCCGGGTTTCCGCCGTATTTGATCGTTTTGGCGAGAGCTATGCGCTCATCTCCTGTAAGCGTCGTTTTCAGCTTGCGCTTGGGGTTGAATCGGCTGCGGCGTGGCTTCATTCCTTTGAGAGCTCCTTTGATCAATTTTTCAGGTATTCACTCAGTGTCAGCGTCAGTTGGCTTTGCCAGGTCGGGAGCTGGATACTAAGGGCTTGTTCGAGTTTGGTGACTTCCATCCTTGAATTCAGCGGTCTTTGGGCTGGGGTTGGGTAATCGCTGGTTGGGATGGGGTTTGCTTTTATGTTGTGCCCTGCCAGGTGGAAGATTTCTTTTGCGAAGCCTTGCCAGCTGGTCTCGCCTCTTGGGGCCAGGTGGTAGAGACCCTTGGCCAGCTGGCCATGTATCGCCAGAGTGGTTGCCTGTGCAATTAACCTTGCCGGCGTGGGAGCGCCGATCTGGTCTGCCACTATGTTGAGTTCGGTTTTGCTTTCGGCCAGGCGCAGCATGGTTTTCATGAAGTTGTTGCCGCGCGCGCTGTATACCCAGCTGGTGCGGAAGATGAGGTGGTCCGCTCCGCTTTGCTGGATGGCTTCATCGCCTTCAAGCTTGGTTTGGCCGTATACGCTCAGGGGGCCGGTTGGGCTGGCTTCCTGCCACGGGGTTGTGCCGGTGCCGGGGTAGACGTAATCACTACTGTAGTGAACCAAGCGTGCGTTGTTGGCCTTTGCGTATTCTGCAAGCTGTTTGGGTAAGCCGGCGTTGAGGCGTTGGGCTTCGGCTTGCTGGTTTTCGGCGGCGTCTACGGCTGTCCAGGCGGCGGCGTTTACGATCAGCTCTGGTCTGGTTTGGGCCAGGTAGTTATTTACGGCTTGTTCGTTGGTTAGGTCGAGCTCTTCTCTGCCCGGGGCGGTGATGGGGCCCAGGGGGGAGAGGGTTCGGTGGAGTTCGAAGCCGACTTGGCCGGTTTTTCCTAACAGGAGTATTTTCATGGTATTGGTGTTTGGGGTCAGTCCACGCTGGGACAGACCCCGTCGAGGCCTTGGTTCATTGGTCTGAAAATTTTAACTCGCTACGCCTAGCCGCTCGCGCTGATAGCTGCCGTCTTGCACTCGTTGGCACCAGTCTAGGTTATTCAGGTACCACTGGACGGTTTTGCGGATGCCGGTTTCGAAGGTTTCTTCCGGGGCCCAGCCCAGCTCTTTCTGGATTTTGCTGGCGTCTATGGCGTAGCGCATGTCGTGGCCGGGGCGGTCTTGCACAAAGGTGATCAGGTCCCGGTAGCTGCGTTCCTGCGGGCGGAGGTCCTGGAGGATGTCGCAGATAGTGTGTACCACTTCGATGTTCTGTTTTTCGTTGTGGCCGCCGATGTTGTAGGTTTCGCCGGGTTTGCCTTCGGTGACGACTTTGTAGAGGGCGCGGGCGTGGTCTTCGACGAATAGCCAATCGCGGATTTGGTCGCCTTTGCCGTAGACCGGGAGCGGCTTACCTTCCAGGGCGTTGAGGATCATCAACGGGATGAGCTTTTCCGGGAAGTGGTAGGGGCCGTAGTTGTTGCTGCAATTTGTGACCAGTACCGGCAGGCCGTAGGTGCGTTGCCAGGCTCGTACCAGGTGGTCAGAGCTGGCTTTGCTGGCTGAGTAGGGGCTACTTGGGGCGTAGGCCGTTTGTTCGGTGAACAGGTGTTGTTCCGCGTTGGGCGTTTCGCTTGGGTGCGGCAGGTCGCCGTAGACTTCGTCTGTGCTAATGTGGTGAAAGCGGAAGTTGGCTTTCTTTTCGGCTTCCAGCGCCTGCCAGTATTGGCGGGTGGCTTCCAGCAGGGTGTAGGTGCCTACGATGTTGGTTTCGATGAAGTCTGCCGGGCCGTCTATGGAGCGGTCTACGTGGCTTTCGGCGGCCAGGTGCATGATGGCGTCTGGCTGGTGTTGGGCCAGTACGCGGTCTACTTCAGCTCGGTTGCAGATGTCGACTTGTTCGAAGGCATAGCGTTGGTTATCGCTGACCGAAGACAGGCTTTCGAGGTTGCCGGCGTAGGTGAGTTTGTCCAGGTTGACCACTTCATCTTGGGTGTTGTTGATGATGTGACGGATGACGGCGGAGCCTATGAAGCCGGCGCCGCCTGTTACTAATAATTTCATAATTCGATCGCTTTCCGGATTTATTCGATATCTGCGCCCAACTGGGACCTGACGGCAATGATGAATTCGGTAAAAAATGCCAGGAACACGCCGCCAATCAGGCCTAGCAACGCGGCAAGAACGACAATCAGGCTTCTTGCCGGGCCGGTTTTGTCGGCGCTTTGCCTTGCCAAAACCAGTGTTTCGGTGGATTTCAGGGCCTCAAGGTCACTCTGAAGCCTGGTCTTCCTATCAAAAGCCTCCGCCAGGGCTTGCCCGGTATCCTGCCCGCTTTTGAGCACCTCGATTGATTGATCGATAGACCGCATACGGCTCTCCAGGCTTCGTTTCTCGCGCTCAAGAAGTCCATTATGCCGTTGCTGAACCTGCTCAATCAGGTATTGATGAACCGATTTCACATCCTCTGCGTACTTTGGCGAGGATTCAGAAGTTAACCTGATTAGGCCAGTGTTTTCGGGGTTGGCGAATTTTGTTGTGAATGGCAGTTTCGCATCATTCTCTGACCGGTACATCACTTCTTGTTCTGGTAGCCAGCGGCTTTCCAGCGTGGCGATGGTGGTTGCAGGTGGCTCAAGAAACTTCTCTGACCCTTTCTCAGCGATCTGGATCAGGCTTGTGTACTGATAGGTCTCTTCTGTCACAAAGGCGTAAGCGATACCTGCCAAAATACATACTAGGAAGACCGTATAGAAAATACGACGGCGTTTTACGAAGGTGGCGGCCAGGTCAATCAGGCTTATTTCGTCGTCATACCGTTGGTTTTGCGTTGTGTTCATCAGGCGTTTCCGAATTCGTTATCTTGTTTGTCTGGCACGCTACCGCCCCACTGGCCGTATCTTGTGCTTCAGGCTCGTCCTGCTTTTGCAATTTAGCGTGCTCCCCAAAAAATAGGCACGAATTCTACGCTACGCCGTCCTGTTTTTCAGTTACGCCTTGTTAGACTGCCCGCTACCTTGGACAAACGCCCTTACAAAAACACCGAATACGCCCAGCATTCCACCTAACATAACAGCAAGTATGACGATCAGCGCCCGTTTCGGTTCGCTTTTTTCCTGGGGAATGACGGCGGGGTCTACTGTTTTGAACACGTATTCGCGCTGGGCGTTAGCCAGCATCACGGTTCGGGTCTCGTTTTCGATCAGTTGATAGAACACTTGCTGCATGCCGGAGATGTTGGTTTCACGGAGCTTGCCCTCCAGATAGGCAATACTGGCCTCTGCCTCACGCACATCCTGCTGGCGCATATGTTCATTAATGTCTTTGATCAATAACTCCAGCCACTGTTTCGCCGCGACGGGGGACTCACTGGCGATGGTAACCGTCACCAGGCCGGTGTCTTTGTTATCTCTCACGCTCAGCAGCTCGCGGAAGCGCTTTACCATATCCCAGTTTGTTGGTTTCAGGCTTTCACCGTCTTTGTCTTGTTGCCACTCGCCGGTTTGTTGGTTGTAGATTGATGGGTCTATCACCCATTCCTGCGCGCTCATGCTCCAGCTTTTCGATGCCATTAACGGCACACTCAGGTTATGGCGATGGATGAAGTCCGTTAGGAAGGCTCGGGATTGCAGGGTCTCTTTTGCGATAACGGTTTTGTTGGAGCTTCCGCCGCCTATGTTAATGCCGGCGAGGCTGGCCAGGCCGCCGAGTTGGCCCGGTAGGCCGTTGGCTTTGCTGTCGTCTTGGGCAGGAGCCAGGAGAACGCTGGCCTGGTAGATGTTGGGTTTGGAGAGGGCGTAAGCTACGCCGGCAACTGCAAAGATGATGGTGCAGGCGATGATTAGCCATTTGCCTCGCCATAGGGTGGCGAAGAGCTCTCTTAGGTCTATTTCGTCGTCTGGGTAATGTGTTGTGGTTTGTTCGGCCACGGATATTGTTCCTTGGTTTAGCTTGGGTGCCTTATGGGCCTGACCCAATGATCTTTTAGCCACGGACAACTCGGACTTGCACGGACAAAAGATTCTGTTGTCCGTGAAGGTCTGTGCCGTCCGTGGCTCACGCTTTACAGGTTGCCGACGGCGGCGGCGCCCAGGGCCATTTGGTAGACGATCTGGCTTACGTTGGTCCAGAGTTCGAGTTGGTTCAGGCGGTCTACGTCGATCGGCATGATGATGGTGTCGCCGGGTTCTAGTTGCTGGCTTCTTCCGCCGAACCAGCGGCTGCGCTGGGGAAGTGTCACTGAGCCGTCGGCTTTTACTACGTAGACTCGGCTTTCGTCTGCCTGGCGGGTTGGGCCGCCGGACCGTTCCAGGTAGTCATCCACTGTGAGACCAGCCTGGTGCAGGTGGCTGGTGGGAAATTGTACTTCGCCGAATACGGAGACGGACTGCGGAATGGTGGGTATGGTCAGGCGGTCACCATCTTGCAGGCGGATGGCCTGGTAGTTTTCGTTTTCCAGGACGGCGGCCAGGTCTATGACCATTCGGCCGACTGGGCGGCTGTTTTGCACTTCTTCCAGCAGGTCTTGTACTTGCTGTACCCGCTCGGCGTTTTGGCCGCCGAAGCTGTCGCCTTGCAGCTGTACGCCAAGCAAATCGCCTTGCAGGCGTTCTTCGGCTTCACGCAGGCGCTGCTCTTCGAGCCGTCGGAGTTTTTCGCGGGTGAATACGGCGCCACGGGGGAAGGCGTTGCTGGTCAGGCCCCCTGCCCTTTGCAGCACGTCTTTCAGGGTTTCGCCATCCCGGAAGGTGTATTCGCCGGGGTAACGGACTTCACCAGCCAGGGTGATAGTGCGAGTTTTGGCGAAATCCGGGATGGATTTGATCAGGATGGTGTCGCGGCTTTGCAGGCTGACGTCTGCGTTGCCGGCCATGGCGTCTGCCAGGTTCACGTTGAGGATGTTGGTCTGGCCGATGCCATCATCATCGGTGGTGTAACGGGCCACTTCGGCTTGATATAGAGAGGCGGAGTCTTTCAGGCCGCCGGCTACGAAGATGGCATCTGCCAGGCTGCGGGTAGCGGGCATGGGGTATTCGCCGGGGTAACGCACTGGGCCACTGATGCGGATGGTCTGTTGGGGATCACCGGGTTTGGCCTGGCTTTTCAGGCGCTGAAGTACCGGGGTGAACAGGCTTTCACGGGTGAAGTTCTGGCCGTCTTCCCCGCCCTGCACTTTGCCAGCATCGGAGAAGATGAGGATGCGGTCTTTTTCTTCCAGGGCGATGTCGTGTTCGCTGCCGGGGCGGGTGATGGCTTCGCGCAGGCGCAGGTTGAGTACAGAAATGCTGTCTGTGCTCTTATCCGTGCGCACGATGGCGGCGAAGCGCTTGTCGGCTACTGGCTGCAGGTCTGTGTCCAGGTTCTGGATGATGGAGCTCAGGCGCATGCCAGGCATCCAGGCGAACTTGCCGGCGCGGGTGGCGGCGCCCTGGATTTCTACATACTGGCCGGTGATGTCTGAGATAGACGGTATGCGAACACGGTCGCCGGCTTGTACGCGTGCGTTCTGGCCCTGTTGGGCGGTGTAGTCTGCCTCTGCGATGATGCGCAGGAAATCCTGGTTGGTACGCTCGATGTTAACTCGCTGGGGATAGGCCTGTGGGGTGAGGCCGCCAGCCATGCGCACCAGGTCGGCCAGGGTGTTGTCGCCTTTGAGTTCGTAAAGTGCCGGGCGGTATACCTCGCCTTCTATGCCGGCGCGTTTGCCTACGGGCGGGATGAAGATGACATCGCCCGGCTGCAGGCGGTTGTCTGCGCTGCTATCGCCTTTTAGGAGCAGGTCGTACAGGTCCAGGGTGCCGACGAGTTTGCCGTTGCGTTTGTGTTGT
Organism: Marinobacter sp. THAF197a; assembly: GCF_009363275.1. Lineage (NCBI taxonomy): Bacteria > Pseudomonadati > Pseudomonadota > Gammaproteobacteria > Pseudomonadales > Marinobacteraceae > Marinobacter > Marinobacter sp. THAF197a. The sequence continues at coordinate 2,761,420 of NZ_CP045324.1, forward strand.
ACGTTACGCAGGGAGCCGTTTTGCTTTACCCCGCCGGAGACATACAGGGCGTTGGTGATGGTAGACAGGGAGCTGACGGTGTAGGAGCCGGGGTTGCGGGCTTCACCCAGAACGAACACCCGCATGCTGCGCAGTTCGCCCAAGGTAATGGAGGCTTCTACGCCGATGTACTGTTCAGATACCCGCTTGCGGATTTGTTGGCGGGCTTCATCGAAGCTCAGGCCTGCCACGGTGAACGGGCCGGAATCCGGGAAGCTGATGGTGCCATCGCGGCTGATGGGCAGTTCCAGGTTCTGGTTCTGATTGCCCCACATTTGTATGCGCAGCACGTCGCCCGGGCCCAGGGTGTAATCGGAGGGTACGGGGATTTCGGTTACTGGCGCAAAGGTGGTGGGGCTGCCGGCGAAGAGGTCGTAGCCGTAGGGCTTGAGGCCACCGTTTTTGGCGATTTGTTTGTCTTCCTGCTCTCTTTGCTCGCGAGCCCGGTCTCGTTCTTCATCGGTGATGGTGGTGACTGGCTCTACTACGTTAACCTGTTCCGGGCGCTGGCTGGTGCGTTGGCTGCCGGTGATGTTGTTCAGGTCTATGCCGTATTGGCTCGCCAGGGCTTCCTGCTGGGCCCTTGGGAGTTGCTTGAACTGGTCAAGCTGGGCCTGGCTGATGGATTGGGCTTGGGTGGCCAGGGGGATTAGCAACGCTAGAGGGAGAAACAGGGTTTTCAGGTTCACGGGGCTTGTGTTCCGGTTTTGGTATTGAATTTTGGGTGACTAATAAGTTTTTTGCCACGGACGGCTCGGACGAACACGGACAAAAAGACAAAAAGACAAAAAGACAAAAAGACAAAAAGATTAGAACTGTTTTTTTGTCCGTGCGTGTCCGTGTCGTCCGTGGCTAATCTCTTGGTTCTAGAGAACGAGCCGCTTAATAGTCGCTCTCGGGGCTGTGAAATTTATCAGCATGCCAAGCGGGATGCGCGAGGCTTTCATATAGTTCAGAAGCTGAGCTTCAGCACCCAGGTTCAAGCGGGATTGGGCTTTAAGCTCCAGAATTACTTTACTTTCTACAACGAGATCAAGGCGGTGCTCGCCTACTGACTCACCTTTGTACAGAACGGAGACTGGCTTTTCCGTTTCAACCGCCAACCCTGCGGATCGCAATTCATGGAGCATCGCGTTGTGATAAACGCTCTCCAGAAACCCATGACCAAGGTGTTTATTAACTTCAAATACACACCCCTGAATTCGATAAGTCAGCTCTTCCTCAAGTAACATTTTTTAGTCCGTGTCTGTCCGTGCCGTCCGTGGCTAGGCCTTGCTTCTTCACCGATGGTTTGGAGGTTACTAATTTTTTTGCCACGGACGACGCGGACTAACACGGACGAAATAAAAATTTTCAGATCTTTTGTCCGTGAGTGTCCGTGCCGTCCGTGGCTAACACTCTTTAAAACCGATAAGTCCAGCTGGCTGAGGCGGCGAATTGGTCTTTTTTGCCGCTGATGTATTCGACTTTTTTGTCGGTGGCCTGGAGGTTCAGGTCTAGCCAGCCGTTGAGTACCTGGGTGCCGTAGCCGAGCTGCAGTATTGCTATATCCTGGCTGTTTGCCGGGGCGGTGTAGAACACTTTGTCGTTGGGGGCGACTACTCTGGTGCTGCCGTCTTTGTTGAGTTCGGCGTAGCTGGCTTTGGCGGTGATGTTGCTGCCGCCGGGCAGAAAGTGGTAGGCGCCCAAGGTGACGGCTACAGCGTCGCCTTCAAAGCTGGCGGCCATGTTACGGCCGTAGTGGCGGTAGCCGGTGCGGTAGCGGCTGTGTTCGAAGGCTACGTTGGGCACAGCGCTGCCCATGAAGTCGTCGGCCAGGGTGTTTGCGTATTCCAGAAACCATTGTTGATCGGCATTGAATAGCTGGCTGGTCCAATCTGCACCCATTAACCAGGATTTCTTTCCGGGGAAGGCGCCGGCTTCGTCTTCGCCCATCATCTCCATGTAAAGGCCCATGCTTTGCTGGCCGATGCTGAAGCCGTAGCGGATGTCTATGCTGCCGAGCTGGTCGCCGGGGTCATCTTCTTCCAGCTGGCCATTGTCGCGGCCGATCAGTGCGTTCCAGATGGTGGAAGCGCCCTCTGGCCGCCCTTCCCCACCGAAGATAATGGCGCGAGATAAGCCGATGTCCAGGCCGTTTACGGGGCGGAAGCTGAAGCGCATGCCGATGAGTTTGGCTTCGGGTACCGCGCGGTCTTTTTCAAACTGGCCGGTTAGCAGGGTGGCGTTCCAGGGGCCGAGCCAGCTTAGCCAGGGTGTTTCGAAGGCGGCGGGGTCGTTCCTGGTAACCCAAACCGAGGGCACCGGCCGGGCGTTGTTGGAGAGTATCAGGCTGGATTGCCAACCCGGACCCCACCAGCGGTCGATGGCACCGGCGCCGAATACCCAGTTACTTGCGGTTGTAGCGAGATAGCTGCCGTCCAGGCGGAATTCTTCGTCGTCGTCCGGATCATGGGCGTAGGCGGGTTTGATGCCTGCGGCCCAGGCGTTGCCTTGCCACTGCAGATTGAAAGAGGTGCCGGCTTTGGCCAGGGCGTTGTTCTGAAATCCGGTGAAAGCCGGGATGTCTGACTGGGCGTTTACGTTGAATTCTGCCCGGAACCCCGGCTGAGCTTGTTGTTCCTGTTCAAACCTTAAATACGCGCTGGCCATGCCGACGGATGGCAGGTCGGCGTTGGTGCTGGTTTGGGTGCCGTTTTCCAGTGCTGACCAGTTGATGGGCCAGGTGGTTACGGAGCGGTCCAGGTGGCCACGGTCTGCGAGTTTCTGTACGGCAAAACGGGCCCGGGGGTCGCCCGGTTCCAGCCAGGGGGCCGCCGCAATGGAGAGGCTGCTCAGGCACGCTACCGCCCCACCGACCAGGGCCCAGTGTTTTGAGGTCATAGAATTCTAATTATCTTGAGACAAGGATATAACCAAAAAGCGGGAGGAAAGTTCCTAACGCGGTCCTTGTCAGGTTGTTTATGGTGTATTTCAGAAGTGTGACGATTCTACGGGATGCTGGATTACACGCAAGTGACAAAAAGGCTGACTGAGTATTTTGTGGACAGATTGGGGCGTTAAAGTTTGTCAAAAATTTGGGAATGCAAGTAACTTGGTCACGTTTTCAGCGACTTATCTAAGGGTCTGTCCCCGTATGGGGACTGACCCATTTTGGACCCCCGGGGTCTGTCCCCGGATGGGGACTGACCCATTTTGGACCCATGGGCTCTAACTGGGTGGCATGGACGGGCAAAAGGGGGTCAGTCCCCGTTCGGGGACAGACCCTTGGGGCAGACCCAAAAAAAAGCCCGCGGCAGTGGCGGGCAAACAGAACAAGCGACTTCAGTCTCGGTCAGGTCGGCAACACGCTTTACGGAGTACAGCTTTGCAGCGTTCCGAGACTGAGCGAACCAAAGCGTTCGGAGGAGGACTACGAGTGGGGCCGGAAACCCCGCTTTAGTTCGCATTTATTATGCTATACGATGTTTTTTCGTTTTTCATCCTTTTCTGTGGATTTTTATGGAATAACGTCAGCGGTTTCTATTTCGGTCGAGCGATTGGCCAAGCCGCCCACTGTCGTGTGCCATTTACGCCATAACCCTGGCCTGTTCTGCACCTGTATAGTCAGAATACGCAACCTCATTCGATAACAAGAAGGTGTGTCATGCCGGAATGCGCGGTTTCTGAGCTCGGTAAGATTGATTCTGCAACACGGATTCGGGATGTCATCCGGTCTGTGGGGTTTGACCTGGTATTTCAGCCCAAGGTGGCGTTCAGCCATGGCAAGCTGGGCGGTATTGAGGTGCTGGTGCGGTGGCCAGAGGTGGTGTCTGGCCGGCAGGCTCCGGATCAGTTTGTGCCCCTGGCGGAACAGCACGGGCTGGCCCCGATGCTGGACCTCCACGTTCTGGAGCGCACGCTTCGAACCTGGCGTTCCTGGTCTGCCCTTACCCGCCTTTGCTGGAGCCCCTTCCCTATTTCGGTAAATGTGTCTGCCATGAGCGTTCAGGATGAAGACTTTCTGCGCTCGGTTACCTGGCTGCTGGCAGAATCACCCCGGCCCAAGCTGATGTTCGAGCTGACCGAAACCGCACCTTTCCATAACCCGTTGGCGGCGGCGCAAACGCTGGAAGCGCTCTCCGGCCACGGCATTCAGGTATCGCTGGATGATTTCTGCACCGGCTTCAACAACCATGAACGCCTGGGCACGCTGCCGGTGGCGGAACTGAAGATCGACCGGGAAGATACCGCCAAACTCGACACGGTTGCCGGCATTCGCCATGTGGGGCAGATGATTGAGCAGGCCAAGGCCGCAGGGCTGACGGTAACGGCGGAAGGTATCGAATGCCGGGACCAATGGAAGACGCTGCGCACCCTGGGTTGCGATTACGGCCAGGGCTACTGGCTGTGCCCGCCCCTGAGCGCTTCAGATGCGGTGGAGTTCGTGCAGGGCTACACCCCAAGCCGGTTGCTGACGGCCACCAATGAGGAACACAGCGCCCTCGAGGCCGTTGATCTTGCCCCGGGACTTGTCCATAATTTGCCAAAATGAATTAAGCATGAATTAGTCCATTCGATTAATTTAATGTAAGAAAACCGATAACAGACCAACACATCCAACAATTACAACAAGAGGCAGCCCATGACAAAGGCCTTGATCCATCGCTTACGTGAACGTAGCGCCCAGGCGCTGGGTGCATTCTCTGCTGGCAAGAAGGTTCTGCTTGCCAGTGCGGCCCTTACCCTGGCCGGCTGCTCAGCCAACCCGGTGTACACCACCACGGGCATTGTGCTCTCCAACTACGCGGAGGGCGAAGCCACTCCTTATGTGCTGGAAATGAAAGACCCGGAGATGGCCTGTGCACTGGGGTTGTCCCTGGACCCGCTGGTGTACTCTTTCTCCCGCGTAACCTCCCCGCCCGACACCACCGGCGCCTTGCTGATGCTGTTGGCGGCGAACTGCTCTGAATACAACGCCATGGAGGCGGAGATCACGTACCTTCGCGCTAACCACGAGGGCAATGTGAACGAAGCGCGGGATGCGCGCGAACAGGTCAAGCGGCTGAACGCGGAAATTGCCCACCGTCGCCTGCTGGCGTTTGAACGCGCCATGGCCGCCTATAAGTTTGACCCGGGTGCAGAGCCCCTGGAGTGCCCTTTCCTGTTTGATGATCAGGATGAACTGACCTTTCTGATGGGCCTGGTCACCGGCATGCAGGCCATCGTAAACGATGCCAATTCCGGCGCCATGGCGGGTATTCCGCGCAACATTGCCCCGCAGGCCGAGCGGGCTGTGCGCTGTGTAGAGAATGAAAAGTGGGGCGGCGTGCCCAATGCGGTGCGGGCCCTGGTGTGGCTGTTGCTGCCGGATACCCGCCCACCGATGTCCCCAGACCCGTGGCAGGTACTGGAACACAGCCGGGAGCTGGGCTTTGACCGGGGCTTCCGGGTAGCCAGTGCCCTGGAAGTGGTGGCAGCAGAAACCTTTGGCCGGCCGGATGTGCTGAAGAGCGCCATTCGGGCTGCCGCCGATGCGGAATCGGAGATGGAAGTGTCTTCCGCCTATCAACTGTTGGACAGCGTCGCCCGGCGGGTGTTGCTGCATTCTTCGGATAAACAATGGGCTGCCAACTATGGCTACCGCACACCGTCCAATTCTTTTGGTAGTCTGTCGCCGGTATCGTCCAACCGATCAACCCAAACAATGGATCTGGACGACCTTCTTTAGGGTCGTCACTGACTGAAAACAAAGACAATGTCTGACGGGAGTAATAACCATGCGTAAGTTTATCGGAGCCCTGGCACTCACCTGTGCTGCGCCCCTGGCCTCGGCCAATACTATGTCTGTGTGTGTGTTTGATGTGATCGGTGCCAACGGCGATGTGTTCAACGTGATGAAGGATTATGCCCTGGAGGTGAAATCCCTGGGCGTGAACCTTGAGCTGAAGCCCTACACCGATGAAGGCGTGGCCGTGGGCGATTTCAACGCCGGCCAGTGCGATGCGGTCGCGGCAACGGATCTGCGAACCCGGCCATTCAACAAGTTCACCGGTTCGATCAGCGCCGTGGGCGCCCTGCCCACCTACGATAACCTGGAAACCTTGCTGGCCACGCTGGCCCAGCCGAAAGCCGCCAACTTTATGCAGAGCGATGGTTATGAAGTGCTGGGCATTTTCCCGGTGGGTGCCGGTTACCTGTTCGTCAATGACCGCTCCATTAACACCGCTGGCGCCCTGGCCGGGAAGAGGATGGCCACGTTGGATTACCAGAAAGACGCTATCCACATGGTTAACTACGTGAAGGCCACCGTGGTGCCCTCCGACATCACTAACTTTGCCGGCAAGTTCAACAATGGCTCGGTAGACACCGCCTACGCGCCGGCCTTCGCCTATGAGGCCCTGGAATTGTACAAGGGTATTGAGCCTGATGGTGGCGTGGTGGATTACCCGCTGGCCCAGCTGACCGTACAACTGATTGCCCGTGAAGGCGTGGTGGATAGCGACACGGCCCAGAAAGCCCGGGAAGCGGCCTGGGGCATGTACCCGCAGGTGATGAACCTGATTGAAAGCCAGGAATCCGCCATTCCCGATGAAAAGTGGATCAAGATCCCGCAGCAAGACATTGTGGGTTACCAGGAAATGTTCCGTGAAAACCGCCTGGAAATGCGCGATGGTGTGAACCGCGCCCCAACTGTCTACGACCCACGCATGCTCAAGCTGATGGCGAACATCCGCTGCGCAAGCAATCCGGGTGCCGCCGAATGCACGGCGGCTAATCGGGAATAAACTTTGGGGTCAGACCCCAGGACATTTGATGAGGTGAAATGTCCGGGGGTCTGACCCCAATTTGGTTTACGAGGTGGTTTTGGCGCGCTGGGTGGTGGTGGCGGTTTTGGTTTCGCCCTGATCGCGTTTGATCAACTGCTCTGCGCTGATGTCTGACAAGGCCAGGGAGCCGTGGCATACCGCTGCCACTTGGCGGCTGAATTCCTGGGTCATGTAACGTTCAGAGGTTTGCGCCTCGGCTTCACCAGAGCGTGCCCTGAGCTCACGACCACTGAGTAGCTGCACGGTCATTCCGTTCTCTGCCATGGCTCGGACAGCGTTTAGGTAGGCGTTCTGGTATTCCTGGCGCATGATGCTCTCCACTGTCTCAAATTAACCATTTGAGTTGCGTTGATTCTTTCAATAAATACATACGTCCTTTCTGTATTATCAGCTTAGTATATTAGCCTACTTTGGCTAATTCGCTGACCATTGTCACATAATCCTCATAATACTTTACAGGAGTAATCCACTCCCGTCGTATCAGACCTTCGTCTGAGGCTATGTCGTCGCGCAGGCAGGAGATCAGGATGTAGCCGTAGGTTTTGTAGAAGGCTTTGATTTCATGGCCCTGATGCACATCCGAAGACGACTGCCAGTCGGCATAGACCACGTACTCTTCGCCATCCAGCTCGAACGAAACCATCTGCGGCGAGGCCTTACCAAAGGATTCGTTCAGGAATACGGCATTATTGGGCGCACCGCCGGAAGCCGGCAGGCCATAGAGGAACCAGATCACGTTGGCGACATCACCGCTCTGATCTCTCTGGATTGCGACTGTTCCGTCCAGAACAATAGCCATAGCGTCTCCTTGTGTTACAACTCTTCGCGCCGTTGAATAGCTTCCAGGTACTCGTCCATCTCAGCCTGATCACCAAACACGGTGAGGTCGGGCATGATTTTGACGATTTCGAACACCTTTTTCACCCCTTTGCTCATCTGGCTGACACTTACCTGCCCCTTTCGGGCTTTCATCAATTTCAGGGTCTTGAAGATGACCCGCAAACCGGCGGAGCTGATAAAGCTGACACCGGCCATGTTGAAGGCCACCAGCCGGGTGGTTGGGGTGATGGCTTCAGCCAGGCGTTCGTCCAGCTGCGGTGCGGTATCGCTGTCCAGCGAGCCTTGCAGCTCAAAGCTCAACGCCTCATCAGAGTTGTACTGTTCGATAATGGTCAAAGGCATGGATCGTCTTCCCTGGGCAATGTGGTGTCGAGTGCTACCGTGAGCTTATTGGTGCCATTCTCGTAGCGATAGTTCATCTCGTCGCTCAGTTGCGACATGATGGCCAGCCCCAAACCACCGATGGGGCGGGCCTCCACGGGCTGCTCGCCAGGGGGGCTCGATTGCGTTGGGTCAAACCCCGGGCCAGCGTATTCAAATTCCAGTTTTACCTTGCCATCATTACACACTATCTCAAGAAACCACTGACAGCTGTCAATTTTTGTAGCGACATGCTCTTTGATGTTGGCATGAAACTCGTCAATGATGGTGTAGCAGTCACTCACCCTGTCGTTATCCAGGCAATGCTCGCCGTAGCGATCACGAACTTTTTGCAGGATGCTTGCTATCGTCTCTGTGGACTGGATGGATAGTGCCATGGTGTTGTATCGTCAATAAGGTTATGTCGTCGGATTGTGGTGCACCACTGGCAAAGGATAGCAGCTGTTCACGCATGTAGCCGAGCAGCCCCTCGGGCTGGTTGAACGCCCGGTAGCCCAGGTTCAGTAACCGCTCTTCGCCGAACTCCTGCCCTTCCCTGTCAAACGCTTCGGTTACGCCATCGCTGTACAGGGTAATGCTCTGGTCTGGCCGGATGCTGGCACTCTCTACGTCGTAGTCCACGTCTTCATACACGCCGAAAGGCGTGGCAGGGTTCCCTGGCCACAGTTTCGGGCTGGTTTTGCCGTCTACAAACATGGGCTCGTTATGGCCAGCATTGAGCCATTGGATTTCACCTGAGCCAAGCTCCAGCACGCCCATGATCATGGTCACGAACATACAGGCGTCGTTGGAGCGGCACAGTTCGTTGTTCAGGGCCCGGGCAATGGCGGCCAGATCACCATCCAGCGAGCGGGCCAGGTAGTTGAGCAGGCTGACGGTTCTGGCCATGAACAGCGCCGCCGGCGCACCTTTGTCTGAGACATCGCCCACGGCAATCAGCAGCTTGCCGCTGGGCAGGCGAATCAGTTCGTACAGGTCACCGCCAACGGCTCGGGCCGGTTGCAGCCAGGCTTCGATGGTCCAGTTGCGGTAAGTCTCCCGGAAATGCCCGGCCCCTGGCACCATGGACATCTGGATGGAGCGGGCCACCGACAGTTCAACTTCCAGTTTCTTGCGCTCCCGCTGTTCGTTTTCCATGTCGCTGGCCAGGGAATGCACCAGGTGACGGTTCAACAACACCGTGCGTACCATGGAGCCAATCACCTGCAGGTGGTCGATGGTGGCCTGGGCGATATACATGTAGCGGGACTGAACCGTCAGGAAACCGATAAAGCTGTCCTCGCCCTGTTCGTCGTTCAGCGCTGTGAGCAGTATGGGTTTGGGTTCCACGCCTAACCGGATGCGATCGTAAATGGCATCCTGGGGGGTGATGTATTCTGCCGCGGTGTCGGCCAGCATGTTGGCCACCACCTTTCCAGCGATGGGCTGAATGGTGGCGCTGGTGTTATCAACGCGGCTGGTGTCTGGGGTGTTGTGATGAATCGTGGCCAGGCAGGCGAAGGTTTCGTCATCTCCGGAGCGCTCCCACAATGCCAGGGCACCGAGTTCGTAGTGGCTGACAATGCGGTGCATCAGGTACCGAAGCTTTGGCTCAAACTCGTCGCCACTGGGCAGGTTGACCAGATCAACCCCAAGCTGCCGGATAAACCGCTCACTGGCGGCGGCCGCCTCCATCGCTTTTTGCCACTGTTTTCGTTCAATGGCCAGGCCGGTGAGCGAGACAATGGAGGCCAGGTCTTCCAGTTGCTGTTCATCCGGATTGCGGGGGTGATGGCTGAATACGGTGACAACGCCCAGCAATTCGTCCCGCTGGCTGACAATGGGCTCAGACCAGGACGCCAGCAGGCCGAGGTCTGCCACCACACGGGTGTAACCCTGCCAGCGGTGGTCGTCCACAACCGACTCACACAGGGTTCGGTGGCGGGTGTAGGCGGCGGTACCGATGGAGGTGCCGCCGTAACGGGCGGGTATAACGGGTAACTGTTCCCGGAAGTCCTTGGCTAAGCCCCCCTTGCCCAGCGGTGTGAGCGAGTCCCGCTGCTGGTCGTACCGGGTGATCAGGCAGCGGGTGTCTTGCAGGCGAATCTCAGCCAGCTTGCACAGGCTGTCGGCCAGGTTTTCCATGGGCGCACTGCTGTTGATGCCCGTGAGAATGCCATTGCGGAGTTTGTCCGCTGCCTGGTTCATTTTGTAGGCGTGAATGTTGTTGGCGCTGAGGGTGCGCGCCGGGCGGCCTTCGAAGACGGTATTGCTGATGTAGCAGTCCATCCAGATATTCTGGCGGGCAGCGGTACTGAACAGCCACTCCCGGCGCAGAAACCCGGAGGCCTTGAGCTGGCTTATCCAGCTTTCAAAATCGAGCAGCGAGTAGGGGCTGGGCTGCCAGGCATCCGGGCGCATTAGCACGGTGTCTGAAAGCTCCTCGACAGAATCACAGCCAAACAGATCGAGGGCCTGGCGGTTGGCAAACAACAGGGTAAGTGTGATGCGATCAAACACCAGGATGGCGGCTGAGCCCTGGTCCAGCATGGCCCGGGTGTCTGACATCGACGACCGCAGGCGGCGCTGGGCGTCGTCGTTCGCCCGGGCCAGCGCCTGCTCCCGCTGTCTGCTTTGCTTTCGGGCGTGTTGGTGCCACAACGCGACGGCACCAAGCGCAACGGCCAGCACAACAACCAGCAGCAGCTCTGGTTGCAGTAATCTTTCCGGCAACGCTGTCCCGTCAAACATCTTTACAGCTCTTTGGTTGCACAGGTTTATTCGTCAAAGACTACATTCTCTACCAATTGCGAGCCAGTTTGTTCAGCCCCCAATACCCGCAGTTGCATGCCGCCGAGGTCTGCGCCCAGGGCAGAGAGCAATGGTGACACCAGACTGGTGACAACGCCTTCAAGAACGGTCGAGAGCAGGTTGGTAAACGGGGTCAGAAGAGCATCGCTCAGCTCATCAAGAATGTCCTGTTCGCCACTGGAAGCAGAACCGGCACAGTTGAGCAATGAGAGGTTATTTACCGCCACGTCGACGTTATCGATACCGCCAGTGGACGATAAGCCAGCGGTTTCGCAAACACCTCCCGGGCAATACAGGTTATAGGTTTCCAGGCTTTCATAAGACGCGCTGGAACCGATATCTACATCCGCTTCTGCGCTCAGGCAGACATCCATATCCACTACCGTTACAAGGCCAAGAAACTTGGCTTCTACATCCAGTATGGGGGCATAGATGGGCTCTGGCACAAATTGCTGGGTTACCGGGTCTATCGCCCCGGATTCGGCGTTCGCCACCCCACCCTGCATTCGGAAGTCAAAGCTGGTGGCGTTGCTGGTACCCTTGGCGCACTCCGCGCCCTCGAACACCGCTTCGCCACCGCCAACGCGCACGGCGAGTGGGATCTGGATGGCGTCCTCGCCGCCGCCCAGAAGTTTTACATCCAGCGAACCCAGCGACATCAGGTTGAGCCAGTAGGTCACGGTATTAACCAACGATGAACTCAAATCCACCGCAATTCGTGCATCCAGGGCAATATCCGCTGCCGCTACCCGGGTCATCCATTGTCCGTTACTATCTTGCCGGGCCGGCCCGATGACAATTTTCGGCGGTTCATCCACCCATAAACCCAGCGATACGTCCAGATCAGCCAGCAGACTTTCGGAACCAACAAGGCTGTTCAGCAACGCTGAATCGGAGGTATCCAGGTCCAGTGACAGCAAACCATTTCCCGCCTGATTTGAAGCGCGAACGCTGTTCATCACCAGGCTGACCACGAAATCGTAGGCCGGAACGGTGGTCTGCCGCGGAGGTGGGGGCTCTGCCAATACTTCAAAGATTGCAGACGCGTTCAGGCCGCCAAGGCCAACGGCGCCCGCCAGGTCGTCCACCACCCGGCCAGCCGGGGTCGCGGTGCCACCGGCAAGCGTTACCACTGCGTCCAGAACATCCAGCAGCGGCTCGTCGACCAGATCGGTCAGATCGTCCACACCAAGAGCGGCCAGCAGATCCCCGAGGCCAATCAGGGTATTCTCAAGGCTGTTCAGTGCCGTTGCATCCAGACTATAACCGGGCATACCCAGCACGCTGCCAATCAACATACCCAGCAGACCATCTTCCACTGTGGCGGTTGAGCCGGCAGCACTCAGGGTGGCGTAGACCTCTTTGCGGGCAACGGCATCGGCGGAAATGGTGATGGGCGGGAACAGCTTCTGTGGCAGCAGGAAAGAAACAGGCTCGGTGCGGGTATAGCGTACCAGCGTGGCGTTGGTCTGGGCCATTTCCGTGCCTGGGTTGCGGCTGGCGAACCGCATGGGACTGGTGGCGGTTTCACCGGGGCGCAACACACCGGGGAGGATTTCCAGATCGCTCGCCTCGCCGTCAAAGCCTGCTGCTTCGGCCGCCAGCAGGGCGCGTTGCTGCATAGAAGCCCAGGTAGCGTCTGTACCGCCACAGGCCTGGGCTTCATCAGCCGCTGCGGTGGCGGCGGAGTTCACAATAGACTGCATTTGAGACTGCATCATCAGCAGTCGGGAGCCGTCGATCAGCAGGGTCACGAAGATGAACACCAATGCCAGTAGCAACGGTGTTGCAAAAATCAGTACGCCCTGCTGCCGACTCTTATTCATCGCGGGTAGACTCACCTATGCGTTGCGGTATCGGTTGCTGGAAGGATTCTTTCAGCCTTTCCAGGGTCTGGATAATGACCGGTTCGCTCAGCTCACCGCCCCTGGCAGGCTGTTCAGATTGGGCTTCCAGAATCCGGGAAACCGTTGAGTCCGATTGTTGCTCAAAAGAGAGGCCGGCCAATTGGCTCGCCTGACGTTTGCCTGCGGCAATGTGTTCTTCTGTCAGGCCGATCTGCTGCTGCAACTGCTTGATCGCCGCATCGCCACCGTTCAGGTAATAGGCGGCAATCAGGTTCTGCCGGGTAGATGGCCTGCCCCGCGACAGCTCGTAGGCGGTGCGCAGTTCAAACGCAGCGCGGTCGTAGCGGCCAGCGCGCATCAGGGCGTAGCCCAGATCGTTACGAATGTCGGCATTGGCCGGTGCCTGGGATTTGGCCCTGGTCAGCAAATCGATCGCTTCAAGGGTGTTGTCTTTTTTCACCTGTACCACACCCAGGCCATGCAGTGCCTGGTAGGAATTGCATTCGTCCACGATGGCCCGGAACACTTCCTCGGAATAACCCAGCCGGTCTACCTGCCCCAGTAGCTGAGCCCAGCGCAGCCAATGGGCCTGGGTGTCGAACGACAGCCCTTCAAGCCTGGCCAGTGCGGCATAGTATTGGCGGTCTTCCATGGCGGCATCGATGGCGTCCAGCTCTACCCGGTGCTCTGGCTGCGCCACCTCGGAGCAGTTGATCAGGTAAACCCCGTTATCCAGCGCACCGCTCGTTTTGGCTGGGCCGGTGCTGCCTGTGCCCGTGGTGGCCATGGAGGAACAACCCGCCAGCGCCAGGCCCAAGCCTATGCCGCCCAGCTTCGCTGCCATTCCTTGCCATTTGCCTGATGTGTTTACTACCCGCATGGTCAGAGTTCACCTTTTGTTGTCACGGTTGTGCGCTATCGCTGGAATGCATCAAGTATCGACAGTACCGCCGGCCCGCCGATTAACATGAACAGAGACGGCAGCATGAAGATCATCATAATGATGGTCATTCGGGCGCCAATCTTGTTGGTTTCTTCTTTAAGTTTGCTGCGTTCTTCGTGCTGGGCTTCTTCCACTATCTGGTCCAGCCCGCCGGCCACCTTGGAGCCCAGGGTGCCGGACTGTTTCATCAGGGCCACGTAATGGCGCAGCACGGTGAGGTTTCGGTTTCGGCCCAGTTCGTCCAGGGCGGCGGTGCGGTCTGCCCCGCTTTCCATGACGCGGTTGAACCGGTCAATGCGGTGAATGAGCCGTGGCATGAGATCCCGGGCCTGATGGGAGATTAGCTTCAGGGAGCGCTCTGGGCTGAGGCCGGCTTCCAGTAGCATTCGGGTCATGTGGCAGAGTTCGATGGCTTCGCGATTTTGCAGTTTTTCGGCGTCTTCACCGGCGCTGCGGGCAAAGCGCCTGGGCAAGTAGAAGGCTGCCAGCAGCACCAACGCAGCCATCACGAAATCCAACCACCAGAAGGCGGCAAAGGCAACGCCAAATGGCACCAGCCAACACCAGAACAGATAATGTTGGCGGGCCTGGAGGGGCGTTTTGCCGGTGGCGTCCAGAGCCGGTTCCAGTTCCCGGAAATCCGATGCGAAGAGTTTTCTGTCTACCAGCCACATCAGAAATTCGCTGTAGGGGGACTCGGCCTGGCCGGTGTCCATGGCGATTTGCTGGCGACGCAAACGGGCGCTTACTCGGGCTTTGAGGGCCCAGCGCGGTGCCCCGTAAACACCGGCAATCACTGCCAACACCGCCAGCACGGCGGCCAGAATCAGGGCAAGATTAGCCACGGCCCACCCCCCTGATCAGATTCCAGATCATCACTATGCCCAACAGTTGCAGGCCGCCGGACACCATTAACAGGGTGTGGCCCACCTCCGAGTGCAACAGTTTCTCGGAAAACTGTTCGTTCAGCACCACCATGTACACCGCCAGGCCCGGGGGCATGATGGCGAAGACGATGGCCGTGAACCGAGTTTCCGCCGTGGCGGCCATGAATTCCCGGCGCAGTTCCTGCTGGGAGCGAATGGCCTTGGCCACTTCAAACAGCACCGGTTTAACCGAAGAACCAAAGCGGGAGGAGGTTCTTAAAGCAATGGCGATCTGGGTAAAGGCAGGAATCTGGTAGAAGCTGGCAAAGGCGTCCAGTACCAGTGTGTAATCCCGGCCCTGGCTGACGGCGTTTTTAAGCCGGAACACCATGGGATCAAACACCGGGGAGGCATCGCTGAAGGCGTTGACGATGCTTTGTTCCACGGAGCGGCCAACGGAAATCGAACGCAGCATGCCATCGAGAATGCCCGGCAATTCCTCGAAGATCTGCCGACGCTGGCGCTCGAATTTTACCCGCCAAGTGGTGATAGACACTGTGACCACAAAAAACACCGCCACCAGGGCTTCCACCGGCCCTCGCAACATCAGTACCGCTAACAGGATGGCCAGAATCACCGCCACCATCAGCATGAACCTGGTGCCAGACATACGGAAGCCGGCCCGCAGCAGTATGTTTTGCAGTGGCCCGAGATCGATTACCGAGACTTTCTGCTCTACCCGCACTTCCGGAGTCAGGCGCCGCGCCGTGCGTTTTTTTATCTCGCCGGCGGCCAGCATGCGGCTCAGGGTGAGCTGCAGCATGATCACCAGCACCGCAGCCACGCCGGCCATCAGGCACAACAGCCAGATCAGCTGGCTATTCACGGGGCAACCTCGGTGTCTTCCGGCGCCAGCCAGTCCAGTTCGCTGGAGCGGTACAGGGTTTCCATGCGGTAGGGGTCTTCTTTGGTGGGGCGCAGGGCGACCACTTCACTAACCAGGCGGCGGCCGTTGGGCAGGCGCGTGAGCTGAACCACCACATCCAGAGATGAGCCGATCAACCGGGCAATGGCCCGTTCGCCGGCATCGTAGCCGTTCACCGCCAGCAGGGTTTCGATACGAATCAGCGCATCTTTGGCGGAATTGGAGTGGATGGTACTCATGGAACCTTCGTGGCCGGTGTTCATGGCCTGCAGCAGTTCAATGATTTCTCCGGAACGAACCTCACCCACAATCACCCTGTCTGGCCGCATCCGCAGGGCGTTGACGATCAGGTCCCGGGCGGTGACGCGGCCGGTGCCTTCAGTATTGGCCGGGCGAGTTTCCAGGCGCACGATGTGCGGGTGGTTCAGCTGCAGCTCGGCGGAATCCTCAATGGTGACGATGCGCTCGTCTTTGGGAATGAATTCGCTGAGCAGGTTCAGGATGGTGGTTTTACCGGTACCGGTACCGCCGCTGACCAGCAGGTTGCGACGGGATTCCACAATACCCGCCAGAAGGTCCAGGCACTCCCGGGTCATGGAACCCATGTTAACCAGCTGGTTGGCTGTCAGGTGTTTGCTGGAGAACTTCCGGATGGACATAGACGGTCCATCCAGCGCGATAGGCGGGATGATGGCGTTTACCCGGGAGCCGTCCGGCAGGCGCGCATCCACCATGGGGCTGCTTTCGTCCAGACGGCGCCCAAGGGGGGCCAGAATGCGGCGAATGATGCGCAATACGTGGTCGTCATCAATAAACCGAACCTGCACTTTTTGCAGCACGCCGGCAATTTCCACGAACACACTGCGGGCGCCGTTGATCAGGATGTCATTCACCTGGTCATCCGCCAGCAACGGCTCCAGCGGGCCAAAGCCCACGACTTCGTCCACCATTTCCCGCACCAGCATGGTCTGGTCGGCCATGGCCAGGGGGATGCGGTTGACGGACACATACTGGTCTACCGTGGACTGGATAAACCGGTGAAGCTGCTGGGCGTCTACCCGTTCAACTTCGATACCCTCTTCGTCCAGACGCTCCACCATATGGGTGTGAACGTTCTTTTTCAGGTTCTGGTAATCGTCGTCAATACGGGTCGCCATAATCCGCCCTCTTAAACCGCTACGCGTTTAAAGGTGAATTTTCGGCGGGTTTCCCCTGTTGCACAGCAGGTGCGTATGAAGCCCCCCATGTTCCTGTGGTAGGTGCTCTTGTGCAGCATGTTGGCCATTGGCAGCCCTGCATTCATGGCATCCAGGCGGAAGCGCCATTCCATCGGCAGCACAAGGTCGCATTTCTGATCGAGTGTTTTCTCAATGTCGGAAAGCGATAGGCTGGCTCTTCTGTGATATCCGTCGACCGCAATATACCGGGAACATTCCGGAGCAACCCACTCCTTGATCTCCTGCAGTAATGTTTCTGTCGCCTGTACCTGATCAACCACCGGATGGGTAACCACGATGATGCGGTTAACGTTGGCACCGATGGCTCGGAGCCATTCCCCGGTGTGGGCGGGGTCAACTCGGATCACCATATGATCGAACAGGGTGGCCAGTTGGCTGATGGTGATGTACAGGTCGGCGGCGGCGTCGCCTTTAAGCAGTTCACTGCTGATATCGCCAGACAAAAGCCGCAGGCCGTCCCGGTATTCCTCCAGGGCGGTTTCCACCAGCGAACGGTCGATACTGTCGCCACGGCTGATCAGTTCGTCCAGGGTCAGGCGGCTGAGGTTGTCGAAATAGAAGGTGCGGTTGGCCTCGGAGTTGGAATCCATGGCCAGGATGCTTTTGCCAGTCTGGCATTCATTCAGTTCCGCCACAAAGTTCTGGCAGAAAAAGCGGGTATCAACAATGCTGGACGCCGAGACCACCAGCGTGATATCGCCCCGGCTTGCGTTAGGTACAGAGGCCGGCGCCTGGGCGGCGGAATCGGCTATGCGCCGAATGCGATCGCGGGCGGTATCGGCGTCTACGCCGGTCACCAGGCAATCCCGGGCACCGGCACGCATCATGCTGAGCAGCAGGCCCTGGGACAGCCGATGGGCAACCCCAATCAGCTGTGAGTTCGGGCAGGCTTTCTGAATGGCGGCAAACACCTTCAGGGCCCGGTTGGCGTCGTTCTCATCGATGGCCACCAGCACCACCGGTGCCCCGGTTGCCTGCACCAGGCGGCTGACCCGAGACAGATCCGTGGAGCTGAGGCATTCCAGATTCCACTCAGATTCCAGCACTCGCTCAAGCCAGACGCGGGCGCCTACATCATCGGCTACGCAGATTATGGATTCGCTCATGGGTACCCTTCCCTTACCAGCTCAGGCCGCTTTCAATCGGCTCGCCTGCACTGCGACTATTGATCACCATGTCCAGCCAGCCGGTGCTGCTGTACTCATACTCTTTACCGAAGTTGCGAACATCCGCCGGCAGCTTTCGCTGGGGGCTAACCAGCCTGGGGGTGACCACCATGATCAGCTCCTTGTCTTCGGAGGCGATGCGGTCTGACCGGAAAAAGGCACCAAGAATCGGAATATTACCCAGGCCCGGCAGGCGGTCACTGGTGTTGGTGGTGGAGCGGCTGACCAGGCCACTGATGATGAAGCTCTCGCCGGAAGCCATGGAGACCATGGTTTCGGTGCGGCGAATGCGCAAACCGGGCACGGCTACACCACCGGTGGCGACACCTGATGAGAAATCGAGCTCACTGACTTCGGGGGCCACTTTCAGGATGATCTGGTCTTCACTGACCACGGTGGGTGTTAGTGCCAGGCTGACGCCAAATTCCTTGAACTCAATCTGGATATCACCGTCCCGGGACGACACCGGAATGGGAAACTCACCGCCCGAGAGGAAAGTGGCAGTCTGGCCACTGAGGCTGACCAGCGAGGGTTCCGCCAGAGTGTAAGCAAAGCCGCCGGATTCCAGGGCATTGATGATGCTGAGGGAGCTGGAGCCGAAGCTGAACAGGTTGAAGCCCTCGGCGCCCACGCCCGGCACACCGGCTGCGGAAGCGCCGGGGAAACCCCGGGTGGCACCGCTGCCCGGTGGGGCGATGGTAACGCTGTTGTTGCCGCCATTGAACAGTCGCGAATAATAAACGCCAAGGGTATTGAGCTCGGAGCGGTTCACTTCCACCACGCGAATGTCGGTTTGCACCTGCATGGGCAGCGGGTTTTTGGCCCCCAGAAGGTCAGACACCTGAAAATTGGTCTGCCGCGGGCTGGTTTCGCCTTTCAGCCAGGCGCGGACAATGGCGGAACCCTGCGCTTCTGCTGTCACCAGCACTTCCTGCTTGCCGGTGGCGGTGACAGACACGACATCCGGATTGGACACTGAGAGCTTTTCCAGCGGTTTCATAAAGGTGAGCACGTGTTGCTCGCCCGGGGCCACGGATACCCGGCCGGCCTCCGCCAGCACTGGCGCGGCAATAACAGCAAAAAAAGCCGCTAACAAAGTAGTCGCAAACGCCCTGCCCGATGGCTTCAGGCGGGAACAGAGATCAGCGTACATAGACACTCCTTGTGCCGGAACCTTCGTAAATCTTGACCTCCTGGCCGGGATTTCTGGCCGGGGCTTGCCGGGGTTGCGGTGCGGACGCAGGCTTGGCTCGAGCGCTTGGGCGAATGTCTGTGAGCAAACTGATTTGCTGCTCGTCTTCAGGCTTAGTGATGGTTTCGCCCTCTGCCTGTTCACTGGTCATTTTCAGCTCCGGCCTGGCGGCGACAAAACTCAGTCGTGATTCTGAAGCTGCGAGAACCAGGCGAGCCACATCCGCCTGCGGTACCGACAGCACCATGGTCTGGTTACGGCGCTGGGCGTCGTCACTGGCGTCACTGCCAGGTTCCAGGGCACCGCGCACTGCCAGCACCTCGACATTGCGCATCAGGCGGGTGGTGCCGGTATCGGTTCCGCCAGGACCCTTGAAGGTCGCGTAAATATCCACTTGGTCGCCCGGCTGGATCAGCCCACCGACGCTGGACAGAGCGTTCAGTTCAAAAGCCATGGCGCGAGCGCCGTCGGCCAGGGACAATTGCAGCGGCGTGCCCGAATCAATGCTGGATTGCGACAGCAGCATGCCCGCTTTAAGCGGTCTGTTTAGAGCCGTTCCAAACGGGGCTTGATCTGGGGAGAGAGCGCCTTCCAGGGCCGCCGACAGTTCAAACTCCTGGAACTGTTCCTGCGCGAGCACGGTGCCGGCTTCCAGGTCTTCAGTGGCGACCAGATAGCGGAAAACCGGTGCTACCTCTTTCTCCTCTGCCGCCGGGGCCGGCGCCTGGTCTGCTGACGGGGTGGCTACGGGCGCTTCCGGAGATTGCATCAGCCCGTAGAGGGCAAGGCCGATAGCGGCCAGTGCCAGTACCAGGGAGGGCGCTGCGTATACGAACTTTGACCTCATTCAGTCTGTCCTTATTGTTCGCAATGAGAGTTGCCGCGCAGGGGCAAGGTTTGTCATTTCAAAACGCAATGGCGGAGCGGGCGGTGAGCTGACTGGGCATGGGCGGAAACGCACCAATGCCCGCAAACCGCACCTGGGGCATAAAGGAAGAGTCGCCCGCATCTGCCACCAACACACACTCCAGCAGCTGCACACCACCATGGTTGACCAAACCACATTCGCGGGTTGCAAGGTGGTCGGCGGCCGCTGCCGGCAACCGACCACTCAGCACTGTAAGCACTTCGCTGCTGTAGGCTACGGCGTTGTCTGCAAAGGTGCTGTACTCCCTCCGGTCCAGCGAGAATACGGCGGACGCGGCGCGGTCTACTGCTACCTGCATCTGGTACTTGTTATAGAAGAGTACCCCGTATCCCGCCGCCCCGTAGATGATTGCAAGAATCATGGGGAAGACCAGAAGAAACTCCAGAGCAATAACGCCTTTTTCTTTTTTTATAGTCATAAGGCACCTATGCAAATCAATACTTGTACCGCACAAACAAGTTGTTGATCAGTTGGCGTCTACTTGATCCTGAGCGTTGCCAAGCAGGGAGTTGAAAGTATCAACTATTTTACTGCCAATGCCGCCTTCGTCGCCGGCGGTTGCGATGACCACCCCCAGAATAATGACAATGACCGCCCCGAGCATGAGGTATTCGAGGGATGACGCACCTTTTTGGTGGGAGCCAGCAAATGCTTTGGAGAATGCGTTTCTAATATTATATTTATTCATGGCCAGACCTCTTTATATGAAACCAGTTCTTGTTTGATGCGTACAGAATAACTGACCGCATTCGATCCTTCGTTCCATGAATGCATTTTCATCCTAACTGCATTATTCGCACTTGACACCTTTATAACTGAAAAGGTTTGTAAAGTTATTTGCCCGAAATGCCAAGTTTCAAGGCTATTTGTGCCAACGGCCATCCCGCCAGAACTGCCCGAGGTCCAGCCCACGGGCGATAACTTCCTCCTCTACACACTCACGCATGGCCCGGTAGATTGGTTCCCCTTTCTGCCTTTGCTGCCAGAAAACGGTGGCAAGGCGGCGGGCGAAGAATGGACAAGCGGCCTCTGGCTCCGCAAATTCATAACTCATTACCCTGGATGCCCCGAACAAAGGCGCCAGCTGGCTCAGCTTGAAGTCCGGATCTTCCTGCTGGATGGCATCGAAAATGTCGCGGCCAGAGGCCGGTACCGGCATGAACAGATCGATATCGTCCGGGTAGCGGAACAGATAACGCAGGAGAATAGAGGTAGGGGCATCGATACGCTGGTTCGCCCGCTGGCGGAATCGATAGAAGGCTTTTACCTGAATACCAAATACCCAGTATGCCTCGGCACTGGTGAGACCAAAGCTTTCCCGGAACAATGAGAAGGGGCTGTCACTGCGACCCAGAATCGGGCGTTGGGCGCGGCTATAGGAGGCCAGTTTCTGGTCAGACACCTCTTCGGTGTTGGTCCATTTACCTTTCTCGATCGCCTGCTCAGGACTGGTATCCCGTGAGGCGGCCTCGTCTTTCAGAATGCCAAGGTATTGATCGTTGAACCAGACCTGAAAGCGCTGATTCACGTCGTTTTCGAAGTTCAGCAGCAGTTCATCATTCATCCAGTCCGTTAGTGAATCCCGCTCGCGGAGCAGGGCCCAGCCATTCAGGTTCTTTGCGGTGGCCAGGACATCAGCGGGCACTTCTGGGGTTTTGCTGGCCAATGCCGCGAGTGCGTCCGCGAATGCACGCGCATACTTGGCCACCACCAGGCGCTGCAGGCGAATGATGGGCAAACCGGCCCCTTGGGAGCCGTCAGCGCTCTCTGACAGTAGTTTGTAGGAAGAAATATACGAGCGGCCAAACAAAGGCGCAAAGCCCGCCTTGTTGGGTGTTCTGCCATCAGCCCCCGGCATAAACGGCTGCAACAGGGAAAACACTTCCGGGTGGGAGGGGCGCAACGGAATGGGTACCCACTCCGGGTGTTTCAGCAGCAATCGCACCAAAATGGCCTGGCTTGGCCGCAATCCGGGAAGCTCGGCCACCGCGTCGTCGTCATCGGCCAGGCCCAGGGTTTCATCGGGCGTTACGTCTCGCCCGACCGTTTCGATAGAGCTTTTTGCTCGCTTAAGCTGGCTCAACCGATTCAACGGGACATTCATCAGCATGGCCAGATCAAGATCACGGACTTCGCCGCCCCCTAGGTAGCTCTCCAGCACTGCTTTGAGGCTCATCAGGGATTGGCCGTTGATCGGTTTTGACGGGTGAGTGAGTTCGCTTCTTGCCATGCTCTGCCTTTATCCTTTAATACTCATTGATAATATCCACACTGAATCACAAATGGCACGCTTTCGTTTTTGTATAATATTTTTTCAATGTTACCATACGAAGCTGAACAGTCTGGGTGCTTCTGATGGACATTGAGCAAACGCTCTGAGGTGCAGAAAATAGTGCGCTGACCATTACCCAGGCTTTCATCATGCTGATTTTCCGGAGTGTAAAGCCACCGTGTCTGCCATTGGTACCAAAACGTTCTTCTTCTACGAGGGCGAACAGCAACCTGCAGAATACACCATCTGCCAACCTGACTATTTTCAGGGGCCGGATTTTCAGCTTCCCCGTAAAGGCATTACCCTCCTCTATGGCAACAAGGGCCCTGGCAGCCTGATCGGCGCTGCCGTTCGTGAAAGCGCATCGACAGGCCTGGGCGTCTGCTTTGCCGATATCAAAGTCGATATTGGCGATTGGGACAGCAATAAACAGAAGCTGTCCACCTTCAACGCTTGCCGCTTCCTCAACTTGCCCCTGCGGGCCAACCGGGAAGTGCTGGACGACGTTAACCGGTTATGGAACCAGTGGCTGAACGCGGAATGCGCTCCCCGTGAGGATTTCCCCCGCAAGCCTTCCAACCGGATGGACCTGCTGGACAAACTGGTGGAGCTGGACCCATACCGGGAGTTAACGGCCATTGCCTATGACGCCGTCACCCGCTTCGGTACCGCCAAGTTCGTCACCATCTATAACCTGGACGCCATTCTGGACGACCAGATTACCGTGATCCCACCGCAGACAACGCTTCGCTTCTCCTTGCCCAAAAACGCCTGACCCCTTCCCTGCTGCACCACTGCATAAAAGGCCATTAAGCCGCCCCCTACCCCTGCGCAAAGCAAGCCGCTCGGGCCAGAGTGTCAATTAACGTGAAATTGTGTAATCTTTTGTTTGAGTATCGCATAATACCACTTATACTGATTTTGCATTGAGATCACAAGGAGATAATCCATGCAACGACGCATTCTGGCTCTAGCTGCACTGTTCGGTGCCGCCCTTGCGCCCGGCCTGGCCGCCGCTTCTGAAAACTTTCCGATCAGCTACACCTCTGTCGGGCTGGAGGGCAGCTATGTTGACTCCGGCAACTCCCGCAATAAATCCGCGGTAGAGGACAACCTGGCCAATTACTGGGAGGGCGGGCTTAACATTACCCACCAGTTCAACCCCAATTTCAGTCTGTTCGGCCAGGCCAGCTACGCCGAGCCGGAAACCCGCGTAAATAAGGTCGATCTCGAACTGTGGCGCTTTTCATTGGGTGGCCGCATTCACCCCGGCAAATTCCGCCTGGGTGGCTGGCGCCCGTTCGCCGGCGGCGGCTACAGCAACACCAACCTGGATATTGATGGTGGTGGCAGCAAGAACGAAGACAGCCTCTACCTGGAAGGTGGCCTGCAGCGCATGCTGGCGCCCCGCTTCATGTTTGAAGCCGGCGTACGTGCCCGCACCGAACTGGAAGACGGCTATGTAGACGGCCAGTACTTTGCCGGCATTCACTACCTGTTCAACCGCAAGTTCCCCGCAGCTCCCAGTTCCGAGATTGAGCCACGGCGAGAGCCGGTGATTGCTCCGCCAAAAGATTCTGACGGCGATGGGGTGATTGACGAACTGGATAAATGCCCGAACACACCCCAGGGCGCCCTGGTGGATGCCGACGGCTGTCCGAAAGAGCTGACCCGTGAAATTCGCGAGACCCTTTACGTTGAGTTCGAGCTGGACAAAACCGAAGTACGCGAAGCCTTCTACCCGGACATCGAAAAGCTGGCCAAGGTGATGAAGCAATACCCCACTTCCACGATCTTGCTGGAAGGCCACACCGACAGCACCGGTTCCGCCAGCTACAACCAGCGGCTGTCCAAGAGCCGCGCCGATGCGGTGATGAAAGTGCTGATCAACGAATTCGGCATTATGCGCAACCGGATTACCACATCAGGTATGGGCGAATCCCAACCCGTTGCTTCGAACGACACACCGGAAGGTCGTGCACAGAACCGCCGAGTGGAGGCCGTTGTCTCCGGCGAGCACACCGAAATCATGAAGAAATAAGCAGAGGACGCGATCATGACGATTACAAAACGCACTTTGACAGCATTGGGTATTGCCTCATCACTGGCCTTGGCAGGCTGCGGCGGCAGTGGTGAAGGCCCGGGTGATCCGAGAGTCTCCGTACCTCAGGACCCGACGCGGGACCAGACTGAGCAGGCGCAGTTCTGCGCATCCTCAAGCAGCACTTTTGCGGTGACGGAATTCGTACCGGCAGATGGCGCAAGCGATGTGGCGCTGAACAGCAATGTGCGAATCACCTTTAACGCCAATATTGACCCAGCCAGTGTGGCGGCCCACGTTCGCTTGCTCAACGGTGTCAACCAGGTGGCGCTTGAAGAGGGCAGCCCCCGGGTGATGGGCAAGTCTGTGGTGCTGAACCCACAGGGCAATCTGAGCGCCAATACCGAGCACACCATTGAAGCTTTGTCTGGCCTGCAAGCCGATTGCCCGGATAACGACACTGCTAAAACCCTGGGCACCCAAAATGCCGCCAGCTTTACCACAGGCGACGTTACTCAAGAAGACACCACCAGCCCGACCGTGGCGGCTTCCAGCCCACAAAATGGCGAAACCATGGCGTCGCCTGATACCCGCATATTCATGGAGTTCAGTGAGCCTGTTGACCCCACTACGGTTAATGAAGATACCTTTGTTGTTCAGGAACTGGACGATAACGGCAATGTTGTGGGCGTGGTCTCCGGCGCCATCGGTGTGGCTGGCAACTCGATTGAGTTTACGCCTGATCAGAACCTCTCTGGGCAAACCTACTATCGCGTCATCACCACCAACGGCATTACCGATCTTGCCGGCAATGGTGTGGAATCAACGGATTCGGTTGTGTTCCGAACCGGTGGCCTGGTGCTGGCCCTGAATGAAGGCGTTATCAACCAGATCCCGCTGCTGGGCGCGGCCCTGAACGAACTGGGCGGAACCCTGCTGGACCCGCTGGCGTTCGGCGATTCGGAGGATGGCCTTAACAGCCTGGACAACGCACTGATCCTGAAGCTGCCGCTGATTGAGGGCCTGGCAGATGCCATTAACGGGGACACCCAGCTTGGCGGAATGTCGACTACTAGCGTGGATGGGGTTGATTTCCTCAATTTCCTGACCGGCGTCATTGCCGTTTGTGATCCGAAATCGGTAAACAATGGTGAGCCCGGCGTTGACTGCACCCTGGCACTGGATCTGGGCCTGGGCCAAAGCCAGATCACTGCCCTGGCGGACGCATTCACTGGCGGTAACCCGGAACAGGTTCCTGACCTGCTGCTTGGCCTGATTGAGGGCTTGTCCTCCGGCGACCTGAGCACCGTTCCGCCTGAGCTGGCCGACCTTTTCGAGGAAAACGACCGGGGCTTGCTGCAACTTCGCCTGGTGGATGACAACGGCCTGCCACTGCCCTCTCCGCTGGAGGATGGCCTTATGATGGTGTTGGATGCCACCTCGCAGATCCCGGTACTGGGCGAACTGACCAACCAACAGGATGCCAAGGCACTGGCCGATATTGGCCTGCTGCAGGGCTCCCTGGTGAGGGTTGACCTTGGCGGCCTGGCTTCCATCACCGTTCTGGACGGCTTCGAAACCTTCGTTGGCCCCAACGGTGTTCTGAATCTGGGCGGCGCCCTGTTCGACACCTTGCTGGCGCTCGCCCCTGAAGAGGGCGGAAATGGCGGCATGCCGAGCCCTGAAGACCTGCCCCTGATTGGTCAGTTGATCGGCCTGCTGGATGCCGGCGGCTTCCCGGACGGTGGAGAGTTTGGGCTGGCAGATGAGTTCATCGAAAGACTGCAAAATCTGTTCGAGATGGACACACCTTTTGAGCCGGAAGACCTACCCCTGCTGGGTGACCTCCTCACCCTGCTGGACCCGGCAAACTTCGGCGAAGGTGACCTGCCGGTGATTGGCGACCTGATCGAGGAACTGATGGCTCTGGGCGACCTGTTCGACCCAAGCAACCTGACCGAACTGCCGGAAACCTTCGCAGGCCTGTTCGGCGACTTCTTCAACTTCTAATCCCACCTTTGGGGTCAGACCCCCGGACATTTGGCACCATCAAATGTCTTGGGGTCTGACCCCATTGTTTGTTTTTTGATCACACCAATTGATCTCCGTCTATTACGGTCGCTGCACAATTTCTTACAATTTAGTCCTACGGAAGACTTAAGCAGTGCCGTTATTGTTGTTGGGAATTACCTTATAACTAAAGTGCGCTTTACGGAGTGCTTATGCGAAAGAACCTTCCTGTTACCAACACCGAGCGCACCTTCTCGCCCAGCCAGAAGTTGATTTCTTCCACCGACCTGAAAGGCAAGATCCGGCACTGTAATAAAGCATTCGTTGACGTCAGTGGCTTCAACCGTGAAGAGCTGATTGGCCAGCCCCACAATATTGTTCGCCACCCGGATATGCCGCCGGAGGCCTATGCCGAGATGTGGGGGTGTCTGAAAGCCGGCAAGCCCTGGATGGGATTGGTGAAGAATCGATGCAAAAACGGCGATTTTTACTGGGTGAGCGCCTACGTCACACCAGTGACCGAAAACGGGGAGGTCATCGGGTACGAGTCGGTTCGCTCTTGCCCCGCCCGGGAGGATGTGGCCCGGGCCGAGAAACTGTACGCCAGTATTCGGGCGGGTAAGCCGGCACTGAAACTTCGGGGCTATGCATCCGCTATTCCGCATATCCTTGTCGGCACTGCGCTGGTTGCTGCGGCCCTCCTCTACGGTGCCGGGCAGGTTGCCGGGGCCACGGGCTTACTGGCATTTGTCCTGGTTGGTCGGCATGTCTGGGCAACGGTGTCGCAATCGAATCTGATCACCTCCGTAATGGAACAAATGGGCAAGACCTTCACCAGCGATCTGGCGGCACAAACTTATACCGATGCCGGGCTCGGCCTCGGCCGGCTAAAAGTAGCGGTTATGGCTCAGAAGGCGCACCTGGACGCGGTGCTAACCCGACTGGAGGATTCATCTGCGGCGATGAGGTCGCACACCACGCGGGACCTTGAAATAGCCCACGACACCCAGCAAAACATGCAGAAACAGCAGCAGGAAACCGAACAGGTGGCGGCTGCCATTCATGAGATGTCGGTGACCATCGGTGAGGTTTCACAGAATGTGCAGTTGACTGCCGACAAGGCGGACAACGCCCGCCAGGCGTCTGATCAGGGTGTTGCCACCATCAACTCTACCCGGGCCGCCGTCGAGAATTTGAAGCAGACCGTACACAACATCGGCCAATCGGTTAACGATCTGGCCCAGCAAACCCACCGGATTGCCTCTGCCGCGAAAATTATCGAAGACATCGCCGAACAGACCAACCTGCTTGCCCTGAATGCCGCCATCGAGGCAGCACGGGCTGGTGAACACGGCCGGGGCTTTGCGGTGGTGGCCGATGAAGTGCGCAACCTGGCCCGCCGAACCCGGGAATCGACCAAGGAGATTCATGGTGTGGTTTCCGAACTCATTGGCAAATCCGAGCAATCGGTGCAGGTCGCCGAAACCGGCGTGACAGCCGCTGATAATGGCCTGGAAAAGATGCTCGAAGCCCAGGCAAGCCTGTCAGACATAGCCGAGTATGTGGTCACTATCGCTGAAATGGCCCTGCAGATGGCTACCGCCGTTGAAGAGCAGGCGCAGGTGTCTGATCAGATCAACGAACAGGTGGAACGCATCTCAAATATGGCGGAACAGAACCTGGTCAAGGGCGAGGAATCCACCCAAAGCGTGCGCGAGATGGGCGACATCGCCAAAGACCTGCACGAGCTGGTCGTCCGCTTCAAATAAAAGTTGGGGTCAGACCCCAGGACATTTGATGGTGCGAAATGTCCGGGGGTCTGACCCCAATTTCAGGGGGTGATGGACTGGAAGATGCCGGAGCCGCCGCAGGCTTCGGCGTTGTCGTAACCGGAGTCCACAACCTGGCCGATCCAGTAGTTCAGCAGCTCGACGGCTTCGGTGTGGCTGACGCTTTTGGCGATGGGCGGCATTTTGCGCTGGGGGTCGCTGGCGTCTTCCACTCGGCAGGAGACGATGGAGCGCCCTGGATCACCTGGTACGACGACATGTTGCCGGCCGCAGGAGCCGCCGCCGGTGGCGGTGGGTTTCTTGCAGATGCCGTAGCCGGCGTCGATCTTGCGGTAGTGGTCCAGGTAGTAGCCGGTATTAGAGGCCGCGCCTTTGTCGTTGTGGCAGTGCTGGCAATTCACTTCCAGGTAGGCCCGCAGGCGGGCTTCCACGTCTTCATCCGAGCCACTGGCCGCGCCGCTGTCGCCCGGTACGTTCCAATGGGGCAAGCGTTCGATGTTGGTGGCCACGCCGCGACCATCGATCTGCAGGGGCGGTGCGTTGGCCAGCAAGCCCTGGTCCTTCCAGTACTGCAATTGGTTCACCCGGGGGAAGCCGCCCTGCCCTGCGGTGCCCATGAACTCCGATTCCGGTCGATAAGCCCGGTTCAGGTTGCGGGGTTTGGGGCCGATGGGGGCAGCGCCCGCTTCCTGATCGTCATTGGAATGACAGGTGATGCACTGGTTCTGGTTGGGAATGGCATAGCTGTCTGTGGATCCGGCCAGCAGTTTGCCGGTGTGCTGGTCTTGATAGTGCCAGCTCACGCTGCGGGTTTCGCCACCGGGGACCAGCTTCGCTACTTTCTGGCCATTGGCATCCGTTGTCCAGCTATAGGTGGGGCCACTCCACACCGCCTTGCCACTCTGGGAGGTGCGCTTGATTAACAGGCGGGTTTCCACCAGTTCCTCTGTACCCTTGCTTTCGTCGGTAAAGGCGAAGGTTTTAGCGATCACGGTGCCAGTGGGGAAGTGAATGGTGCCGTTCAGGTTACCGCCGTTCTGGCCATCCACATACAACGCTTTGGTGCCGGGCGGGATGAATGCGACCCGGTACTTGGTGGCATAGTCTGAGAACAGCTTGGAATTGAGGACAAACGGCACACCGCCTTCGTGGGGCATGCTCCGGGGATCCTGTGCGTCTGCAAACAGGTTGTACTGGTCCAGTCTGGGGCAATCCACGGCCAGGGCCTCGCGGTTGATCTGGCCGTCGGCAACCGGCGCTTCACACAGCTGGTTGATGAATTCTTCGGAAGGTGCTGGATCTATGCCTCCACTGCGCTCAAACGGGGGAATGGTCACCCGGGGCAGGCTGGCCAGGGTGCGGCCGAAGCGGGCCTGGCAGTCGTGTACGCTCATATCCGAATCGGCAAAGAATTCAGTCGGGCCGGTGAGGATGTCGCTCAGGCTCTGCCAGGAGAGCAGTGATGGGTCTGGGTCCATTGCCGCAAATAACAGCTCAAGGCCGCGGGTGCCGTGGAAGTTCATGTAGGCAAGGCTGTCGCTGGAAAACTCGTTGCTGTGAATACAGGCGCCCCATTCCGGCAGTTTACGGTTGCCCTGGTTGTCAAATTTGTAGGCGTTGTACAGGCACTCGGGGTTGGGGTGCTCGTTGGTATGAATCGGCTTGCCATTGGCTTTTTTCGGCACTGGCTGGCCATTGGCATCCACCGGGTAGGGGCAATCGGCATCCAGCTCATCCAACAGTCCGTCCCAGACAATATGGGCGCCCTTCCCCGGCCGGTTGATGTTCTTGATGCCGATGAGTGTGGGCAGCACGGTTTCCACCTCGCCCTCCACCAGCACTTTTTCCAGATTGGGCGGCGGCAGATCGTAGCCGGAGTTCTTCATTACGTTGTTGTGAATGTGAAGGCCTTCGGTGTAGGGGTCCAGCTTTTTGTCTGAGGTTTTGCCCTTGCCGTCGATCAGCTCGTAGCTGGTGTAGATGATCGCTGCGGTGCTGTTGTCTTCGAAGAGGTTGTTGTATATCTCGATGTTGTCGTAACCCAGGGTGATGAACCCGGTGCCCCGGGGTACCGCAGAGACGATGCCGCTGGGGGCAAAGTTGTAGGTGTTGTTGTTACGGGAGATGTTATTGAGCATCACCGAGGTGTCGCCGTACTGGGTGATGTTTTCCAGGTCGTAGATCAGGAAACCTCCGGTGTTGCATTCCGCCAGGTTGCTGTCGTATTCCCCGCCCTGCACGTTTTCGATCTCGAAACCCATGACGTTATAGGCGGCGCGGCTGTTGCGGATAATGGCGTTATTGGTCTGGCCAACGTAGATGCCGGCGTCTGAGGCGCCGATGGATTCGGAGTTATCCACCAGAATGTTTTCCGACTCCACGGGGTAGATACCGTAACGGCCACTGGAGGCACTGGGCACGTAATCCGGCGTTGGGTCGCCCTCGTTGAATGGCGGGCTGGTGCACTCCACGTGCAGCCGGCTGGCGACGTTATCCCTGGTGATAGGCTCACCGCCACCGGACCAGATAGCGCGGACATTGAGCAGGGTGCCCCACTTGACGCCCTTCAGCTTGAAGGCATCGCCCGGGGAATCCAGGATGGTGAGATCCTTCACGGTAATGCCCCTTACATTCAACACTTCCAGACCGGTCACGTTGTCGCTGTTGCGGAAATTCAGCACGGTCTCATCCTTGCCGCAACCGCGAATCTCCACGTCTTCCGTGGCCTGGATCAGCAGGCCATGGTAAAGCTCGAAATAGCCACAACCGAATTCCAGGCTATCGCCAGGGCGCAGCTGAATCATCGCCGCCACCATGTCTTCCGTGGCCTGTTCACCAGGCGCCACCTGGAACACCCGGCCTTCACTGAACCTTGGCGGTTGCTCCGTTTCCTGGCCCGGCCGGTTGGCATCGGTCCGGTCATTACCCGACGACCCGCCAAAACAACCGGACAACAGCAGCACTGCGCTGATCCCCAGCACCGCAAAACCTGACGTTCTCAGTCTCTGTATCATGGCAATTATCCTTCTTCTTATATTTTTGGGGTCAGACCCCAAGACATTTGGTGGTGCGAAATGTCCGGGGGTCTGACCCCAATTTCATAGCGGGGCGTTTTCGATGCGTTCCCACATGCGCAGGTAGGCTTCGGCCGAGGTGAAGAGTTGGTTGACGGCGTCGTCGATCAGCTCTTGCGGGCGGTCCGAGTGGAGCATCATGTCGGCGATCTGGTCTGGGTAGAGGCCGTAGTGGGCCACGCCTCGGCCGTCGTAGAGGCCGAATTCCCGGTCGCCGGTTTTTTGTTTGTGGAACACCACGCGGCCATCCACGGAGGTGAACGGGTACAGCCTGGCTTCGTCTTCGGCGCTGCCGGGGTTGTTGGCAAGCTGGGCGATGCCGTTGACGTCAGAGGCAAAGCCAGCGCCGCCGAAGGGGCCCACTTTCTGGTCGTCCGGGCGTGGGCGGTTGCCATCCCGGACCAGCTTATCGACCCAGTCTTCACGAGTGCCACCGAACGAGGCGGTGATGCCACCCTGGGCGGCGATACGGTCTCGCAGGGCTTCGGTGCCACCCCAGCCGCCGTGGCTGTTGATCACCGGATATCCCAGCTTCTGAGTGATGTCGAGGATACGGGCAGCGGCTTTGCGGCTGATGTGGTCGGTTTCGATCATCATCTTTCGGCGGACCAGTTCCTGGATGAGGAAGTCGCCCAGGTCTGTGAGGCCACGACGGTTACACAGGTGTCCGGTGCCCTGGCGTGGGTCCAGGGCTTTGAGTTCTTCAGGTGTTTCCGGGAAGCGGTCGCCCAGGTAGTCAATCTGGAACAGCAACTGATCCAGGATGCCAAAGGCCTGCATGTCGGCATTCTGATCGGTTTCGTCGCCGACGTATTCGGTGCCTTCCGGGCACTCTTCAAATTCGATGGGATGACCGGTTTCCAGCAGGTTGCCGCCATAGAGCACGGCACCGATACCAATACCGGAGGAAAGGTCCGGCAGATGGCCGCCGAACGCGTTGTCGAATTTGTGCACGGGGAACATGTTACGAACCCCCAGTTGATAGAGCTGGTCCAGTCGCTCCACGATGTCTTGCGCGGTGCATTCGGGGACGCCCATGAACTCGCCGCAGCGCATGACTTTCGACATCTCGATGCCCAGCACCACAGCCATCTTGCCCTCACCGATCACTTCCCTGGCCTGCGCCGGGCTGGTGACAATCTGGAACCAGCCTTCACCGGGACCGCCGTGCTGCGCGTCTATGTAGTTCTGCATTTCATACATGCGCTGGATTTGCAGCAGGATGGCTTCCATGGGGTCGCAGTCATTCTGCTTCTGGGGGTTGATGCCGCAGAGCACTTCGTTATGAACCAGATGGTTGACCAGGATTTTCATGCCGGAGTAATGGGCTCGCTCTAACCAGCGGTAGTAACTCTGATGGTGTTGCAGGGAATTGAAGCGAGGCCAATCGTTGAAGGTTGGCCATCCCTGGGTGTCGTGGGGCCCGGTGCCACTGGTAACGAGCTCCAGGAAGCCTGTGGTACCCCAGGGACCATGGGCTACCTCACAGTTTTCCAGGGCATGGGTAACGCCGAATTTATGGAACGGAGCGCCATAATTAACGCGGCCGCCGATGAATTCATAGGCCGAGATGTGGGAGTGAGTGTCTACGTACCCGAAGATATCGTCGTTATCAATGCCTTTAATGTTTTTGAAGCGGTCAACCTCTCTCAGGTACACCGCCGGGCCGCGCTTGTCGGCCACTTCCAGACTGAGGTCGGCTTCGGGGTAATCAGCACAACCTTGGGCTGGCTCAAAAGTGAAGGCATTGCTGGTATCACGCAACGATGGTGACGACAGGGTTAAACCCTCTTCCGAGGCGCCCAGCATCAACCCGGTGACGGCAGAGGTGAGCGTATACTCACTGTCTTGCAGCTTGTTGAGCTTCCAGACCGCCAGATCGTTCGGGCTATCTACCGTTGCCAGCGCCGGGCGCACGTCTGTATTGGCCAGCTGGTCCCCAGCGTATTCCAGGCTTTCACCCAGTTCCCGCAGCAACCCGCCCAGCGGGGCAATCGGGTCTAACAATAAATTAGTGGTATCCCCCAACCCGGCCACCAGATAGCTTAGCTCGCCAATGAACATGCCGGTGGTATCCAGAAATTCGCCACCGGGATCACTGATGCCCAGCAGTTCAAATTGCCCAGCTTGGCCGGCTTCGCGCTGATAATCCGACATCAACAGATAGGCACCGAGTTCGGTAGGCCGCAGATAGAAACGGGCAGCCTGACTGGCGTTATTGGTTACGCCGTAGGTCTCGCCCGTGCTTTCCGAGATAAACCGGCCGTCGGCCTTCAGGTTGTAGCAACCGTTGGCAAAGGCAAAGCGGGTGTTTTCGTAGGCATAAGGTTTGGTTGTCTTGCCTGGTGGCAGGTCGGGGGCTGAATTACCGGAACCCGGGCGCTGCTCGTTATTTGGGGTTGCCGTTGGAGAAGAATCACCACCGCCGCCACCACAGGCGGACAACAGAAGTATGGAACTTGCACAAACCGCCGAAACCAGCAGACGCTGGCGCGCTAAAATGGCCACGTTATGTCTCCTTTACGGACTTCGAGTCCTTCTTGTTTTCGTATCGCACTACATATCTTATGCTTAATTATTAACCAAAAATAACAAGACGTCACGTCTTACAAAGAGGCATTGCGGGCCAATCTTTTAGGCGCGGGGAAAGTTGATGAACAGGGAGGGGGAAGGAAGAGCCCGCCCCGACCGGGGCGGGCAGAAGGTATAAGACGGCGAATCTGTTAACGAACACCCGCCCGGCGCAGGGCAGCCGGAGTGTAATCGTTGGAGCGCGCGGTAACGCCATAGGTGTACGGGTCACTCTCTTCATTGCTCAGCCCCATCACCAGGTAGCGACCAGACATCAGGTCATAGAGGGTTTCGGCAGCGTAGGCCGGCACGTTGATGTCGTAGCCCTGAACGTGGTGGGACTCTGCAACGCGCCACAGGTCACCACGGCCGTCATAGTGATCTACCACGGCAATCTGCCAGGAATCTTCATCCACGAAGAAGTCTCGACGAGCATAAATGTGCCGCTCTCCATCTTTCAGAGTTGCGCGCACGTGCCATACCCGATGCAGCTCGTAGCGAGTGACCGACGGGTTGATGTGGCCCGGCTGGATGATGTCATTGTAGCTCAGGTCACGGGACGCCAGGCGGTATGAGTTGTACGGGATGTACATTTCCTTCTTGCCCACCAGTTCCCAGTTGTAACGGTCTGGCGCGCCGTTGAACAGGTCCAGGTTATCGGAAGTCCGCTGGCCGTCAGCTGCAGTACCCGGGCCGTCATAGGCCACCTGCGGTGCCCGGCGAACGCGGCGCTGGCCGGAGTTGTACAGCCACGCGCGGCGCCCTTCTTTTACCTGGTCCAGGGTTTCGTGAACCAGCAGTACGTTACCCGCCAGGCGAGACGGTGCTGTGATCACCTGTTTGAAGTAAAACAGGACGTTGTCATCCATACCCGGCTTGTAATCCGCCAGCTCGACCCGATCCGTCAGGTGCTCGGTGAATTTCACCGGGCTGAAATCGCCGTTGGCTTGGGGCGTTACCTGAGCCACGTTACGGATGATGGAGCCACCCCGGTAACGGGTGATGTGGTTAAAGATCACTTCCTGCCCCTTCTGAGGGATCGGGAAAGGCACGCCTCGCTCATAGTTCTGCAGGCCGTTGCCATCCTGTGTCAGTGACACCGTGGTAGCATTTTCCTTCGCCAGGCCCATCAACTCCTGTGGGTAGGTGGACGTGCGGCGGGTTTCATACACCGGAATCGAGAAGGTGCTGTAGGTTTTGATCATCGCCACCTGGCCAGGGGACAGGTTGTCTGCGTACTGGTCCACGTTGCTCTGATCAATCACGAACTTCACTTCGTCATTCGGGAACGGGTCCGGGTAAATACCCTGCTGAGGCTGATTGACGCCGGGGTCGGTCAAACCACCATCCCAGGCCGGGATGGCGCCGCCGTTGCCGGCCTTTTCAGCGCCAATTGGCGTCAGCTCGTTACCCAGCTTGGCCGCTTCGGATTCGGATACCGCAGCTATGGCTGCAGAAGCTCCGAACAGGGACAGCGCAATGGCGCCGGCAATGAGGTGTTTCTTGTGGGTTTTCATGGTTGATACTCCTGTTATTTTAGCCATTAGAATGAGTAGGAGATGCTGGCCGCGATAAAGTCGCGATCCGAGATTTCGTTGTATTTGCCACCAAAGAAGTTGGTGTAGCTGATCGAGCCGGAGTAGCGGTTCTGGTAGTTGGCATCCACTCCGATACTCACGGACTTGTTACCTTCCTTGAAGTTGCCGCCTGGGTCTGGCGCGTAGCCTTTTACGTCGTGTGAAAGAACCAGCTTTGGCAGCAGGTTGATGCCGGCAAAGGCGTTGGAGTAATCCAGCGCAAACAGTGCCCGGTAACCCCAGGAGAAGGATGTGGTGAACCCGTCGCCACCGCAGTTGGTGGGGTTAATGTTCAGGCGAGTGGTTTCATCACCCGGGCCCTGGCTACAGAAATCACCGGTGAAGGATTCACCGTCCAGTGGAACCGGGCCGACGCCAAATAGGCCAGAGCGACCATAACGAGCTTCACTCTTATCGGGTAAGTCATGCACATAGGTAGCGCCAAGCTCGGCGATGGCAATAAAGCGGTCCGCGCCAACCACCCTGTCCACGAAGTGGATAAAGGTTGCTTGGGCCTGAGAAACGTCGTAACGATCGAAGCCATCCACCGGCTTACCTGCGTAATTAAAGCCTGGGTCGCTGGCTTGCACGCGTTGCTCCAGCTTACTGACTACCTGCCCATCAGGACCACGCTGCTGAATGCCACCGTAGATCAACTCAAAGGTATTCCACTGAATAGGCTGATTGGGACGGAAGCTGTATTCCGCACCAAACGATGTGCCTGTGGGGAGCGTGGTGTTGATGCTGATACCGTAGAGTTCGATGCCCTTGGGGTAATCGATGTAGTAGCTGGGAAAACGGGAGAACGGCAGATCAGGATCGTTGATCTGACCTGCTTCCGGTGATTCCGGGTTTGCCACGATACCGCTGATGAACGGTAGCCGGCTGTGGTAACGCAGGTAGTAGAACCCGAGTTCGGAATCCAGTGCCGGCACGTACCAGCGCAGTGCTACACCAAACTGGTCTCGATCGCCAGGCTCTACGTCACCTTCGCGAGGCGCCACAAACCCTTCCTCAAATGCCTGGGCATCGGGCACCTGCCCTGCCAGAAGCACTGGGCCACAGCCGTCAGAAGCCACGTCTGCGGTTGAGAAAAAGGTGCCACAATCATCAACCTTGAACGGTTCCCACTCAAGCTGAACGTAGGCTTCGAGCGTTATCTCCGGAGTCAGGCCTACAGAGGTGTAAACCATGTTGACCGGCAAAAGCACATCCTTCAGTTCTGCCCCCGGGGTGCGAAAGGCCCCGGCATCAATCGGGTTTATCGAGTTTATGCCACCCAGGATAAACGTACTCTCACCCCAACTGACCACCTGCCGCCCAACCCGGGCAGAGACAGGCACATTGCCCGCGTACCAGTCCGTAAATATGTAGGCATCGAGCAGATCGACCCCTGCAGCGTTGTCTTTGGCCTCGGGGTTCAGCTCACGGCGCTGGCCCACGGGGTCGACAGCGCGTTTGTTGTCCTTGAGTTCGAAATCATAGTAGTAGGAGCCGCGAACCAGAGCGCCAATCCGGGTGAGGTAATCACTGTTTGGCCGGTAGTCGAGGAACAACTCCGAGCGGCCCCGCAGAATCTGCGAGTAGGGGTCACCTTTCTTGAAGTTCAGGTTGCCATCGTCAAAGTTGTTGGACGAGGCACCGGTATTGCTGAATGCAAACTCCGGCCCGAGGTTGCCCTGTGAGATAAGGTCTGGGTCCTGGTCTTCCACACGAACGGCGATACCGGCAGTTAATGTGGTGCTGAAGGACGCATCGATGCCATAGACATTGAAATCAATGGCCGCTGCGGGCGAGGCAAGCAGTGCAGATATTGCCGCTGCCAGGCCTGAGTTACGAGCTTTGAATCGTTTGTAGTTTGTTGTTGTCATGATACTGCTCCAGTGTCTGGGTTGCCCCGGCGACACCTTGGCCGGGGCAACTGATAGCCGGTTTGAATAAGAGAGCTAGCGGTGTGAATGGAGGCTCAGCCCCCAAACAATCCACCCAGGAAGCCGCCCAGGCCGCTATCGAGCAGGCCACCGCCTCCACTTCCTTCGACGCCTTCGGGCTCAGAGGGGTCGCGACCCGCGTCGGTTTCACCTTCACAGGCGGCATCACCCGGAGAATTGCCGACTCCTTGCACCACACAGGTATTTGTCACGCCAACACTGAAGGGAACCGCCGGGCCGGTCTTGCTGCGGAACAGCGCAACCATCTGGGCCGACATCTCGTCAAACACAGCACTGGAGCTGAAAGGGTCTGCATCCTTCTGACCGGCGGAAACCGGATTGCCGTGGGAGCCCTCCAGGTAGCGGGTAATAACCGGGCGGTTACCGTCATTCTCGGCACTACCGGTGTCGACTGCCCCCATGAACCGGGCCAAGGGATCGGTCCCTGCCAGAGGAGCCGGCTGGCTGTTTATCTGGAAACCGGCATCAGTCACCAACTGCAGCGGGCCCTGGTCATACAGATCGGCGTCTGCGGCGTTCGGAATGGTGCCATCGGAGGGACGGTCCGCATCGCCTTCCAGGCCGACAATCGAGGTAAGCAGGGTTGCACTGTTGCCGGATTGCTCGAACAGCGGAGCGAACGCTACTGGATCGGTGGAATCCAGCAATGCCTGGAACACGTTGAAGTAAATGTTCAGCTCGGTTCTACCCTGTGACAGCAGGCCATCGGACGCCTCGTTCAACGTAGGCAACAGAACTGGCGCGACAGTCTCGCGGGAGTTCTCCGCGAGGCGGCTAAACTGACCGCCAGTGTTGAACAGAACAGAGGCCAGAATCGGGTTAAGGTCTGGATTATCCTGCGCTGCCAGGTTGTTGATAACCGGGTACGGCACTCCGCCCATACCACTCAGGGAATGGCTAATGAAGTAGACCCTGTCGGTGTTCATGTTCAAGCCATCGCCACACTCGGCACAGTCGTTGATGGCTTGTTCAATAGCCGGCAGCAGTGCGTTCACATGCAACAGATCCAAAGCGCCCTGGCGCATGTTGTCACGGGTGTTGGCGAAGTTGGTGAAGTTCAGGAACAGGCTGCCAGATTCAGGGCTTTCCGCTTGGTCACCGGGCACTGCCTGCATGTTGGGCCCCGCCGTGAAACCAAAGTGGCGCTCGGTGGCGTCTTCCGAGGCGCCCGGCTGCTGGCTGATTTCCACCATGCCACCGTCTGCGCTGGCAGCAGCCTCACCAAAGACACCGTTCAGGGGCATGTCGATGCCTACAGTGATGAAGCAGTCTTCGTTATTGGTTGGCGTGGGGTTATCGGACAAGCACAATAGCCCTGCGGCTGTCGCCATGGGCAAAATGGCTGACCGATCCTGAGTGGCGGCGTGCTGATAGATAATCACCGGGTAACCACCTGCCGGGCCAGGGCCAAACAGCGGATTGGCATCCGGTGCGGTGACAATAATCGGAATGGTCACATCGCCCTGCTTCTGCGCAAACGGGAATCGATGACTCACTCGGTCTGACTTGGCCTGCGGCAGCTCAGGAATCTCGCTGAAATCAGCAGGGAGCCAGGAACCATTTTGCAGCGCCGAGCCATCCTGTCCCTCGGGAATCTGCTGGTAATAAGGCAGTGAAATCTCCCCTTCGTACACTCGGATGTTCACTCGCACATCAGTGATCACCAGATCAATCGCCACCTGCTCCAGCGCCGGATTCACCTCACCGCCGGCTTTCTGGCTGAAGAATCGCACTGGTGCCGGTTCACCAGATGCCGGATCGTAAGCACGGGGAAGGTCGGTAGCTTGTGCCACTTTTTCAGCCAGCTCAGTCGCCTCAGCTGCAACATCAACGGCGTCTGCCGCAGCTTGAGCCGCAGTCACTTGAAGGGTAAATGCCAGCTGTCGGTCGGCTCTTTCAGACGCTACCAGATCGGTATAGCGAAGCTGAATACCGTTCTCGCTGGCATCACTGAGAATGTTGGCCAGATCTTCCCGATACAGGCGATAGTTCGGGTCTGTGAGCAGCTCGAAGATTCTCTGGTTAATCTGGCCATCCTGTTCGGACTGGCCCGAAACCGTTTGATTGGTGAAGTTGAGTTCACCACCGATAACCTGATCAATCACCTCCTTCTTGAGGTCCGTTAACAGGTGCTGACGGAACCAGGCTGCGGGTGCTGCGTTTGCCAGCAGCACATCTTCAACAGCGGTTGTCGTGAAGCTGATCGCAAAGGTGATGTCGTCGTAGGTGGAAGGTTCCGCTGCGCTTCCACCCTGCTCCCTTTTGAAGCTGAAGAAATCGCTGCCGTAGTCACGGGCAGGCGCCATGATGTCCCGGAACGGCTGAAGGGCCGGGTTGCTGATGACGAACTCAGGGTTAGAAGCGGTCTCAAAACGATTTTCTTTGGTAAGCTTTTCGCCGTCCTTATCCACAATTTTATTGCCCAGAACCACTGCATACTTGGTTTTCGGCTTCAGCGGCTTGATAGGCAACAGCCGAATGGCGTTGTTCTGGGAGCCACCAGCGGCACCGGCTGGGCCGTTCGCATCCACGGTAATGATTTCAACACGGAAGTTTTCTTCCAGCAGACTCTGATAAATCTCATCTGCAGCGGCAGTGTCGCCCTCAGCTTCCAGGCGTTTGGCCAGGCGGTAGCGATCGGCGGCAACAATGCCACCCACTTCGCGGGAATGCTGGAACACGCTGTCACCGGAGGGGAATTCAATTTCCAGCACGTAGATGTTCTGATCCGGGTTGGGCACCACCTCGCCATCGATCTCAACGAAGTTGCGGGCGTCCAGTGTCTGGTTCGGGTCCAGGCTATCGCTGATCTTGATATCGAACGGCGCGAGGATGGAGTTGCCATCCACAAAACCCAAACCGGTAGTGACCGGGTTGGCGGGGTCAGTGCCGTTAAGCATGGTGCCATCCAATTCCGGATTCAGGAAGAACAGCGGATCGCTGGGCAGCGGAAATGCCGTCTCCAGTGGCCTGAAAATTGGACGGGTACCTTCAGAAACAATGTTCGGGTTGCTTATGTTGGGCGTAGGGTTAGCGTTTGTGTTGGTTTTGCCTCCGCTCTCCAGACACCCGGTGAGTGCAGTACTGGCGGCGAGGGCGGTGACGAGTGCTCTGTGTTTGAATCTAGCCATTGTGACCATCTCTCCTGCTTATTTTTGTATTTCTGGCAAGACAGACTCCTTTCTACCAAGCCTTTTCACTGAAAAGTCTATCGCATAATATAACGCATTCCAACCTTTTTAATTCAAATATACACCCACTATGGCGACACAACTACCTTATAATACAATTTATGCTTTATTCTCAGATGGTTAAGAAGAAGGAATGAACAAATATTCAATACTTGGCGGATGGAGATTGTCTGGTCAGGCGACTTTAGACTGCGCCAACACCCGGTTTCGGCCCGCCTTCTTGGCTTTATACAGAGCTTCATCGGCGCGTTTAACCAGGCTTTGGGCGGTATCGTGGGGGGTGAATTCGGCAACACCCAGACTGATGGTGACAGAACGGCACACCTCAAAATGGGCGGATTCCACCGCTTTTCGAACATTTTCAGCAACCACCATGGCACTGTCGAGGGTGGTTTCTGACAGGATCACCAGAAACTCTTCTCCGCCCCAACGGCCTAATACATCGGTTGATCGTATCGCCCCGGCTGAGAGCCGGGAGACTTCCTGCAGTACCAGATCGCCCACGTCGTGGCCGTAGGTATCATTGAAAGACTTGAAATGGTCGATATCAAATAGCACGACAGACAAGGGGTTGCGGTAGCGCTGGGAACGCTCAATTTCCTTTACCAGGGACTCTTCGGCAAAGCCCCGATTGGTCAGGCCTGTGAGCTTATCGGTTCTGGCCTGGCTGAGAATACCGTTCAGGTAACTGTGTCGCTCCAGAATGATGGAGGTGACAAACAGGTAGTTTGCAATTCTGTTGCTGTCCGGCAGTGGGAATCCCTCGTTGAAGCTCAGGATATCGAAGGTGCCCAGTACACTACCGTCTACTTTTTTGATGGGAAAGGAATGCCAGGCCTGGACCGCTTCCGGTAATCGGGTAACCGGGGGCTGATCCCGGTGTTTTTGTGCGGTGGGCTCTCGCCTGACCACCACGTGTTCGCCGAGCAAGGCCGATGTTGCGTGCGGGGCACTTCCATGTATCAGCCTTGCTTCGCTGAACTGTCGGGCAACTGCCTCCTTGATTCCCTGGTGCCAGGCAAGTTTGAGTGTTTTGGTGTTCTGGTCCAGCACAGAGATGCCGAAAGCCATCCAGAGAGTCGACTCCGGGCTCGGGTGAAGTAGTTCGAAGGCTTTTTCGAGGCCCTTTGACAGATCGCCCTCGTTGAGGATCGATTTGATGATGCGGTTTTCCTGCTCGGCGGGGGTTACCGCAAGCGACGAGTCTGGGGCGCTGGCGATAGAAGCCGAATCGCGAAGGTCATCCAGTGCCGAAGCCACTTCAGTGTGCTCATTGCTTAATTGCGCTACATGGGCATTCAACCGCTTCAATTGCTGGTTGGAAGTGGTTCTCAGTGTTCTGATATCGGCCCTGAGCTTCACCACGCTGGCAAGCAGTGCAACTGCAAGCACCAGAACAGACAGACCGATCAACATTGAAAACGGCTGATCCAGATATTCGGCCAAGCGTGATCACCATCCTTTGATTACGTCTAACCCCGAGTGCCATTAAAGCATCGCGGTTGCCGACAACACATCGACTAATCAACATGCTGCCTTTAGCCCACTGCCTGATTCAGTATGGTTTATGTAATGATAGAAAGAGAAATGTGAATTCGCGTAATAGCGCACACTTTCTTTTGGTCGCTAGCGACGGATAACGGAAACCGGCACCTTTACCTGCTGCTGTTTCTGCATGAAGGTGATCAGAACAATGGCCCGTTCCTCACCATCGTAGGCCTGAAAGATAGCGCTGATGCCCTTGAACGGCCCTTCGTCCAGCTCAACCGGTTGGCCCGGCTTGATACCACCCTGCTCCGCGACTTTATCCAGGCTGACTTTGATGTGCTCAATCACCTCATCGGCGATGGCGGCCGGCTTGTTGGCAAATCCCACGATACGAGCGACCCCCCGCGTGGAGCGAAGCTTCGACCACATCGGATCGGTCTGCTCCAGGTTCACAAACAGGTAACCGGGAAACAGCGGCTCCAACTTTCTGGTCCGCTTGCCGGCCCGGATCTTCTCCACCTCAATCTTTGGGTAGAAACAGGCCACCTCCTGATTCTGCAAATGTTGCAGTGCCCTATCCCCTTGGGCCGGTTTGTATTGCAAAGCATACCAAGTCATGAAACATCCATCTTTGGGGTCAGACCCCAGAACATTTGATCAGGTGAAATGTCTTGGGGTCTGACCCCAACTTCAAAAATACCAGCTACCCGCCGCAATGAAATGCGGATTCAGCACATCTTCCTTGCCGTATTTCAGGGGTTCGCCCTGGGGCGTCTGCACGTTGCCGCCAGCGGCCAGGAGGATGGCGTGGGCGGCGGCGGTGTCCCATTCGCTGGTGGGCCCCATGCGGGGATAGATGTCGGCATGGCCCTCCGCTATGCGGCAGAACTTCAGGGAGCTGCCCGCCTGCACGGTTTCGTGGTCGCCAAGGCTATCAATAAAGGTGCGGGTTTCCTCGTTCAGGTGGTTTTTACTAGCCACCACCCGCAAGGTTTCCCGGGGTTCCACTACGCGAATGCGGTGTATGCGGCCAGTGCGATCACGCATGCTGGCGCCCTCGCCTTTGATGCCCCAGAAGGCTTCTTTCAGTGCCGGCGCGGTGACCACGCCCATCACCGGTTCGCCGTCTTCGATCATGGCGATGTTGACAGTGAACTCACCGGTGCGCTGGGTGAAATCCTTGGTGCCGTCGATCGGGTCAATCAACCAGAAACGACGCCAGTGTTTGCGCTCTTCCCAGGGAATCTCTGCACCTTCTTCCGACAGAATCGGTATATCCCTTGTCAGGTTGCGCAGCCCCTTCACGATAATGTCGTGGCTGGCCGTGTCGGCCGCGGTGATGGGTGACTGATCTTCCTTATAACTCACCTTGAAGTCGGACTGGTAGATATGCAGCACCTTCTCGCTGGCTTCATCAGCAATTCTGATCACGTCCGGAAGAATCGAGCTGTAATACATGTTTGCATCCTGCTGGCCGTATCTACCGCAATAATAGCAAATTTTGGGGTCAGACCCCCGGACATTTGGTGGGGCGAAATGTCTTGGGGTCTGACCCCAACTTGAATTTTTGGGCGGGTTGCGGCAAATTGTTGCGGTTACAAATCAATTCACAAGGACTGTGAGATGCCCCGCCGACCACGGATTTGTCCGGCCGGGATGCCCCAGCATGTTATTCAGCGGGGGAATAACCGGCAGGAATGTTTTCAGGATCTGGCCGATCGCGCCACTTATGCGACCTATCTTTCCCGCTATCAACGTGAGTTTCAGGTGGATATTCACGCCTGGGTACTGATGAGCAACCATACTCATCTGTTAGTAACGCCCAACGTTGACGGCGCGCTCTCAAGCCTTATGAAGGCCGTTGGTCAGCGCTATGCCCAGTATTACAACCATAAATATGACCGCACCGGCACCTTG
This sequence comes from Marinobacter sp. THAF197a, assembly GCF_009363275.1. Lineage (NCBI taxonomy): Bacteria > Pseudomonadati > Pseudomonadota > Gammaproteobacteria > Pseudomonadales > Marinobacteraceae > Marinobacter > Marinobacter sp. THAF197a. Next base: position 2,805,267 of record NZ_CP045324.1, read on the forward strand.
TGGGAGGGGCGGTTCAAATCCTGCCTGGTGGATACCGATCAGTATTTCCTGCAATGCCAGCGGTATATCGAGCTTAACCCGGTGAAGGCGGGCATGGTGGAGTATGCCGGCGACTATCAATGGTCCAGCTATAACTGCCATGCCTACGGGATGCGCTCGGGCATGCATACGCCACACGACTGCTATCTGAACTTTCAACCCGATGCCGAGAGGCGCTTCATCAGCTACCGCTCGTTCGTCGCCAGTCCCAGCCCTGACGGAATGGATGAGCAGATTCACTATGCGGCGATCTCCGGCAAGCCGCTCGGTTCTGAAAAATTTCGGGAGCGTATCAAGGCGAAATTCGGAGAGTTCTAATTTGGGGTCAGACCCCAGGACATTTGATGAGGTGAAATGTCCGGGGGTCTGACCCCAATTTTATATTTCGACTTCTTCGAAGAGTTCGGGCACTTCGGCGGGCCAGCCGAATTTCTCGGTGATGCGTTTGCGCATTGTGTCGCTGGCGACGGGTTCGCCGTGAGTGACGTAGACTTTTTCCGGCTTCAGGGTGCCCTGCTCCAGCCAGGCCAGGATTTCGTTATAGTCGCCGTGGGCGCTCATGGAATCGAGGTTGTGAATTTCCGCTTTCACTGGCCAGTATTCGCCGTGGATTTTGACGGATTCGGCACCGCTTACGAGTGCATCGCCACGGGTGCCCGGCGCCTGGAAGCCGGCAAAAACCACGCTGTTGCGGGGGTTTGGCAACAGGGTTTTCAGGTGGTGCAGCACGCGGCCACCGGAGGCCATGCCACTGGCGGAGACAATCACGCAGGGGTAGCGCACGGCGTCGAGCTCGATCGATTCCTCAACGGTTCTGACGAATTCGGTTTTCTCATCCATCAGCTCACATTGGGCGCGGTTGAGTTTATGCTCTTTGTGGTGCTGGCAGAATATTTCTGTGGCTTTGATGGCCATCGGGCTGTTCAGGTACACCGGCAGTTTCGGGATCTTGTCCTGCCCCATGAGTTTGTGAATCACGTACAGGAGCATCTGGGCGCGGCCCACCGCAAACGCGGGCATTAATACGATACCTCCCCGGCCAGCGGTTTTGGTGATGATGTCAGCCAGGTCGCCTTCCGGGTCTGATTCCCCGTGAGTTCGGTCGCCGTAAGTGGATTCGCACACCAGAACGTCCGCATGTTGCAACGGCTCGGGTGGTCGCATAATAAGGTCGTTCTGGCGCCCCACATCACCGCTGAACACCACCGTGCGCGCGGCGCCTTTGTGGTGAACGTGCACGCAGGATGAACCCAGGATGTGCCCCGCCGGAGTGAAGCTCACTTCAAAGCCTTTCACGGGTTCGAACTTCTCGTGGTAGTGCAGGGACTCGAAGTGCTTGAGGGCTTCCCGGGCGTCTTTTTCGGTGAACAGCGGCTCGGGTTTTTCGTGCTTGGAGAATTTCTTCCGGAACGCGTACTTGGCATCTTCTTCCTGCAGAAAGCCGGCATCTGGCAGCAGCACTTTGCACAGCTCATGAGTTGCCTTGGTGCAGTAGATCTTGCCCTTGAAGCCGTTTTTCACCAGTGCAGGCAGGTAGCCGGAGTGATCAATGTGGGCGTGGGTGAGCACCACGGCATTGATGGTTGACGGGTCTACCGGAAACGTCGCCCAGTTTCGCCGCCGCAAGGTTTTTACCCCCTGATACATGCCGCAATCCACCAGCAGGCGGTGGTTTTCATCAGAGAGCAGATAGCGAGAGCCGGTGACGGTGCCTGTGCCGCCGAGGAAGCGAAGTTTCATAGGCGTGTAAATCCTTGTCTGGTGGATACTATTTCCAGCTTAGCGCAAAAATACTAACGGGTCTGTCCCCAACGGGGACTGACCCACTTTTGCCCGTCTGTTGCACTAAGCCCGAGCCCATGGGTTCCAAGATGGGTCAGTCCCCGTTCGGGGACAGACCCTCGGGAGATAGGCCGCGGTAAAAATGGGTCAGTCCCCATTCGGGGACAGACCCTTCAACAGCCCCTTTACAGGCCTTGCAGATAGGCGGCAAGTGCCTGGATATCTGTTTCGGACAGCACAGCGGAAATACCAATCATGGGGGAGGTGTGTTTTGCTGGGTCCATGCCCTGGAAGCGTTTCAGCGCCAGCGTGACGTATTCCGCAGGCTGGCCGGCCAGGCGGGGCATGTCGCGGAAGCCTTCTGCGGTTTTGCCGTGGCAGGCGGCACAGCGCTGTTCGTAGAACTGCCCGCCCTTTCCGGCAAGCCTGGGATCGGCACCGGGGCGGGGCTGAGCCTTCTGTTCGCTGTAATACACGGCGATATCAATGCGCTCCTCTACGGTGAGAGTTTTCGCCAGCTGAGACATTACGTAATCCTCTCGGGCACCGCTGCCGAATTTCTCGAACTGCTCGAACAGATACAAAGGGTGCTGGCCTGCCAGGTTCGGGATGTAGTCGCGTTTACTGTTGCCGTCGCGGCCGTGGCAATAGCCGCAGAAGCGGATACGCTCTTCTCCGGCATCGTAGCTGGTTTGCCGGCGCTCATCGTCGGCAACGATTTCTTCCAGCTGGGCCAGCGCGCTGTAGACGGAGGAGGCGCCGGCGCAGGGTGTGAGTGCCAGTACTGCGATAAAAAGCAGGAATTGAGTTGAGCGGTTTTGCATTCGTATTGCCCAGATGAGTTTGGATGGGCAAAGGATAACGATGGTGCTGCGGTGTGATCTTGCGAAAGATCAATTAATTTGGAGTTTGGGGGCTGTCCTCGGGGTCTGTCCCCAGCGGGGACTGACCCACCTTTGCCCGTCTGTTGCACAGAGCATGAACCCATGGGATCCAAAATGGGTCAGTCCCCGTTCGGGGACAGACCCTAAACAGACCCTAAACAGACCCCCTAAACCCCTTACCAACCAGATAAACTTCCCGCGAGCGGGCTCGTGAGGAGTCGGGTTTTCTGACGACGACCTTGGTGAAGACTTCACGCATGGCTTTAACGTAGTCATCGTAGCCTTCGCCGTGGAAAACTTTGGCGACGAAGCTGCCTTTGGGCTTGAGTACCTGGCAGGCCATGTCGAGGGCCAGTTCCACCAGGTACATGGAGGCGGCTTGGTCGGCGGCGTTGACACCGCTGATGTTGGGGGCCATGTCTGAGATGACCACATCGGCCCTGGCGCCATCCAGTATCGCCATAATCTGGTCAAATACTTCCTGCTCGGTGAAGTCACCCTGGATGAATTCGACGCCGGCGATGGGGTCCATATGCAGGATGTCAGAGGCCACGACCCGGCCTTTGTGGCCAACCAGCTTGGCGGCAACCTGAGACCAGCCGCCGGGTGCCGAGCCCAGATCCACCACCAGATTGGTGGGCTGGATTAGCCGGTCTTTATCGTTGATTTCCAGCAGCTTGTAACTGGCACGGGAACGGTAACCGTCCTGTTGCGCTTGTTTCACAAAGGGGTCGTTAACGTGCTCTTCGAGCCAGCGGTTACTGCTTTTGGAACGGGCCATGGTTTGATATCTGCGTTACTGCGGAAAAAAGGCATTGTACGCTGCCACCGGCGTTGCCGCAAAAGCACGGGCGCCTGACAAGTACCCATCTCCAAAGTACAATGGCGGCCATTCTGACTTTTATTCCAACCCTAATCCGCCGGGCAGTCGCCGGGCGGCCTGGACACACCATGATTCGCGTTACCGAACTGGCTTTACCCCTTGACCACCCCGAGGCTGCCCTGAAAGCCGCGCTACTGCATCGCCTGAAACTGAAGGACGATGAGCTGCTGGATTTCACCGTCTTCAAGCGCAGCTACGATGCCCGCAAGAAGAACACCGAGATCAAGTTTGTTTACATCATCGACCTGACCGTACAAGACGAAGCCGCCGTGCTTGCCCGTTTTGCCGACGACACCCACGTGCGCCCGGCGCCGGATACCGCCTACTACCCGGTAGCGCAGGCGCCCGCCGGTTTGGAACAACGGCCGGTTGTGGTCGGCCTTGGCCCCTGTGGTTTGTTCGCGGCTTTGTTGCTGGCGCAGATGGGGTTCAGGCCAATTGTGTTGGAACGGGGCAAGGATGTGCGCCGGCGCACCAAAGACACCTGGGCGTTATGGCGCAAGAAGCAGCTTTCACCTGAATCCAACGTGCAGTTTGGCGAGGGTGGTGCCGGGCTGTTTTCCGATGGCAAGTTGTATAGCCAGATCAAAGACCCAAAGTTCTACGGCCGCAAGGTGATGGCGGAGTTCGTGAAAGCGGGCGCGCCGGAAGAAATCCTGTACGTGAGCAAACCCCATATCGGCACCTTCCGACTAACCGGGGTGGTGTCGAAGATGCGCGAGGAGATCATTCGCCTGGGTGGCGAGATTCGCTTTGAACAGAAAGTCACCGACCTGCTGGTGGACAATGGCCAGGTAAAAGGGGTGGAACTGGCCAGTGGCGAGCAGCTGATGAGCCGGCATGTGGTGATGGCACTGGGGCACAGCGCCCGGGAGACGTTCCGCATGCTGCACCAGCGTGAGGTGTTCCTGGAAGCCAAGCCTTTCGCCATCGGGTTTCGGATTGAGCACCCGCAGAGCCTGATCGACCACGCGCGGCTGGGCAAATACGCCGGCCACCCGGCACTGGGGGCAGCGGATTACAAGCTGGTATACCACGCCAGCAACGGCCGTGCGGTGTACAGCTTCTGCATGTGCCCAGGGGGCACCGTAGTGGCCGCCACCTCCGAACCGGGGCGAGTGGTTACTAACGGCATGAGCCAGTATTCCCGCAACGAGCGCAACGCCAACTCCGGTATTGTAGTGAACATTGACCCGAACAAAGACTTCCCGGGTGGCCCGCTGGCCGGCGTCGAACTGCAGGAACAGCTGGAAGCCAATGCCTATAAACTGGGCGGCAGCGATTACTGCGCACCGGGGCAATTGGTCGGGGATTTCATCGCGGGTAAGCCGTCTGAAGAACTCGGCGAGGTGGTTCCGTCCTACAAACCCGGTATTCGATTGGGCGACCTGGCCCCTTCCCTGCCCCCCTATGCCATCGACGCGATTCGTGAGGCCTTGCCCGCCTTCGGCCGGCAGATACGCGGTTTCGACCGGGCCGATGCGGTGTTGACCGGCATTGAAACCCGCACCTCCTCCCCCGTGCGCATCACACGCGACCGGGACACTCTGCAAAGCCTGAACACCCGGGGACTTTACCCGGCTGGCGAAGGCGCAGGTTACGCGGGCGGCATTCTGTCTGCCGGGGTGGATGGCATCAAGGTAGCCGAAGCGGTGGCCAAGGCCATGATGGCTGATCTGGACACCGCCGGGAGCAATCCATCGTGAAGCTAGACGACATCAAGAAACTGCACCAGAAAAAATACCGCCAAGCCTTCGGGCATTTTCTGGTGGAGGGGGAGCATCTGGTGTTGGAGCTGGAGAAGGCTCGTGGGCAGGCACCTTCCACCTGGGGGCAAGCGCAGCTCTACGTAACCAGCGCCTACGTACACTGGAACAGCCCCTGGCCGAAGCACCTGATCAGCGACCGGCAAATGGCCCAGCTGGCCGACACCAAAACGCCTCAAGGTATTCTGGCGGTGGTACCAATGCCGCCAGCGTCAACGGAAAGCCCCGCCCCCGGTGAGAAAGCCGTTTACCTGCACGAAGCCCAGGACCCCGGCAATCTGGGCACCATCTTGCGCACCCTGGCCTGGTTCGGTGGCCTGCGCTGCCTGCTCAGCCCTGGCAGTGTCGACCCCTTCAACCCGAAAGTGGTCCGTGCCAGCATGGGGGCGATTTTTCATGTGCCGATTGAAACCGAGGTGTCACTGGACACGCTCGCCAACCGCTATCCTCGCATCGCCTGCCTGGACATTGGCGGCGCCCCCATCGCCAATCCGGCTTTCGCAGAACACGACTGCTACCTGTTTGGCAATGAAGCCCGCGGCGTGCCGCAGGAAGCTTTGAATGAGCTAGCTGCCCAGCGCTTCACCATTCCCGGCGCTGCAAAGATCGAGTCCCTGAATTTGGCCTCTGCGGTAAACATGGCGGTTTATGAGCTGAACCGGAGCACCATCGCCAACGCTGCATCCCCCTTCAAGGCAAACCAATGATTCGCAAGTACGTAATCGGAACCCTTTCCCTCGGAGTATTCCTGGCCTTCATCCTGGCCATGGTGCTGATGGTGCAACTGCACCGCTACGGCATCGCCGTGGATGTGGCCCGCCTCGAAAACCTGCAGACCTGGGCCGGCGACGATGCCGAACGCCAGGCACAGATGCAGAGATACTTCGAGCAGTGCATCGACAACCACCGGGATGTGGAAGACAAGCGCAGCCCAGAGCACATCCGGTCGCTGTACCAGTGCGCCGAAGAGCATGGTTCTGCCGAGATTGCCCTGATGGTGCGGCAGGCGCCTGAAACGGTGGAAGCCCCCGCGCCCCTGCGCTGGTTCTGGTAATTCAAGTTGGGGTCCGACCCCAGAACATTTGATGGGGTGAAATGTCTTGGGGTCTGACCCCAAATTTTTAGCCGTGGTATCCTTGCCGCCCTATTTCCAGCAAATACGCCCATTTCCAAATAGTTTAGGTTTTAGTATGCGAATGATTATCCGAGCTTTTTTCCGCCTGCTGCGGCTGGTTCTAACACCGTTTATGTTGCTTTCGGAGAAACTCAGTACACCGAAGGCCATCAGCCGCTCGCCTGAGCAGCAAGCAGAGATTGATAAAGCCACCGAAAACCTGGCGCTTTACCAGTTCCGGGCCTGCCCGTTTTGCATCAAGGTTCGCAAAGAGATGGCCCGGCTGGGCCTGAATATCGAGCTGCGTGATGCACAACACGACCCGGCGAATCGTGAGGATCTTTTGAATGGCGGTGGCGCCGTAAAAGTGCCCTGCCTGCTGATCACTGATGACCAGGGTGAGACGCAATGGATGTATGAATCTGGTGATATCAATGCCTGGCTGAATCGGCAGTTTGGATAAATAAGGGGTAATTACGATGTTAAATGTAAACGAATACTTTGACGGCAAAGTAAAATCCATTGCCTTCCAAGGCGAGTCTCTGCCTGCAACCGTAGGTGTGATCAGTTCCGGTGAGTACGAGTTCGGGACCAGTCAAAAAGAAGTGATGACCGTTGTCAGCGGCGCGTTGACCGTTCAGCTTCCAGGTAGCGATAGCTGGACCCGCTACGGGGCTGGTGATGCCTTTGAGGTAGCGGCCAATACGAGTTTCAAGGTAAAGGCTGACGTAGATACCGCCTACTTCTGCACCTACGAATAACAACACTGGGGTCTGACCCCAGAACATTTGGCGGGGTGAAATGTCTTGGGGTCTGACCCCAAATTCACTCACCCTCGCCGTTGTGATCGGATAAACGGCCAGATTGTGCCGACTGGTGAGTTCGTTCCATTTCCCGCTCCAGAAAGTAGCTCAGCACCACCCTGATCAGTACAACAGCACCGAGCATGGCAATGTGCTCCCAGGCGGGCGCTATAACGCTTTTGATGATGTCTGCGCCGATGAAAATATCCAGCGCCAGCAGAAGATGAGCACCCAGGCGCTCACGAATACGGGCAGTTTTTCTCACCAGCTTCGCGTGAGCGCCCCTGTGGCCTGCCAGCAGTGTGACGAAACGAATCACAGCCTCCGCAACACCCCAGGCAACAACGGCCACACCCAGCAGGCTTATCAGGTAGAACAACATCGTCACGATACGGACAGTCAGGTCTTCGAGCATGAATTCTCCACGTCTGTGGGCATGGCATGCTGTTCGTAGTACAGCAAGTAGCTCAGATTGTAGCTGGTGTGAAAGGTTATCGCCGTACAAGTTGGAGCGAGTTATCTCCGGCGAGCTAACTGGCGGGCTGTAGTTGCCCCCGCTGAACTGGACACCACCTCATTCGTTGATGCCGATTCCGCCCGACACTCCGAGGGCAACTTCATTTTCAGTCTCTTGTGCGGGTGGCCGCGATTGTAGTAGTTGATCCATTCCGGCAACCTGACCATCACCGTGGCAGCATCAGGAAGATCGTTTAAGTGCAAATAGTCCCATTTGAACGGTGTAGTGGTTCAATGAATCCGGACACCAACGTAGGTGGTAAGATCGCCACCATAAACGAGGTGTCTGATGACCAGAACGCGCCTAATCGGCGAAGGTAGACACAATGAACGGTGAACTTAGGCGATGGCTCCGCACCGTTAAGCCAGACTTGGACCTTAACCTGGCAGAGGTACGGGTGTCAGCCCAGCCGTCTTGCAAAAACTGCTATGTAATCGGCCCTGTTTACGAGAGATGCCCCCCATAAAAAAACGAAGCGAAGGCGCCCTCTCAAGCCGCGAAATCGGCCTACCCCTCTCTTGGGCAAAAATGTCCGGAGCTCCAACACCTCAAAACCAGTATTTTCCAGCGCAAGCTCAAGGCTCCTTGGACAGAAAAATGTCTTATGGTGAAAACTCAAAAAATCTGGGGCCTGTTTGGGACTTAGAATCGCGGCGACTCTATCGTAGAAACTGCCAAACTGGAACGGAACCTCCACATAAAGAACGCCTCCGGGCCGCAGCCCCTCCCGTGCTTGCTCCAGCAACCTCACTGGGTCATCGACATGCTCTAGGGAATGATTGAGTGTTATTGCATCAAATTTTTCAGGAGTAATCTCAATACGATCAATGTCCTCAACAGACAGCTGGCTGCGGTCGCCAACAAAGCAACTTGGATCAACGTGCCCATCTACCGCGAGTACCTCTTCAAAAGAGGCGCTCGCCTGTCGGACAAAATGCCCCATCCCACAGCCAATATCCACAAGACTCGCTGACCCGGCTCCATAGGACACCAACTTTTCTATAATGTCTTGATAGTGATCCGAATTGGAGCGACTCTGTTTTTCATAATCATAATCGGCGCCGGCGACTGAAAAATATTCATGATTATATAGATTATTAGGAGGCTCGCCGACAAGGAAGCTGGTCTTACAGTTTTCGCAAGTCAAAACTCTGCAATTAGTTTCACCAAGCGCTAAAAATCGAGTAAAGTTCTGGTTCTCCTTGCAGCGGCCCCCACAAATTTTACAATACGCCCCATTAAGCATTTAGCTCACCAATATGAAAAATGATCAGAAAAAAAAGATTGTCTGGATTCTTCTTCCGAATCTGAAAGTTGGGGGTGCAGAAGTCTTTCTCACTTCACTGGCAGCGGAGCTGCACTCTCGGTACGATTTTATCTTCTTCGTGAATGACAGCGAAGCAGAACTACACACACCAGGTCAGACTGTATACACACATGCCAACCCATGCCACTTTTTCTACAGACTGATCCGCCTCTCCTGGCTACAACCGCCGGATGTGGTGCTGAGTTCGATCATCGATATGAATCTCATAGCGTTAATTATCAAATATGTTACTCCAGCAAGTATAAAGTACATAGTCAGGGAGGCCCTTCCTCTCCGTGAAGCTTCCTCACTTATGCGGGCTCCCAAACTATACTTGCGGCTGGCTCAAAAACTATACCCGAAAGCTGACGCAATCGTGAATCTCAGCAAGTCACTGCAACGAAGCCTTGAGATGACTATTCCAGGAATTTCGAACAGCACAAAGACTGTAGTAATACCAAATGGAGTTACTGAGCGAAGAATGATAGCCAATGCTGGCGCGGCATGCTCGAGTACCACCATTGTCTCCATCGGCCGCCTAGAGTACCAAAAGGGATTCGATGCTTTAATTCGGGCATTTTCGGCTTTCCAAACTATGAGGCCACAGTATATCTTGAAGATAATTGGAGAGGGTAGCGAGCAAACCAATCTTGAAGCTTTGATAGCACATGAATCTAACGAGAAGTCTATTCAACTATGTGGAAAACTGAAAGATCCTATCTCGGAGCTGGCAACCGCCGCCTTTTTTGTCATGCCCTCACGATATGAGGGCTTATCAAACGCAATGCTTGAGGCGCTAGTAAATGGTGTCCCAGTTCTCGCAACGAAACGGGATACAAGTGCAGAGGAAATTATAACGACCCGGAATGGCGTTCTAATTGATTTCTGCGATGATCAAAAAATCCTTGATGGCCTTATGGAAATGGATCACAGATTGGCGCTATTCGATCGCGCAGAAATTGCCAAATCTGCTAGGGAAGAATTCAGTATCAAATCTTCCGCCAAATATTATCGAGATTTGATCGATGATATCTTGAACAGTGAAGAACCAGCATCACACCGGTGAAAGAGTATGTGAGTAAGGTGCCCAACAAAATCCCGTTAACACCATATAACGAACTTAACGCGAATGACACGACAGCATTAAAGCAAAGAGAACAACCGGAATAGACCAACACCACCTTGCTTTTCTTCATCCCCAGCAGGATTCGAACACAAATCATTCCGACAAACATAGAGGGCGCCGATGAAATTAATATAATTACTCCAAATATAAAGCTCTGATGACCTAGCCATTCTGATATCTCTAGTAAATTCACTACGAACTCTCCGAAATAAATAACGAAAGAAATGCAAACAACACTCCATAGAGAAGCCGCAAAAAACCACTTCAGAAGCATAAAATCAAAATGGAGGAATTCTGAATTTTGTATTTTTCGATTTACCTCAACATTTATAACTTGCATTACACCAATTGTCGGTACCAAGAGAAAAAGTGAGGCTATTCGCTCGATCACCTCTAATTGCGACAATGATCCCGTGACAAGGGTGCCTGCGATAAATCGATCGACCAAGGGGTTTAGCCCTGAAAGGGATGCACTCAACATGAACCAAAAGACACCCGAGACACCTACAACCCTCAAGGACTGATCCGATGACTGATGTAAGTAACGGGCCGCCGATTTTTTCAGTACAAACCACCTTAAAATATCAGCCACTAGAATAGAAAAATAAAATAACAACGCGGCTATTTTGACATTATCCACCAATAAAACTGGGAACACCGAAACCCAACGAAAAACCCAGGTGATACCTGGAGTAACGAAATCCCCATGAAAATATGATTGTGAAACATAGAATGCAGAGGAAAGACCTATAGCCACCAGAAACATAGAAATAATGGCAATACATAGTGTATAAAAACCTATCTCCGGCGCGAGAAAGGCTACCAACATTAACGAAAAAAGTGATAGGGCAAGGATACTATTTCGCCATTTCACACTAGCTCTATTTATTTTACTTTCAGAAAAATCTGGAATAAAAGCATCTGAGGCAGCATTAGACAACGTCGTTCCCAGAAAAAAAACTATTGCAAGCGATAAAAACAGCAGATCGGAAGCCTCTGAACCACCGAACTTCCCGAGAAAGACTAGCGGAAGAATGAAATTTGGAGAGCGCCCCGCAAGCTGAGAAATTGTCGAGTAAAAGCTTTTTCTTATTACCAAGGTATCTCCAAAATGGCTCACGCCATCAGCCCTGCTTTATTAAATACTCGCAAGTTAAGCCTAAGGGTTTTAGTTAGCGCGTCTACCCCTCACCTGAACACTTCTTCTATCGCTAAATCAGGGCGATCTTTTCAGCCAAGTTTCCGATTTAGTTAACTTTCCAAGTCCAAAAGCGTATGACGGTACCATCTGACGAACGTCGCTATGTAACTGAATCCATAGAGCCAAGGATCAAAACCGCAATGCGCATAAGAATGAAGGTGTTTCTTTAGCTCTGCCCAACCCTCAGCTTGGTTCAAGGAAACTACACTTCTTTCTCCACGTTAGATAGACGAAAACCAACCACAGTCTATAGGCGTAATCTCCTCGCCCCAATCGATGTTTCTCGAGCAAGTTCTTGATCCCTCCCATATTCATGCCTGGTACTGATACCTCCTCAAGTAGGATTTCAAGTCGTGACCCCAGATCTTCCCGAAACCAACGCGAGATAGGAACAGCGAATCCCTGTTTGTTTCGATTCCAGATCTGGGCCGGCAAACGGTCTGAGAAGGCAGATTTAATAGGCTTTTTGGAGTAACTCCAACCGTGCACCCACTCAATTGGCAGACTCATAGCCAGACTCACGACGGAGGTGTCCAGAAATGGAGCCCGCACCTCTAAAGAATGATGCATTGACGCTCTGTCGACCTTAGTCAGAATGTCTTGAGGCAAATACACGAACGTGTCGCTTAACATCATCTCCTTAATATCTGAGAGCGCCTCTTGGCTTTCCCAAAATTTATGAAATCCATGGCCTTTTCCGGCTAATCCCGGAAACAGAGATTCGTAGTTTCGCCATGAGAAAAAAGAGGGCGCAATGTAGGGTTGCTCAGCCTCTCGTCTGTCCACAACATCCATAAACAAATGAAGCTTTTTCAGTAAACTCCGGCTATGGTGGCTCTCTGGCTCAGGCAGTAGATCTACAAACTTGCGAACACTTGAACGCATCACTAGAGGCAAAGAGACATAGAGATTCAAAATTTTCCTTGCTCTATACCGCTCATAACCTCCGAACAATTCGTCGGCACCGTCACCAGATAAGGCGACTTTCACGTGCTTGCTGGCCAAAGCAGACACAGCCGCCGTTGGGACGAGCGACGAATCGTGAAAAGGCTGGCCAACACGCTCCAGCAGTATCTTTTCAAACTCCTCAAACGCCAGTTCGTCTATGATTGAACAGTGGTTTTTGATACCCAAAAATTCAGCGGTCTGTTTAGCAAATACGCTCTCATCATGCGACGCATCACGAAAACCAATCGTAAACGACTCTACATTATGATTGGTCAGCTGCGCCGCGACAGCCGAAACGACAGAAGAATCGACACCTCCCGACAAGAACGTCCCTACCTTTACGTCTGCAACTAATCGACGTTCAACGGCCGCAGTAAGACGAAACCGTAGCTCGTCTACAGCCGAATCATATGTCCCATTGTACTTCTTGACCTCCGGAATCCAATATCGCCGGACAACCGGAGCATATCCGACCTTCCAGGTTAGATTTGAACCGGCCGGCAATTCGAAAACGCCCTCAAAGAAAGTATTACCGGGCAACGTGTAGCCATAACGGAAGTAATCCGCTGTGCTGTTGACGTCTTCTTTCCAAGTGCGGCGTGACAGTTCATTTAGAGAAGGAAGTTCGGATGAGACTCCGATTTCCTTCTCTGAGGCGAAATAGTAAACCGGTTTTTTGCCCATCCGATCCCGCGATACCAAAAGCGTCTCTTTTTCGTTATCCCAGAGGGCAAAACCCCACATACCCTCAAGCCGATCAATAAAACCCTCCCCCCGTGTTACCAGGCCAGCCAGCAAAACCTCGGTATCACCAGTGGTTACGAATTGCCAACCTTGGGCTAACTCCTTTTTCAATTCTTTGTAGTTATATATTTCACCGTTGAAAACGAGAGTAAAACGATGATCGGCTGTGGACATGGGCTGGGGGCTATCATTCAGCCCCACTATCGATAGCCGGGCATGACCCAACACCGCGTTCCGGCGAACTTCCACTCCGGAGCTATCAGGCCCCCTCGGAGTCATTCTCGCAACTGAGGCACGGCAAACCCTCTCCAAGCCTTCGCCTTCAATACGACTGTATAAAAAACTGAAACCGCACATTGATACCGATCCAAAAAGGTGGATGTATTCTGACGCCCCCCGCCAGAAAAAGGGCAATCTAGGCTTAAACCGTCATCATCAAAGATTACACTAAAGACATTTTAGAATTTTGGCCTGATCAGGTAGTTGGTATAGTAACGGCTTGTTTTACGTGGAGCCAATAACCTCACAAGCAAGACCCCAAATACCTCAATCGAGCCTGATTTTGTATTGATCCCTTCGGAATAGCTCATTTGAGCAATAGGACTTCCGAATTTGTCCGCCATCCATAATGCTCCAATCGATTAGGGCTTCACGCAGAAGCCGCTATGACCCTAGTAGAGCCGCCTCATAAGCATCGATAACTTCGTTGGAAAACACGCTCACAGTGTTTCGCGAAGTCTTCTCCCATAGAGCTATTAGCGCTCGAGCTATGTCCCTTGGATTCGCCGGCTCGGCTACTTCAAAACTTTGAAGATTCAGTGCACTGATGATTTCGTCAATTGATTTATCATAGCGCGTGATTAAAACCGGCAGGTGAAAGTACAGTGCTTCCAATAGCGCGTTGGGATAACCCTCCCATAGGGAAGTTAAGGCGAATCCTTCTGCGTTGGCATACCAACCGGCAGGACTGTCGTAATGCCCCACCAAAAACACGGCCTTTTGCAGCGACAGGTCCGAGATAAGCCTCTCTAATACGTTCCGTTCCGGACCATCACCAACAATCACCAACTTCGGGAAGCCCTCTAAATGCGATAAAAAGGAATACGCTCTGATGAGACTGGAAAAATCTTTAGCTTCCGTCAAACGGCCAACGGCCACGATGTAAGGCGAAAAACTCTTTACGAAATCTCTATCGGTGCCTGAAAGACCCTTCTCGAGAAACTCAGAATCTATGGGGTTTCCGATGACGGTTAACATGCTTTTGTTCAAAGACAAAGCTTGGGCGAGTTCGTTCGCGTGGGTGGATGTCAGAGCAATCACTGCATCTGCCCTTCTATATAGGAAGGACATCAGAAACAGACGCCACTTCGATGAGACATTTTTCAGGCTCGTCGCCTCTCTTAAAACAAGGCGACCAGGCCTACCTCCCAAAAACCATGCAACCACAGACAGAAGGTTGCTTCCTGTTATGGTCGACAGAATTCCATGAGGCTTTGTTTTTCTTAAATACTTGGACAGCTTGATCAGACTCGTGAGAGCAACCCAGGGCCCACCTTTCGAGCCGGACATTGTTGCTAAATTTACAACCGTTATGTTGCCATCGACTTGAGAAAAGAGCGCTCCCGTATTAGAAAGCACTACAAGATCGACACAATGCCCGCGTTTCACCAACTCCCTACCCAGAAAGAGCAGAACCCGTTGAGCCCCGCCTGTCGTCAGTTCATCAATGCATAATGTAATTTTCGTCATCTCATGAACAACATCTTTCGTCATAGTGTCCCGGCCGTCCAATAAACGTCCTTATGCCCCCCTGAATACAAAGGCAGAAATTATCCCTCGCACCGCGCGCCCTCCAGAGTGGCCTCATAGACCTGATAGTAGCGTGCTGCACAGCTCTCCCACGTCAAACCCTGATTTAATATTTCCGTTCTGGCGGAGTTACCAAGCTCTGCGCTCAAACATGGATTTTTCATTAGTTTTTCGATGTTTTCCGATAGCGTCTCGACATCTCCGACCGGAAACAAAAGCCCTGTCCTGCTGTCCTCGATAAAATCGACGATACCGGGTAAATCGGTGGCGATAACAACTCGAGCAGACGCCATGGCCTCTAGAACTACGTTCGGACGTCCCTCTGAGCAACTACAGAGGATGAGCGCATCATGCTGAGACAGCGTATTGGCAATCTGACTCGGTGGCACCTCCCCCACAAACTCAACTCTCTCTGTAAGGCCAAGCGCAGCAACCTTTGAGACCAGCGTTTTTTTTTCTGGCCCCTCACCAACGATTGTTAGCGTTGCGCGCTTGGGAACCCTAGCTAAAGCTTCAATAGCGGTGTCGATTCGCTTGCGTTTTATCAAGCTGCCCACACAGAGAAGCCTCGGAACAATCTCATCCTCTTGAAGACTGCTGACAGATAGAAAGTTCTCGTCAACGCCATTGGGGATATGCTGGAATGAGGCCGAAGACAACGGGAATATGCTCGACAATTCCTGTGCCATCGAGGGGCTAACTGTAATCAAGCGCGCATTCGACCTCAGCAAGAGGCTAAGCACAGCCCTTCTAACCCAGGAAGAGCGGAGATTCGAAACGTCATCACCCCGCAACGTGGTGACGACGGGAATCCTTTTGATCAAGCCCACAATGCCTGCAAAAACGCCCGGCAAGGACCAATTGGCGTGAATCAGATCTACCCCACGTGAGTAACGCCATACCGCCAAGAAGAAAAACAAAAAATAACTCGGTAACAATAACGCGCTTGCAGGATTTTCCTTAATAGCAACCGGCAAACCTCCGGGCTCATGAGAAAGAGTTTGAAACACTTTTGGAGCATACCGGAAGCTTTTGACACGGTAATCGGCACCCGGTTCGGTACGCTGACGCCCATCAGGCACAACGACTTGAACATCCAGTTTTCTGGAGAGCGCGTCAACCAACCTCTTGACGAAAATCCCGCTTGTAGACTCTGGACTGATAGGAAATGATGTTGAAACAACCAGCACTCTCATAGAACAGTCAACTGATGGTCAGACTCAAATACGCCACCGTGAATATTAATCATCATTTTTATACATTAAGGCGGTAATTTGCTCAGAGACCAAACCAATAAGAAAAATCGTCGTTCCGGCCGTTAACATAAACACTGTTGCAATTGAAAGCCTCTCATCCAAGTAGTACGTGTATGCATAATAAAGCCCACCGGCTAATGCATGAAAAAATGCAATTGGAAAGAAGAGCTTCAATGGCGAGTACAGGGTGCCCACTTTAAATATAATCAACAAGAACCGAAGACCATCTTGCAAAAGCTTTATATGGCTGTTTCCCTGCCTCTTTGAAGCATGTATTGGCTCATAACAAACCGAATACCCGGCCCGGAAAAATGCCATCGTTGACGTAGTTGGATAAGAAAATCCATTCGGAAGCAAATAAAGAAACTGTCGAAACCTGTCCGCTCTCACAGCTCGAAACCCTGACGTCAAGTCCATCACTCGCTGCCCTGTCATGTAGCTAGCCAAGGCATTGTAAAACCAGTTGGCAACCCCTCTGCCCCAACTTGCCTGAGACCCCCTCTTGCGGGCACCGACAACCATGTCGAACCCTTCGCCAAGTCTCGAAATCAATCGCCTGGCATCTTCAGGAGAGTGCTGTCCATCTCCATCCATAAACACCAACACATCTCCATGAGCCTCTCGTGCACCCGTTTTAATGGCTGCACCATTCCCCTTGGAATACGGATGCCTGATCACTGTTGCGCCACTCTGCTCGGCGAGCGCAGCTGTCTCGTCTTCAGAGCCATCATCAACCACAATAACTTCTGAGTCTGGAAAAACCACAAAAACCTTCTCGACGACTTCAGCAATCGCTAACGCTTCATTCTTCGCTGGAATAATAACGGATATTTTTTGCATCAATATGTCCCGAGTACTTGACCAATAATCGTCTCAATTGATTTGGAGCCCAACTGCAATAGCGCGAGATTACGGTAAATTACTGTTTATCCTCTCATCAATAAACTCGAATATTGTTATATACTGAGCCATTTTCTCCTCGGAGATGCCATCCTGAGCATCCCGTTCAATAGCCACCTCCAACATTCTTCTAGCGGATGGAAACTCTCCCGCACGGAGATAGACATGTGCGATGCGCGTGGCTGAATCCACGGAAGGCAACATATTATCGACTTTAAAGTAAAACTCCAAAGCGGCATCGGCGTTACCACTCCCAAGCATTAAGTCACCCGCAATCGCCTGGAACGCGGCTACGCCGCTGGTATTGGTACCCTGCCCTTCAAAGGCTAATGTTCCCTTGAGCAAATCGGCAACATCGGGTGCAATGGTCGAACACGATGTTTCATGTATAAAGCGAGAAAGATTAGAGACAACCGGACGCAACCCATCCGTCCACCTGTGCTGAGCGAAATTTTGTGCGATTTCCGCCAAGTCGTATCTGATAGGTTTCTCGAAGGCACACGAAAAAGTCAGAGACATCAGGGGAAGGCTCAAGTCATGAGGGAAGGCTTTATAAGTCTCATCAATCACGTCAAGAGCGGCGTCAGGAAACCCTACAGAGGCCAGATGCTGTGCAAATGTCCTCTGGGCACGCAGCGAGTTTGGGTGCTCAGATGACCAGATCGGAATAATACGGCGGGAGTCACCCCATTCAGATGAGTAGCCCCAGGTAACCCCCGCTGCTACGGTAATTATCATGGCAAAAACGACCGCTTCGAACCTCGGGACCGCTTTAACGTATTTTCCCAAGGCGTTGCTCAATATGCAGACAAAAGCAAACATTGGTCCAAAAAACGGCAGATAGTTACGATGTTCGAAGTACAGCTCCAGAGGCACAGCGGAGGACTCAATAATATGGCCTGCAAAGAACCATAAAATGCCAAAACTTAATACCGGGTAAGAGCGACGGAACATCACTGCAAAACCGACGAACAGAACAATGCCAAGAACCGAAAAAAAGACTTCGGGCACCCAAAGACTTGAGTAGATGGGGTAGTCGTCTTGAAAGAGCCCCAATTGATGAACTTGCAGATCAAATAAGCTTTCTATGTAGTCCCATAGAACCACAGACTGAGTCAGCAACCTTTCCTGTAAGGTAAAATCACGGTTTGCATAACTACCGACCCATTTCGGAAAATACAAAACATAGATAAGTATAAAGGTCGTTGGAGCGACTAAACTTATTCGCTTCCACCAGAGAAACAGAGCCGACTGCTTTTTTGACGCGAGAATAGTAGCCTCGATTACCAATATATAAACAGGCAACAAAGCGCCGGATTCCTTGCTCAGGATGGCCAGCAACGTAAACAGACCCAGAGAGCCACTGAGCAAAGCAAGTTGGAAAATCCTAGGCTCCGGGTATCTCATTCTGAGAAACAAATGTGCAGCAATCCCCAACAAGCTGAATAGCGCTGAGAGCTGTGTCATGCGCTGAACAACGTAGAGAACTGTTGATACCTGCATCGGGTGAACTAACCAGATGGCAGTTGCCGCCAGAGCAATCCAATTGGCAGATGAATCTTTTAGGAGTTGGCGCCCAAGAACCCGTAAGGCAATAAACCCAATAATACCGACCAAAAGGTGGATGAGCAGATTGGTTTTCTTGAAGTCTTCAGGATTCGAGGGCCAATTATTATCGTCGAGTAAGAAAGACAACTTCGCAACAGGACGACCCAAAGGACCGGCATTACCAATACTTAAGTAATGATTCAAATCGCCAACACTCTCTACACCGCCTTCAAGTGCCGACAGATTGTCGAAATCGTCAAGAAAAAACGGCCCAGAGAGTCCCGGCTGATAAACGAACCACGTGAGGGCGAGCAGAACGCAGAACGCTGTGGATACCATTACCGAATGACACGAGAGCTTTTTCAAGACATCATCACCCTAATTTTTGTTTAAGCCAAAAAAGAAAAGTCCTCTTTCGAGGACTTTTCTTAACGTACAGCTAACTGCCTGAAAACTCTATGGCGTCAGCTTACGGGCGACAGTTTGCAGGACGATATTTAGCCTCGAGGGAACCGCCTGTGCAATCAACTTGAACGCCATTGTTATTACCAGTTACGAGGTATTCAAAAGTGCTGGCGTCTGCAGTACCACCCAAATTGCCCAATGTGTAGGTCAACTGAGTACCAGTAGAAGAAGTAGCAAAAGCAATATTAGTGATGTAATCGCTCTGGCCGGTATCTGTGTTAATGCCAGCAGCGGTTGTGGTCGCGGGCATGCTACCAGTGCTGATGTAGTATTCGGCGACACTTGTGCGGGCAGCACTAGCAACCGTCAAAACCTCACTAACCTTGGCACGGATTGTGTAGTCCTGATACGCAGGAATAGCAACAGCCGCCAAAATACCAATGATTGCAACAACGATCATCAGTTCGATCAGAGTGAAACCCTGCTGACCTTTTTTCATTTGAATCTTCTGCATGTTATCGACCTCTAGAGTTGTCGTTTCTTTTATCCAAGCTCTGACCGTCGGGCACACTCCCTACCAGCCGCGCTGAGCCTGAAGTAACTTAAGCACCCTGCGTGCCAATTGCAAGATAATGTTAAAAACATACTACCATTCAGCGCCTTGCAGCCCTCCGTGAAGCGCATCACACACAGCAGAATCACCCAAACCCCGCCACAGCACGTCCAGGAGTGACGTTTTTTGTCACCCGAACCAAACACAAGTCGACAAGCACATTTCAACGACATGTCTTTGAGAAAGATCAAACCTGAGACTCACCCCGCTTTCCAAACCCCGGCCATGCATCTAAACTCTGTGTTCATAAATACGATATTCAGCCACTTATAAGACTTTCCTCAGAGCATTTATGGCGAGCAGCAACCGAAACGTAACCCTGACGGGCCTGGCCCGTCGATTTGTGGATGACGGGCTTCTTGACGAAGAAACCGCCAAAGATGCCTTTCTTCAGGCCTCCCAGAACCGCATCCCACTGATTACCTACCTTACCCAGAACAATCTGGCAGATAGCTCCAAATTGGCATTTTCTGCTGCGATGGAATTTGGCGTCTCGGTACTGGACCTGGATTCGTTCCTACCGGAAATGATGCCTGAGAAGGTGGTTGACGAAAAGTTGGTGCGGAAGCACAACGCCCTGCCCTTGTATAAGAGAGGTAATCGGCTATTCATCGCAGTATCAGACCCAACAAACATTCAGGCCTTGGATGAGATCAAGTTCAACACAGGATTGAGCACTGACGCGATTCTTGTGGACGATGCCAAGCTGCGCACAGCCATCGACAAGTACCTTGAATCCCATGACACTACCATGGGTGATCTCGACGATGCTGATCTTGAGGGCGTCGAAACCGAGGGCGGCGACCAGGACGACGACGGTGCCGTCAGCGCTACGGAAGTAGATGATGCACCTATTGTTAAGTATGTTAACAAGATGTTGCTTGATGCCATCCGCGGCGGCGCATCCGATATTCACTTTGAGCCATACGAAAAGATCTACCGGGTTCGCTACCGGACAGATGGAATCCTGAAAGAGATATCTCGCCCATCCATTAAACTTGCACCGAAGATCTCTGCCCGGGTGAAGATCATGGCCCAACTGGATATCTCGGAGCGCCGCGTACCTCAGGACGGTCGGATCAAGATGAAGCTGTCCAAGACCAAAGCCATCGACTTCCGGGTGAATACTCTGCCCACCCTTTGGGGCGAAAAAATTGTTCTTCGGATTCTGGACCCAAGCCAGGCCAAGCTGGGCATTGATGTCTTAGGTTATGAGGAAGACCAGAAGCAACTATATATGGACGCCCTAGCGCAACCCCAGGGTATGATTCTGGTAACCGGGCCGACCGGCTCCGGTAAAACGGTATCCCTCTACACCGGCTTGAACATTCTGAACACACCGGGCATCAACATTTCCACGGCGGAAGATCCGGCGGAGATCAACTTGGAAGGCATCAACCAGGTCAACGTGAACACCAAGGTAGGCTTGGGATTTGCGGAAGCGTTGCGGGCATTCTTGCGGCAGGACCCTGACGTAATCATGGTGGGTGAGATCCGGGATCTGGAAACCGCTAACATTGCAATCAAAGCCGCACAGACGGGGCACTTGGTTCTGTCTACGCTGCACACTAACAGCGCTGCCGAAACCCTCACCCGGATGATGAACATGGGGGTGCCCGCCTTCAACATTGCCACCTCGGTGAGCTTGATCATTGCCCAGCGCCTTGGTCGGCGCCTGTGCAGCTGCAAACAGCCTGCAGACGTGCCCAAAGACGTACTTTTGAAGGAAGGGTTCACACAAGAACAAATTGATACAGGCTTCACGTTGTACCGCCCCAAGGGCTGTGATAAATGCTCTAATGGATATAAAGGCCGCGTCGGTATTTACGAGGTGGTGAAGATTACTGAAGAGCTGGCAAGCATGATTATGGAAGAAGCCAGTTCTATAAAAATTGCAAAACAAGCGCAGGCAGAAGGCTTCCGCAACCTGAGGCAATCCGCCCTTCTGAAAGTAATGGAAGGAGTGACCAGCCTTGAGGAAGCCAACCGCGTGACGAAGGATTAAGCATGGCAGAAAAAGCGCAGAAGCTGGAATCGTATGTCTGGGAAGGCAAAGACAGAAAAGGCAACAAGACCAAAGGAGAGCTGACGGGCTCAAACTTGGCTCTTGTTAAGGCTCAGCTACGTAAGCAGGGCATTATCCCAGACAAAGTGAAAAAGAAGCCCAAGCCATTGTTTGGTGGCAGCAAGAAAATCACTCCGTTTGACATAGCGATGCTGACCCGACAGCTAGCCACAATGATGAAAGCCGGTGTGCCTTTGGTGCAGAGCTTTGACATTGTTGCTGATGGTCTCGAGAACAAGGGTCTTCAAGAACTGGTCATGGCCATCCGGAATGATATTTCCTCTGGTACAGGTTTCGCTGCATCCTTGCGTAAACATCCAAAATACTTTGACGATCTGTACTGCAACCTTGTGGATTCTGGCGAGAAAGCAGGTGCACTTGAGCAGATGCTGGACCGTATTGCTACCTATCTTGAGAAAACGGAAATTCTGAAGAAGAAGGTCAAAAAGGCGATGACCTACCCTATCGCCGTTATCGTAGTCGCGATTGTGGTTACAGCTATCCTGTTGGTGAAGGTAGTTCCGCAGTTCGAAAGCCTGTTCCAGGGCTTTGGAGCGGATTTGCCCGTGTTTACTCAGTTCATCATCGGTATATCTGAATGGATGCAGAAATGGTGGTTTATCGTTCTGCTTGGGATTGTAGGTACGATCTACTTATTCAAGGAATCTAAGCGCCGATCCCAAAAATTCTCTGATATTGTCGATAAATACGTTTTGAAGCTGCCCATTGTTGGCGAAATTCTGGATAAGTCTGCGGTTGCCAAGTTCGGCCGCGTGCTTTCTACTACGTTCGCAGCGGGTGTGCCTCTGGTAGATGCTCTGGACTCGGTAGCTGGTGCTACCGGGAATGCGGTTTATCGGGATGCGGTTATGAACATCAAGAATGATGTCTCCAGCGGTACGCAACTACAGGCTTCAATGCGTCAGCAGGATGTGTTTCCGGTTATGGCCGTCCAGCTTACTGCTATCGGCGAAGAGTCCGGCAATCTTGACGATATGCTGCAGAAAGTTGCGGAGCATTACGAGGCCGTTGTAGATGACATGGTAGACAACCTCACGGCACTGATGGAGCCGATGATTATGGCTGTCCTTGGTGTGCTTGTGGGTGGCTTGATCATCGGCATGTACCTGCCAATCTTCCAGATGGGGCAAGTGGTTTAGCCCACCCCAAAGTCGCTCGCAAATGCAAGATCGCCCCCTCTCCGTGGAGGGGGCGTGTAACTTAAAACTTCAACAACGAGCCCCCGAATGCCCTCTCTAGACCAACTCCTCTCCACCCCCTGGCTCCTATACCTCACCGTCACCCTATTCTCCCTCTGCATCGGCAGCTTCCTGAACGTAGTCATCCTGCGCCTGCCAAAAATGATGCAGCAGGAATGGCGCTGCCAGTGTGAGGAGTTTCTGGAAGTACCGGAGAAGCAACGAAAGCAGGAAACACCACTTTCCCTTTCAAAGCCCGCGTCTACCTGCCCCTCCTGTGGCCATCAGATTCGGGCCTGGGAAAATATCCCGGTGATCAGCTGGCTGGTGCTGCGAGGCAAATGTTCGTCTTGTAAAGCGCCTATTTCGCCGCGCTACCCAATCATCGAAGCCATTACCGCCATCTTCTCGGTAGTAACCGTCGCTTTACTGGGACCAACCGAATCCGCGCTTTGGGCCTTGCTGCTGGTATGGGCCCTGATGGCGCTGACGATGATCGATTTCGACACACAACTGCTGCCAGACAGCATCACCCTGCCCCTGATGTGGCTCGGCTTGGTGTTGAACTATTTCGGCGTGCTGACAGATTTTAACAGTGCCTTCTGGGGTGCCGTTGCCGGGTACTTGTCGCTTTGGTCGGTGTATTGGTTGTTCAAGCTGGTAACTGGCAAAGAAGGTATGGGGCATGGGGATTTCAAGCTGTTGGCGGCCCTGGGTGCCTGGCTGGGATGGCAGTTGTTGCCGGCGGTGATTTTGCTGTCGTCGCTGGTGGGGGCGGTGGTTGGTATTGCGCTGATGGTGTTCAAAAAGCACGGGCGTGAGGTGCCGATTCCGTTTGGGCCTTATCTGGCGGCGGCTGGGTTGCTTTGTTTGTGGTTTGGGGATGAAATTCAGGCGGTTTGGTTTGGGTTTTTGGGGGTTTGACGAGGGCGCTATTCTAGGAGATTGGCGCTGGCAGAAGGGTGGGGTCTGACCCCATTCGGGGTCAGACCCCTTTGTAGACTGGTTGGTTTGGTGTCCGTTTCGGGTCAGACCCCTTTGTAGATTGCAGGTTTGGAGCTTGGCTTGAAGATTGTTGGGTTAACTGGCGGGATTGGGTCCGGGAAGTCTACGGTGGTGCGTATCTTTGGGGATTTGGGCGTGCACTGGGTGGATGCGGATGATGTGGCGCGGGAGGTGGTTGAGCCAGGAACGGCTGGGCTGGCTGCAATTGCTGAGCATTTTGGCCGCGAGATTCTGCAGGCAGACGGCGCACTGGACAGGGCAGCGCTTCGGCAGCGGGTGTTTGAGAACCCGGAAGAGCGAAACTGGCTTGAACGCCTGTTACATCCTGTCATCCGCGAGGAGCTGGTCAGACAACTGCAATCACCAGAAGCCTCCAATACCCAGCCTTATGTTCTGCTGGTTTCGCCACTATTACTGGAAACCGATCAACACGAATTGGTGGATCGCACGGTAGTGGTGGATGTACCGGAAGAAGTTCAGATTGAACGCACCATGGCGCGGGATGATAATAGCCAGGCGCAGGTTGAGCGCATTATGGCTGCGCAGATGGCCAGGGATGAGCGGCGTTCACGGGCAGACGCTGTGATTGACAATAACCGCCCTTTACAGGATGTGGAGCGCCAGGTTTGTGAATTGCATAATCGGTTCCTGTTTGAGTTTCGTTAAGGAGCCCCGGCCGAGACATCTGGCCGCCCCGCTTTTACTTTATACGTTGCTGGTTTCATCGCTTGCTCATTCAGCAGAGCCCGTGTTTACGGTAAGAGATTCCGCCATTCCGGATGTGCTGGCACCGGAATCACTCCCGTATTCGTTCTACACGTTTGAACCCGATGAATACTGGGCAGAACCAGAAGATTCCTGGTGGATGAACTTTAGTAACTGGGTCATCCGACAGGAGCGCATTCATGGCAGCACAGTCCAGAACTTTGGCGCCTGGGCTGATCGCACTTTGTCCCGATCCTCTCATTCGCTTCCAAACAATGAGAGTTATCTGAGAATCGGGTTTGCGGCAGAATCCGAGTACAGTGATCCGGCGCAATTCAAACCGGAGCTGAGGTTCCGGCTGGACGTGCCCACCACCCAGAAAAAGCTGCGCCTGGTCATCGAAAGCGAAAGCGATGAGCTGATCCCGCTTGGTGAACGGGAACGGGACCGACAACTCACAGAGCCCAACCGTACCGATACGGAAACCACCGGTGCCCTTCGTTTTCTTGCACAGGTGGGCGACGCCATCAACCTGTCCACCGATGTGGGCGGCCGCCTGAGGTTGCCACCGGAAATGTTCTGGCGAACCACAGCCAGCAAGGGCTGGCAACTGGATGATGCCTGGGCGCTGAATGTACAGCAGCGGGTATACTACTACCATACTCGGGGATGGGGGGCGCGGTCATGGTTCGGCGCAGACCGGTCACTTGGCAACGGCTGGCATTTCTACACGTCATCGGAGCTCGAGTGGTTGCACCAGGACCGCAAGTTTGAGGCAGCACAAATCTTCAGTACGCGTAAACGGCTCAGCCATCGTTCCGTCCTCACCCCCAGGCTGGGGGCCCTTGGTGAAAGCCAGCCATCGTGGCGTACCACGTCATACTTTGCAGATATTACCTGGAGGTACCGGCTGTACGAAAACTGGCTGTTTGCAGAACTTATCCCGGCCATGGAGTTTCCACGCGAGAAGAGCTTTAAAGATCAGGCCTCGGTGGTTTTCCGAATCGAAATGTACTTTTCAGGCATGATTGACCGACACTGATATGACCAGACCACGCCATAAATCACGACCGGCAGACCAGGCTCTCACACTCACCCCCATTGCCATTACCCACTCCTGCTTCAAAGACAAGTTCGGGGTGCCACGCCAACCGGGGCTTACGCGCCATGCCCATGCCGAACTGCTGATCCAGAGCCCGTTTGACCGGGAGGACGCCTTTCGGGGCCTGGAAACCGCTAGTCATCTGTGGCTTACATTTCAGTTCCACGAGGCCATTCGCGCCGAGTGGCGGCCGGTGGTTCGCCCCCCACGGCTAGGCGGTAACAAAAAGATTGGCGTCTTCGCCAGTCGCTCGCCTTTCAGGCCGAACAGCCTTGGTTTGTCAGTGGTCAGGAACGAGGGGTTGATTCGCAAAAACGGGCAGTTGGTTCTGCGCATCAGCGACCACGACCTGATCGAAGGCACGCCAATATTAGATATGAAACCCTATTTGCCGTTTGCCGATTCAGTGCCAGAGGCTTCCCTCGGCTGGGCAGAGTCTGCGCCCACCGAGCGCGCCGACGTGGCATTCAGCCCTGAGGCCTCCGCGCAGCTGGCAACCCTGCCGGTAGAGGAGTATCCGGATGTGAGGGCGCTGATCGAAGACGTCGTGAGTTATGACCCCAGGCCGTCCTTTCGCCGCGGGCGAGATGAAGAGCGCATTTACGGCGCCAACCTTTATGACCTGAATGTGCGTTTTCGTTTTGTGAACGATGATTCAAAGATACGTGTGGAAGTGATATCCGTCTGTTAAACTGCTGCTGGTGATTTTGTAGTCGACACAGGGAACTTGTGCCTTGCTTTCCAACCGGTTTTTAAAGCGTTTAGGTGTTCGCCCGCTGGCTCTCCGCTTGCTGGGGTGGGTGCTGCTTTACAGCCTGATTCTGTCTCTGGTGGCGACCGGCGTGCAGATGATTGGCGAGTTTGATCGCCAGAAAACAGAACTTCAGTCGAGTCAGGAGCGGGCTGTTGAGCTGATATCCGGCAGCATGGGCACCAACCTGTGGGTGATGAACTTCAGCGAGGTGGCCAACAGCCTCGACGACATGCGGGCCATGCCCTCGGTGCAGTATGCCCGTGTCATTACCACCACGGGCGAGGAATTCAGCACTGGCCAGTATCCGGAGGGCCGGGTGATTTCCCAGACATTTCCCCTTGAGTTCAATCGATCCACGTTTGACCAGCCCCGCCGGGTCGGGGAACTGACGGTTGTTTCCTCCGTTGAGCAAATCTACGAGAGCGTTCAGGACCAGGCTCTGATGAACCTGTTGTTCCAGTCGCTGGTGGTGATGCTGGGCACTCTGGGCCTGTTGTTGATCGTTCGGGTAACCTTGTCCCGGCACCTGGAAACCATGGCTGATTACGCCGCCAAGCTAAACCTCGATGCCCTGGTTGACCCACTTCAGTTACGCCGAAAGCCGCCCCGCCGGCCGGATGAGCTGTCAGAGCTTGAGCAGGCACTCAACAAGATGCGCCTGCAGATTCTGGAGGACACCCGCTCACTGCGCCAGACCACGATCAAAACCCAGGGCGAGCGCGATGAAGCCATTCGGGCCAACCATGCCAAAAACCAGTTTCTGGCCAATGTCAGCCACGAGCTGCGCATTCCGCTGCAGTCGGTGTTGGGGTACGCCAACCTTCTGACCGACACCCCACTGGACCAGGAGCAGCGGGAGTATGTCAGCACACTGCTTAACGCCTCTGAAAGCCTGTCGGCCATTATCAATGACCTGCTGGATATCTCCAGTATGGAAGCCGGCAAGCTGGAACTGGAAGCGATTCCGTTCGACCTCCGTGAAACCCTCAACGATCTGATCCACATGCTGGGTTCCCGGGCGAGGGAAAAAGGCCTGGCTCTTGAAATGCGGGTTGATGAGAACCTGCCCTGGGCTATGGTGGGCGACCCGGTGCGGCTGCGGCAGATATTGCTCAATCTGCTCTCCAATGCCATCAAGTTTACCGATTCCGGCCATGTGCTGATCAGCATAGAAGTACTCGGGCGGAAAGAGGGCAATGTTCGCTTACGCCTTGCGGTTGAAGATACCGGCGTTGGCATTAACCCCGAAGACATCCCGCTGGTGTATGAACCCTATGTGCAGCTGGGCCAACGGTTCCAGCGGCAACTGCCCGGTGCGGGATTGGGGCTGACGATCTGCCGCCAGCTTGTTGATCTGATGGGGGGCTCCATGGATCTGGAAAGCCGCCCCGGGCAGGGCTCCACGTTCTGGGTGGAGCTGACCCTGCAGGCGGCCGGCGATGCCTCAACCCGTATTCGGCCAGACTCTCATATGGTCCGGGGGCGAAAGATCCTGGTGGTGGATTCTTACGAGCTGTCACGCAAGATCACACTGGAAATGCTGTCCCGATATGAGGTTCAGATCGAGGCAGTGAAAGCCGCCGGTGAGGCCCTGACCTCGCTACGCCAGGCCTTCGATGCCGGCGACCCATACCACGCCATCATCCTTGATGGTTTTGTGCCGGATATGGACAGCGATTTGTTATGCCGGCAGATTCGCAGTAACCCGCAATGGGCCGACATGCGGCTACTGATTCTCTCATCCAATCCTCAGCGCGGTGATGCCGAACATTTTCGGCAGGCCGGGGCTGACGCTTTCCTGAGCAAATCGCTGCGGGAGTCTTACCTGATTCCCATCCTTAACCAACTGTTTCTGGACGTGGAGAAACAGGAACGCCGTTTCCTGACCCGCTTTTCGCTACAGGCAATAACCGATGTCACGGTCAAACAACGGCAAATTCCCTGCGGGCGGATGCGGGTTCTTCTGGTTGAAGATAACCCGGTGAACCGCACCCTCACCCGCCGGCTGCTGGAAAAACTCGGCTGTGAGGTGATGACTGCCAACGACGGCCAGGCGGCGTCGGCCCTGTGGCAATGGCATCAGTTTGATCTGATATTCATGGATTGCGTTATGCCTCGAATGGATGGTTTTGAAGCCACCAGGCGGCTGCGTCGCTGGGAAGAAGATCATCACCGGGCCAGGGTACCAGTGGTTGCGCTAACCGCCAGCGCGATGGAAGAAGACGAGGAACGCTGCCGGGCGGCGGGCATGGATGCGTTTGTTGCCAAACCTGTCAACCTTGAAATGCTGCGGGCAGTACTGGAACAATACTGTCAGGCCGCTGCTGAATCCTGAGCACCGGCATGTTACCTACAGCCCGGATTCTGATATGAATGTTGAATGCCCCACTTGCCACAAGTCCGTCGAATGGACGGAAACCAACCCTTTTCGGCCTTTCTGTTCCGAACGATGTAAACTGATTGATCTTGGCGCCTGGGCCAATGAGGAATATCGGGTGCCGGCCGAGAACGTTTCTCCGGATGATCTAGACCAGATCGACGAGGCCACCCGGCACTGAATCAGCAAGGCAACATCCACCCGACTGAACACCCTTTCCAACGGCTTACGGGCATTTAAGTTGTGATGCGGTTGGCAGGTCGTTACCATCCTCTCAGTCATAACTATCGCTGATGCCGGCAGTTCCGGCCGGTGCGAACTAAAACGACAGCAATAAAGGTGTAAACATGAAAGTAACCCGCATCTCCGCTCTGGCGCTTTCTCTGGCCGCCGCCCCAGTGTTTGCTGCTGATCTGGACCTGAGCCTGACCAATAACTCGGCGAAGGGCCAGGTTAACTTTTTCGGTGCTCAGAACGATATTCAGCTGGGTGCAGGCTACACCTACCGTGACAGCCGCCGCCATATCGGCAACATCGACTTTCACGCGCAAGGCCGCACCTCGATCGGCAACCTGCCGACCACTGCCGGTGTAGGCCTCAAAGGTGTCTTCTATGACGAGCGTCGCCGGGACGTAGACGGCGGTGCGGTTGGCCTGGGCGGCTTTGCCACCGTGAATGTGCCAGACGTACCAGGCCTGTCATTCAGCGGCAGCCTCCACTACGCCCCAACCATTCTTTCGTTTGGCGATTCCGACGACATGACCAGCCTGGAACTGCGCGGAAGCTACCGCGTGATTCGAAACGCTGAGGTGTTTGCCGGTTACCGCTACCTGAACACCGAGCTGGATTTTGCCGGCTCCCCGGACATCAACCTGGATGAAGGTGTGCTGGCCGGTATCAAGATTTTCTTCTAACCGCGCCACACCGATACTGAATCCGTTACCCGGCGAACAGGCGGGTAACGGATTCGTGCTACTCCTCACGCTCTCCCCCGCTTTTTGTTGCTAGGCTTCCCGGATACTTACTCAACGGATTGTCTGGCATGAGATTGAACCTCCCCACCCTTCTGGCCGCCACCCTGATACTCACCGCCTGCAGCGGCGACAGCGCTATTGATGGTGTCAAGGAGATCCCCAACCGGTTCGGCAATGCCGTCAATGCCCTGGACGATTTCAGCCCTGGCAGCACCGGCGACTCCAACAACGCCCGCGGGCTGAGACCGAACGAAGTCCGGGTTACCATGGAAGTGCCGGCCAGCGTTGCCCCGCAGGGTGAACCCACACGCAGGAATCTGCGGATTGTGGTGCCCGACCGTGTCGAGGTTTACCGGACGGACTATACCCTCAGGAAAGACCTTGGCACGGTGCGTTTTTCAACTGCCACGGACGATGATGGTTACCTGATCATTGCGTTTGAGGACGGGGTCCCCATCGGGCCCGATGTTGTTATCGAAGCCTCCTATCGCGGCACCACGCTCAAAGCCCTCGCCGCCGACTCGGACCGGGATGTGAAGGTAAACCCGTTTTCCCATTACCTGGTTGTCGAGGGGCTGGGGAATTACGATGCCGTCGATTTTCAAACGGTCATGAATTGTGTCAACAGCAGCCTTTGCCTGAATAAGTATGTCTGGGGCACGGTCGCGGACCAGGTGCATGACTTCGAGATCGATATCGGCACCAATGCAAGTATTGCCAGCGCCCTCGACCGGCTGGATAACCGGGCCGACTTCAGAGCCTACGTGGCGGCCATGGCAGATTATGCCCTGCTCGGCCAGGATAATTCAGACACCGTCCGCGCCAGTTCCGCCGATTACAATTCGATCTTCCTGGGGCTGGAGCTTGGCCAGACCTTCCGGGAATCCAATGCGTTCGGTGCCGGCCAATGGGGTGTCCGTACCGCCCAGGAAGAGGCGCTCACAGCCACCGGGAGCGCCTATCTTTACCCAGCGCTCACGCTCACATCGTTTGAAGCGTTCAACATCAATGTCACCTCTTTGGCCACCGACATTCCGTACGATCGGCAAACACTCATTCACGGTCTGGACAACGGCGGCGCCCAGACTTTCTTCAACCGGAGTTCGGATCTTTGGGCGCGCAACAGCCATTCAAGCGCTCCCGGGGCCGCCACACTCACCCCACCCCGAAGCGATGCCCAGAACGGTGATGCGATCGACCCCGCCCGGTTGCTAGCAGGCCGCGCCCTGTACCAGAGTGTGACTGGCCGCGACAGCAGCAGAATCACGGGTTGGACCCGAAACCCCTATTACCTGGACGCTTTCACCTCCGCGCCAGCAGAACAGGACAGCAGCCCAGACCGGGTGCTCACCAGCTATTTCTCGGCCGGCAAAGCCATTGAGCTGCAGGAAGAGGGAGGCAAACTCAAACGCCAGGACACTTTGGAAGACCACTACCTTTCTGTGTTTGAGCTGCACCTGGAGCGCAGCAGCAATTTCAGCCTGTCCACACTGGCAGAGCAACGCTATAACCTGGTGTATATCGCGCCCCGATTCGGCAATGAAGATGACCCAATGGTTTTCGAAACCGGGCACGGAAACTGGGACACCCAAACCCCTGATGGCAACCGGCTGGCAGCTGAGGTGACACTCGATCAGTTTCGGGTTGTCCGGGCCAGTAATGGCCAGGTGCGAGCTGAGGCGAATTCTGGAACCGGTGACTGGAATCTGGCTAACCGATTGTCTCGCCTGAGCCAGTCAGACCAGTATATGGGCAGATTGACCCTCTACGAAGACCAGCCCGGCGAAGAATTTGGAACACCGGACATGGGCCTTGGCGCCACCACCCCGGACGGCTCACTGATGGCCTTCAATCTGGATGACAGTTACCTTGGCGACGGCCTGGTGATTGCCGGCAAGGCTCCCACTGACTCACTGGTGCCGGCCCGCTACAGGCTTCAGGGGGTTATCATCGCCATGACCGATAACACCGGTCGGATGCATCAGATCCACAACGGCTTGCTGGAACTGGACGACGGAGGCGGCGCGACCATTAACGCTGCCAGCTTTGAGATTCACCACGACATCCCATCCAGTGACGTCTCTGAGCCAAGGCAAGCCAGCTTGGCGTCCTCACTCAGCGTCACTGCCTCGGAAAACGGCGAGATCACCCTTAGCGGCGGCGAACTCACACTCGCGGGATTCTACACAGGAACAGGTGACCAGATATTTCTGACCTTGCGGGATAACACCGGCCCCGAGTTTCAGATCGGATTACTGATAGCCACGGTGATCCCGGAATCGGACTAACAGAACCAATACTCAGGACGCTCTCGTATAACCTGTTATAATTTCTGCCATATCGACTGACATACCCATAAAGACGAGAGGTTTTATGACTGCAGTTACCCGGGCGCTGATGCTGTTTGTTCCGTTGACTCTGTTCGCTGTAGTCGGTGCTCTTTACGTTCCACCAGATTATTCTGGTGAAGGTAACGGTGATGATGAAGTGGTTCTTGCGTCGCTTCCGCGCCTCCCCGCCTGGGCAAACGAAGACCTACCGGATTTCTCAGGCTACAGCGACACCACCGAACGTAAAGTCGCGTTCTTCTCATTCCTTTACCCGCGGATTGTTCTTGCCAACTCCCGCATTCTGCTTGAGCGCGAATACCTTGAGTCGCTTGCCAACAAAGCCGAGCTCTCAGATCGCGAAGAAAAATGGCTGACTGATCAGTCACAACGCCTGAGGGTTGATGCCGAAACCGGCAGTGAAGAGCAATTTGCGCTGTTACGAAAGCGCCTGGATGTTATTCCGCCATCGCTGATTCTTGCCCAGGCGGCCAATGAATCTGCCTGGGGCACCTCTCGCTTTGCCACTGAGGGCAATAACCTGTTCGGTCAGTGGTGCTTCAGCAAAGGCTGTGGTCTTGTACCCCTGAGCCGTATTGAAGGGGCCAGCCATGAGGTGGCGAAATTCTCCTCTCCCTACCAGTCCGTTCGCTCGTATATCCAGAACCTGAACCGACACCCCACCTACCAACTGGTCAGAGACCTCCGGTTGCAGAACCGCCAAGCGGAACAGCCGCTTTCCGGACTGGAAATGGCGGAAGGCCTACTTGGCTATTCCGAACGGGGTGAAGAGTATATAAAAGAGATTCGCTCCATGATTCGCTACAACAATCTTGAGTTCTATGATCAGGAATTCAGGAATTTGTTGGGAGAGCGCACCCCCGCCAAGTTCAAACAACTGGCCTCAGCAAAGGCAGATACTGCACTGCTTCCTGGCGCGGAAGGCGCCTTGGCCAGTCCGTTTGAAGGCTGACATTAAAATCTGAACCTACAGAGATAGTGCCCATGCTCAATTTTCTGCCCGCCCCTCTGAAAGGGGTTCTGGTGGTTCTGCTGATTTTGCTGAATACCGTTATTTTCCTTCCGTTCCTGTTGCTGTTCGCCATCGTCAAACTGGTGATCCCGGTCATGGGAGTACGTAAGGCCTGCACAGTTATCGTCAACGGCATTGCCTGGTACTGGATTGGCTTCAACAACACACTGGTAAAACTGTTCCATAAAGTTGAATGGGACGTTCGGGGCGCTCAGGAACTCAGCCGCGAGCACTGGTACTTCGTGACCTGTAACCACCAAAGCTGGACAGACATCCCCGCAATCCAGTACGTCCTGAACAGCAAGATCCCCCTGCTGAAGTTTTTTCTCAAGAAGCAACTGATCTGGGTACCACTACTTGGCGTTGCCTGGTGGGCGCTGGACTTTCCGTTCATGCATCGCCACACAAAAGAGCAGATCGCCAAGCGTCCGGAACTGAAAGGCAAAGACATTGCAGCCACCCGGGCGGCCTGTGAGAAATTCCGCTACACGCCGGTGACCATTTTCAACTTCATGGAAGGCACGCGTTTTACTCCGGAAAAGCATGCGCGGCAGAATTCTCCCTACAGGAATCTGCTGAAACCCCGCGCCGGCGGAACAGCTTTCGTGTTTGGCGCCATGGGCGAGATGATTCATACCATGCTTGATGTGACCATTGTCTACCCCAAAGGAACGCCTGGAATCTGGGATTACCTGTGCGGCAGGGTGGACAAGATCATTATCGATATTCGCACCCGGGAAGTACCGGAGCGTTTTCTGGGGATGGATTACGAAGGTAATCGGGAACTGCGCGTCGATTTCCAGCGCTGGGTCAGCGAGATATGGGCAGAGAAAGATGCCCGGATTGAGGAGCTGAAAGCGGGGGGCTGACTACAGCAGCCCCAGTTCCCGGGCCCTTACAATCGCCTGAGTTCTGGATTTCACTTCCAGCTTGGCGTTGATCCTTCGGGCGTGGGTTTTCACCGTATGCAGCGAGATGTGCAGTTTATCTGCGATTTCCTGGTTTGACAGGCCCTTGGCAATCAACTCCAGAACACCCTGCTCCCGCTCACTGATCGGCTCCGCCAGTGTATCTGCGACAACCGCGATACCCTCAATACCGAACAGTTCGCCCAAGGCACTGGTGAAGGGGCACGGCTCCAGCCCCCTGAAAGTCTTTTCCATAAGGGGTCGCAACTCGTGCATCAGCTCCGCGAAAGGACTGATGAAATGCTCCCTGGCGGCCTCCCTGATCACGCTTTCCAGTTGCCGCCTGCCCGCAGGCGCTCCCTTTTCCTCCGCCAAAAGTACGGCATCAAGCAGCCCCGCATGTAGGTGAAGACCCCAGGGCAAGGCATCTTCGTAGCGATGATAAACAGCGGACAGGTGTTCCCGGGCACGTATCAGGTCACCGTTCACCAGATCAATCCGCACCTGCAAACAATCCAGCAGGCCGGGAATCATCGGGAACAGTTCGGGAACACAACCGTCCTTACGGTAGGGTGCAAGTTTGACCATCGCCTGGGCGGCGCTTTCCGGCTGGCCACAGGCCAGCCAGCAGCTTGTTTTCAGTGCTTCGAGTACCGGCAAATAGACTGACTCATCTACCTGCCAGGAGTGCATAGTACGCTCAGCGCGGCCAATCCATACAAAGGCATCGTCCATACGGCCCTGAGCCCGGCACATGAGCACTCTCAACGCCATCGCCAGTAGCAGCCCAAGATCCCGAGTCTGCTCTGCATGTCGGGCACAGCTCACTAACAGGCGATCGGCTTCCTTCAATCGACCTTTATGCCAGAGCACCAGAACCAGGTTCAGCTGCAACCGGGTTTCCCCAATCCGAGCGGGCCTGCTGAGCTCTTGCATGGCGGTATCCAGCCCGGTACGTAATAGCTGTTCCGCGTGGCCCAGCGCACCCTTGCCCAGCTCAATTCTGGCGTGAGCATAGACTGCCAGTGCTTCAGAACCAGAGTCGCCAGCTTCCCGAGCCAACTTTGCAGCGGCTCGATTGGCATCCCGCGCTGCCTGAAAGTACCCACCAGCGCATAACGCACTGGACCTGACAATTTGAGTCACCAGTTGCGCCTGAGTAGACAAGCCTCCGGTTGCCAGCGCCTTGTCAGCCATCTCAAGCGCAGGTGCCACAAAGCCCTCTCCACGAAGGATAAACGCTTTAAGGGCGTATATTCGAGCTTCCTGTTCTCTTAGATCTGACACACTGAACGATTCGAGCAACTCTCGCGCCTGGCGGAATTGACCACCGATTGCATGAACCCAGCTGTAGACGATTCGCAGCCTGGCACTCCGCTCCAGCAACTGGGCAGGCAGGCTTCGTCGCAGCGTCAGCAACGACGCCGTGTCTTGCCCCAACAGCAGTGCCTCGGTGCCCTCGGACGCGATGCGTATGACTTCATCATTCTCACCCGCCAGCAAGGCGTACTTGAGCGCCTCCGGAAACTGCTCCCGTTGCCCAAACCAACGGCTTGCCATCAACATACGGGTGGCATAACCGCCCATCACGGGCGCCTGTAACCAGGCCTGGAGCAATGGGTTCAAACGATACCAACGCCCCCTCCCCGGCACCTGCTTTAATGGCAATCCGCGTTCCGCCGCCGACGATGGCGGCATATCCGGCTCTGCGGTGGTGCCCTCCAGTGTCAGGAACAGCTCATCTGAACAGCTTTCGAGCTCCGCCATCACTCGCAAACTGCGAACCTGTGACTGCGCCAACGGCGCAAGCACGGTGCTCTTGATAAACCGTTCCACGGACTCGGTTTCGTGAACCGGCTTTCTTTCATCGCCACGAGCGAGCTCACGAAGGTACAGGGCCAATGGGGTTGGCCAGCCTTCCGTCAGGTTGTACAGGTGGTCGATGGCCACACTGGTAATCAGGCGTTCATCACGTGCTTGCTGAAAAAACTCAAACGTTTCAGACCGGGAGAACTCGAGGCGATCCACAGACAAGTGCTGGTAGACACCCTGCAGATCCAGCGTGTGGCTTTCAAACGGCAGGGGTAAACGTGATGCCATCACCACCGCCAGGTTGCCAGGAATGTTCGTAGCCAGTTGATGGAGTAATCCCACCACAGCCGGGTTCGTCAGATGATGAAGATTATCCAGAACCAGTACATCCCGATTGGACTCCTTCTTTCGGGCTTTGGTGACCAGAAGAACAGAAAGATGATCCTGGAACGTACCGCCATTTGGCGCTGAAACATCAGACAGACCGAGGGCCGTGGCCAACAGTGAGAGAAAACGAGAAGGGGCGTTGTCACCGCCGTTAAGTGTAACCCAACGAATACTGGCATCCGGCGCAGCATTGAGCGCGCTGACCAGGGAGTGGGTTTTGCCATAACCACTGGGCGCCTCCAGAAACAACAGATGCCCTGGCGACATAGCGGCCAGGATCTGCTGGTCCAGCTCTGGCCGGATTAGCCTGGAGACAGGAATTGCCGGCATCTGAAGCCTTTGCTCCAGAAGGTCTCGCACAAGCTCTCCATGCGCAAGGCCATTGTTGGCGGACTGAAATTCATCGTTGGCTGCACAGCCATCATTATAGGATTTCACGCACTGCCCCATTTAAAACCGGCTTCCTGGTATCAACAGGCCGGCGTAAAAAGAATCTTCTTTTCACGGATTATGGCTCGGCGTCCTGCATCGGGTACGCCTTTAGTATGAGTTGCTTGGAAGAAGGTTAAACCAAAGGTGGGGTGAGCTGCAAAATTTTGACGTGTAAAAAGTTTGTCAGTGGCAGATTTTTAACACCAAAAGGCCGGTTACGGCCACAAAAAAAACGGCGGGCCATAGGCCCGCCGTTTTAAGTTACTGCCAAGCTCGCCTGTTATCGGGTACCTGCACGGCGCAGCGCGGCCGGTGTGTAGTCCCGTGACTGACGCTCAACGCCGAACGTGTACGGGTTGTTTTCTTCGTTGGTCAGGCCCAAAGCGAGGTAGCGACCAGACAGAAGATCATACAGAACCTCGATGGCGTACCAGGGCACGTCCTGATCATAGAACTGCATACCATGTGCTTCAGCCACACGCCACAACTCGCCACGACCATCGTAATGATCAATGACTGACGCCTGCCAGGAGTCTTCGTTCAGGTAGAAGTCACGCTGGGCATACACATGACGCTCACCGTCTTTCAGGGTTGCCCGTACGTGCCACACACGATGCAGCTCATAACGGGTAAGGTCCTGGTTGATGTGACCAGCCTTGATGATGTCGCTATAGCTCAGGTTACGATCAACAAGCTTGTAAGAGTTGTAAGGGATATACATCTCTTTCTTGCCAACCAGTTCCCAGTTGTAACGATCGGGAGCGCCGTTGAACATGTCGAAGTTGTCAGAGGTACGCATACCATCGGCAGCGGTACCCGGTCCATCGTAGGCAACCTGTGGAGCACGGCGAACACGGCGCTGACCGGCGTTGTAGATCCAAGCCCGGCGAGGCTCTTTCACCTGGTCCAGAGTTTCGTGAACCAGCAGCACGTTACCTGCAAGACGTGCCGGAGCAGTAATCGCCTGCTTGAAATAGAACAGGACGTTATCGTCCTGACCTTCCTGGTAATCCGACAGATAGCGGTTCCAGGTCAGCTCGTCCTGGAACTTCACAACCGAGAATGCGCCGTTAGCGGTAGGGGTAACCTGGCCGACGTTACGCTGAACTGAGCCACCACGGTATCGGGTAATGTGGTTCCAGATTGCTTCCAAGCCGTTCTGTGGAATCGGAAATGGCGTTGCATTGGCGTAGTTACCAATACCATTACCATTCTGGATCAGTTCAGAACGGGTGGCGTTCTTTACCGTCTCATCCATGATGTCCTGGGGATAGACAGCGGTACGATGAGTCGGATAGACCGGCAGCTTGTAATCCGGATATTGGCGAATCATTGCAATCTGGCCGGGGGACAGTTTGTCCTCGTACTGATCCACGTTGCTCTGATCAATGACAAACCTGGGCTGCTCATCAGGGAATGGATTTACATAAATACCATCACCCTTATAGCCTGCCGGCGGCGTGGTCATGCCACCGGTCCACTCAGGGATATCACCACCGTTGCCTGCGCGCTCCGCACCCATCGGTGTCAGCGTATCGCCGAGTTTGGCTGCTTCTTCAGCAGAAACCGCGCCCCAGGCTTGACCCGCAAAGAGACTTGCAGTCAGTACGCCGGTGGCCAGTAGTTTCTTGTTCAGTTTCATTTAAATTACCTCGTTAAACGAATTCGGTCCGGTTCAGAATGAGTAAGAGACGCTAGCACTCACGAAATCACGGTCGGTCAACTCGTTATACGGCTTGCCACCGAAAAAGTTTGTGTAACCAATGTTGCCGGTGATTTTGTTCTGGTAAACCGCTTCCAGAGACAGGCCGATGGATTTGTTGCCCTCGTTAAAGGCTCCACCGGGCTGCGGTGCATAACCTTTCACGTCATGACTCCACGCCAGCTGGGGAGACAGGTTGATGCCTGCAAAAACGTTGGGGTAGTCCCACACCAGGCGGGAACGGTAGCCCCAGGAAAAGGACGTGGTGAACCCTTCGTTGTTACAGTAGTTGGTGTTGATGTTTGCGCCACCAGCGCAGATATCAGCCCCACCCAACGACTCCAGAGGAATCTGGCCGATACCGAAGGTACCAGAACGACCGTAGCGTGCCTCGGAGTAATCCGGCAGATCATGCACATAGGTCGCACCGAATTCTGTAATCAGAGACAAACGACTGGCACCCATCACCTGATCGAAGAATTTGATCAGCGTGAACTGAGCCTGAGAAACTTTAAAGCGGTCATAACCCTCTACAGCCTTACCCGCAAGGTTACCACCACCAGACTCAGCCAGACGCTGACGCTCCAGCAAACTCAGAGGAGTCTGGTTGCCATCGGCATCGGTACGTGCCTGCAAGCCGCCTAAAATCAGCTCAAACGCGTTCCACTGCAACGGCACATTGTCTCGGAAGCTGTACTCAGCGCCCAATGACCAGCCACCTGGAGTGGTAGTGTTAATGCTGATGCCATACAGATTGATATTCTCGGGATACTCGATGAAGTAGCTCGGGAATGCCGAATTAGGCAGGTTCGAGTCATTCTGTTGAGTGCCGTTAGTAGAGGTAGGGTTGTTAACCAAACCACTTACATATGGCAGGCGACTATTGTACTTGATGTAGTAGAAACCAAATTCAGAGTCGTTCAGTGCTGGTACGTACCAACGCAGCGCCACACCAAACTGATCTTTGGAATCTGCTTCTTTATCAGCCAGACGCGGTGCAACAAAGCCCTGCGCTAACGCCTGGGAGTCAGGCAGTTGGCCAGCCAACAATACCGGACCGCAACCGTCAGCGGCAAAGTCGTTGGTTGAGAAGAATGTGCCACAGTCATCCGGGCGAACCGGATCCCAGTCAGCCTGAACGAAGGCTTCTACAGTGATAGAATCAGTAAGGCCAGCCGACACATAGAACATTTCTACCGGCAACAGAGCATCTTTCAGCTCGGCGCCCGGGGCGCGGAAGGCAGGCACGTCAATCGGGTTAATGGTATTGATACCACCCTGGATAAACGTACTTTCACCCCAGCTAACCACTTGCTTACCATAACGGGCACTGACAGGCATATTGCCGAAGTACCAATCAGTAAAAATGTAAGCATCCAGAATTTCACCGCCGGAGGCATTGGCCTTGGCTCGTTCATTCAGCTCTCGCTGCTGCCCTACGTCGTCGGTCGCCCGGCCTTCATCTTTCAGTTCGAAGTCATACCAGTAACGGCCACGTACCAGACCACCCACACGGGTCAGCACGTTGCTGTCTACGGCGTAATCGAGGAACAGCTCACTGTTACCCTTAACAATCTTTGAGTAGGTATCGCCTTTATCAAAGTTCAGGTTACCATCGTCGTAGTTGTTGGTGGACGCACCGATATTGGCAAGCGGCTGACCCGGCGCGTACTCGGGGCCTAGGTTACCCTGAGCAATCAGACGTTTATCCTGGCTTTGAGTTCTCCAACCCACACCAGCTGACAACGTGGTATTGAACTGCGCTTCAACATCTCCCACATAAAAGGAAATAGCAGAGGCCGGGGCGGACACGCCGGCGGCTATGGCGACGGCAAGCGGTAACTTGGTCCAACGCTGCCACGGTTGAGTTTTTCTTGTCATTGGAAGGCTACTCCGTTGTTGTTCTGAGTCGCTGCTCGGTTGTTCTGATTTTGGTGTCTTGGCGGCTGTGCATACAGTGCCGTGATGCTTGCACTATAGCTAAGGCCTTTGGGGGCTTTGATCAGTCAAAAGTATGATTTTGCTGTCACTCTCCGTTTAGCCGTGTTTTCGCACTCCCTCACTATAGACAAGATTCGGGAGTGCAACCACTTTGACTGTATTACAGAACTTCGATGGCCATGGCGGTGGCTTCACCCCCACCAATACACAGCGCGGCAACGCCCTTTTTCTTGCCATAGTGCTTCAGGGAGTGCATCAGCGTGACCAGCAGGCGAGAGCCGGTGGAACCGACCGGATGGCCCTGGGCGCAGGCGCCGCCATGCACATTCACCTTGGCCGGGTCCAGCCCAAGTTCTTTGATCGGCATCATGGCAACCATGGCGAAGGCTTCGTTGATTTCGAACAGATCAACGTCGTCTTTGGTCCAGCCGGTTTTCGCGAACAGGGTTTCAATGGCGCCCACCGGTGCGCAGGTGAACTCGCTCGGGTGCTGTGACTGGGTGCTGTGGGCTACGATACGGGCCATCGGCTTCAAGCCGCGCTTCTGGGCTTCGGATTCACGCATCAGAACCAGAGCGGAGGAGCCGTCAGAAATAGATGAGGCATTGGCGGCTGTTACCGTACCGTTCTTGGCAAATGCCGGGCGCAGGGTTGGGATTTTTTCGATGTTGGCAGCGTGCGGCTGCTCGTCATCTTCGACAACCACCTCACCTTTACGTGTTTTGACGGTAACCGGAATGATCTCGTCTTTCAGCAAGCCTTCCTCAATCGCCTTCTTGGCACGGGTCAGTGACTGGATGGCGTACTCATCCATATCTTCCCGGCTGTAGCCTTTCTTGTCGGCCATTTCCTGGGCAAATGAGCCCATCAGGCGACCGGTTTCCGCATCTTCCAGACCGTCAAGGAACATATGATCCTGCGGAGCCTGTCCGGGGCCCATACGATAGCCCTGGCGGGCGCCAAGCAGCACATAGGGTGCATTGGACATGCTTTCCATACCACCGGCGACCATGATGTCGTTGGTGCCTGCCTTGATCAGGTCATGGGCCAGCATGGCCGCTTTCATGCCGGAGCCACACAGCTTGTTGATGGTGGTGGCGCCGGTGCTGTCGGGCAGGCCAGCCTTACGCATGGCCTGGCGGGCCGGGCCTTGCTTGAGGCCGGCAGGCAGCACGTTGCCCATGATGACTTCCTGGATATCGGCAGGCTGCAGGCCAGCGCGCTTGACCGCTTCGGCGATGGAGATGGCGCCCAGTTCAGGGGCTGAAACCGGGGCGAGACTGCCCATAAATCCGCCCATGGGAGTGCGGACGCCGCTTACGATGACTACGTTGTCTTGGCTCATTTGTGACCTCTCTTGGTAACGGGTCTGTCCCCGTATGGGGACAGACCCTCTTTTGGAGTTGGGTTCTAAAATGGGTCAGTCCCCTGCGGGGGCAGACCCTATAACCGCTCTGATTTTTGGAGCTGGAGTCTAAAATGGGTCAGTCCCCTGCGGGAACAGACCCTATAACCGCTCTGATTTTTGGAGCTGGAGTCCAAAATGGGTCAGTCCCCGTTCGGGGACAGACCCTTTGACAGACCCTATGGCTTATGGGGCGCTTCCAGGTATTCCCGGGACTGCATTTCCAGCAGGCGGGATTCGGTGCGCTCGAATTCGAAGCTCAGGCGGCCGCCGGTGTAGAGCTCGGTGATGGGTGCGGCGGCTGAGATGATGACTTTGACGTTTCGGTCGTAGAACTCGTCAATCATATTGATAAATCGACGCGCCTGGTCGTCATTGTTTTTACCCAGCTGTGGCACATTGCTGATGATGATGGCGTGGAACTGACGCGCCATTTCAATGTAGTCGTTCTGGCTCCGCGGGCCGTCACACACGGATTTAAAATCGAACCACACCACATCATCTGCGTGGGCCTCGGCCGGAATTTTGCGGCCGTTGATTTCCATGGTTTTGCTGTGCTTGCCCGCCTCGACGGCAAGGGCATCAAAGCTGGTGCGCAGGCTGACATCGGCCTGATCGTCCAGCGGACAATGGTAAAGCTCAGCCTGTTCAAGGGTTCTCAACCGGTAGTCCACGCCGCCGTCAACGTTCACCACGTCGGTATGTTTCTTCACCAGCTCGATAGCCGGCAGGAAACGGGCCCGTTGCAAGCCATCCTTATAGAGGCCATCAGGCACGATGTTCGATGTGCATACCAGTGTAACACCGCGACCAAACAGGCCATCCATCAGGGTAGCGAGGATCATCGCATCACCGATATCGGAGACAAAGAACTCATCAAAACAGATAACGCGGGTCTCATCAGCAAACTTTTTTGCCACCCGGTCCAGCGGATTTTTCTCGCCCTTAAGCTGTTTAAGTTCATTGTGAACCCGCTGCATGAAGCGATGAAAATGCACCCGCATCTTGCGGTCAAACGGCAATGCCTCGTAGAAGGTATCCATCAGATAGGTCTTGCCGCGGCCCACACCACCCCAGAAATAGAGCCCCTTGACTGGGTCTTCTTTGCCTTTCTTCAATTTACGGCGCAGTTTTGCCAGACCTTTGTGGCGATCACTTTCGGCATCGACCAGTTTGTCGTACAGTGCCTGAAGGCGACGGACGGCATCTTCCTGGGCCGGGTCTTTGTGAAAGTCCGGGCGTTCAAGATCCTTTTGGTAACGCTCCCAAGGGCTCAGGTTCGCGACGGTTTCAGAAGACATGGCTGCTGTCATCAGGGTTTCCCGGGATTGTAATGGTGTTGGATTTTCGGCGCGGTATTGTCGCTTATTTCGCACTTTTTCGCCACGCCGGGCGGGTGCTAGTGTCCCGTCTGGCTAATTCCATAGCCAGACGGGACACCAGGGCAATACGACGATTCGCTCAGTGCTTGGCCATGGGCTCAATCAGTCAGGGGAGTTATACTCTTTGAATGAGGATTAGCTCACTCGCATGCAACGAAAGGACGTTTTTATATGACAAACCTGATTCTGGCGGCGGTAGCCGCGTTGGTGGTTGGCATTGTCATCGGGATTCTGGTGGGCCGTTCAGGCCAGGGAGCAACGCTTCGGCAGCGCCGGGCAGAGCAGCAAATTGAAGAATTGCGCAGTGAGTTTACTCGCTATCAGGCACAGGTGAATGAGCATTTCATGGAGTCTGCCCATTTGCTGCGCCGGTTTAATGATGCCTATCGCGATGTGAATCAACATATGGCCCGTGGCGCGAACCGGCTTTGCAGTGATGAGGACTGGCTGGAGGAGCTTGGACAGGACGGCTCTGGCCGGCTGGAGCACGGCAGTGATGAAAACTCAGAGCCACCACGGGATTATGCGCCGAAGGCTGATCCTGAGGACAAAGGCACACTGGCCGAGGACTATGGCCTGAATGCGGATGGTACCAAGCGGTCTGCTTGATCACCGAGGTCTTCAAGCACGGTACAAG
This sequence comes from Marinobacter sp. THAF197a, assembly GCF_009363275.1. Lineage (NCBI taxonomy): Bacteria > Pseudomonadati > Pseudomonadota > Gammaproteobacteria > Pseudomonadales > Marinobacteraceae > Marinobacter > Marinobacter sp. THAF197a. The sequence continues at coordinate 2,849,058 of NZ_CP045324.1, forward strand.
CCATCTGCCAGCAGAGTTTGGTTGGGCTGGGGATGGCTTTCCATTGAAGAAGCCAAGAAACTAGACAGGATTATCACAGTCAATAAACTGGTGTTTCACTTCAAACTCCCTGGCTAGCGCCTCCCCCAACGCCTGCACACCGTAGCGCTCTGTGGCGTGGTGGCCCGCTGCAAAGTAATGGATTCCGCACTCTCTGGCAGCGTGAGTGGTCGGCTCTGAAATTTCCCCGCTGATGTAAGCATCAACCCCTGCATTCAGCGCTGCATTAATAAACCCCTGGGCAGCACCGGTGCACCAGGCTACGGTTTTGATTTTCTCTGGGCCGCCCCCCACATGAAGAGGCTGCCGGTGAAGGGCTCTGGCGATGTGGAGACCGAACGCTTCCGGAGTCATTGGCTCAGAAAGCTCGCCCTGCCAAACCAGTCCGCCGATCGGCGTGGGGTTCTGAATATTCAGGACATTGGCGAGTTGGCGGTTATTGCCATATTCGGGATGGTCATCGAGCGGCAGGTGGTAGGCCACCAGGTTGATATCGTTATCCAGCAACTGTTTGATGCGGTTCTTCTTCATGCCGCGGATGGCCTGGTCTTCGCCTTTCCAGAAGTAGCCGTGGTGGACCAGAATCATATCGGCGTTATGTTTCACCGCTTCGTCGATCAACGCCCGCGATGCGGTTACCCCGGACACGACAACGCTTACGTTCTCGCTACCCTCTACTTGCAGGCCGTTCGGGGCGTAGTCTTGGAAATTTTCCGGCTGGAGCCATTCATTGATTTTGGCGAGGATTTCGTTTCGGTTTGCCATGCTTGTGCTTGCCTCCCCATCGTGCGGTGCTTCTGAGATCGGATCGGCGCATTCAGTTCATGGGGAAGCAAGGTGCAGGATGGCCTTTCCAAAAACCGCTACGAGCACATCCATGTGCGCTTCTCTCAGGCCATCCTTGGCCTTCGAAATTTTTGGAAAGGCCATCCTGCACCTTGCAGCCGAACTTTATGCGCGCCGATTCCTCGTTCGAGTGTTGCGCCGGCTCAGAGAAAAGCCAGACCTTTGATCAAAGAACTGTTTTGGTCACTGGTACCAATGGTAATTCGTAGAAAGTCGCTAATCCGCAGCTTGTTGAAGTGACGAACGATAATGCCCTGCTCTCTCAGCTTGGCAGCAATATCAGCGCCTTCATGGCTTGGGTGACGGGCGAAGACGAAGTTTGCCTTTGATGGCAGCACTTCAAAGCCAAGATTCTCCAGCTCAGCCGTAACCCGCTCACGCTCTTCAATCACGCCGCCACAGCATTTCTCAAACCACTCGCGATCTTCAAACGCCGCGATCGCACCGGCCAACGCCAGACGATCGAGCGGGTAGGAATTGAAGCTGTCTTTAACTCTATTCAAAGCCTCAATCAGTTCCTCATTACCCACTGCAAAACCTACCCGAAGGCCGGCCAACGAACGAGCCTTGGACAGAGTCTGGCTGACCAGAAGGCTCGGGTATTGATTGACCAATGAAATAGCCGTCTCACCACCGAAGTCTACATAGGCTTCGTCAACCACCACCACGCTGTCCGGATTCGCCTTCAGGATGTCTTCCACATGCTCCAGCCCGAGATACCGGCCGGTAGGCGCATTCGGATTCGGGAAGACGATGCCGCCGTTGGGGCGCTTGTAGTCTTCCGGGTTGATTTCGAAGCTTTCGGTCAGCGGGATGACATCACTTTCAATCTGGTACAGGCCGCAGTAAACCGGGTAGAAGCTGTAAGTAATGTCCGGAAACAGGATCGGCTTGTCGTGTTTGAGCAAGCCCTGGAAAATGTGGGCCAGAACCTCGTCTGAACCGTTACCTACGAACACCTGCCTGGAGGAAATACCGTAATCCGTGTGATAGGCAGCAATCGCTTCTTTCAGCGCCTGCCCTTCCGGGTCCGGGTACAAGCGGAGGTTGTCGTTCAGTTCGGACTGAATGGCTGCAATCACCTTCGGGGATGGCCCGAAGGGATTTTCGTTGGTGTTCAGCTTGACCAGGTTCGCCATTTTCGGCTGCTCACCCGGCACATACGGCTGCAATTCGCTGACCAGCGCGCTCCAGAACTTACTCATTGATACGGTACTCCGCTGAACGGGCGTGAGCGGTCAGCCCTTCACCGCGCGCCAGCACAGACGCTACACGCCCCATCCGGTCGGCACCGTTGGGGCTGAAGCCGATCAAGGAGGAGCGTTTCTGGAAATCGTAAACGCCCAGCGGCGAGCTGAACCTTGCCGTACCGCTGGTAGGCAGTACGTGGTTCGGGCCGGCGCAGTAGTCACCAAGGGCTTCAGCGGTGTAACGGCCCATAAAAATGGCGCCGGCGTGGCGAATGTCGTCCAACATCGCCTGCGGATCTTCCACCGACAGTTCCAGGTGTTCCGGAGCAATCCGATTGGAGACTTCCGCCGCTTCCTTCAAATCGGCCACGTGAATCAGCGCACCACGGCCAATCATGGACGTACGGATAATCTCCTCCCGCTCCATGGTCGGCAGCAGCTTGTTGATACTGGCTTCCACCGCGTCCAGGAACGCCGCATCCGGGCTGATCAGAATACTCTGGGCCTGCTCGTCGTGCTCGGCCTGGGAGAACAAATCCATCGCGATCCAGTCCGGATCTGTCTTGCCGTCGCAGATCACCAGGATCTCCGACGGGCCGGCAATCATGTCGATGCCCACAACCCCGAACACTTCCCGCTTGGCCGTGGCCACAAAAATATTCCCTGGGCCCACAATCTTGTCCACTGCCGGCACAGTCTCGGTACCGTATGCCAGCGCCGCCACAGCTTGCGCACCGCCAAGAGTAAACACCCGATCAACTCCGGCAATCGCGGCCGCCGCAAGCACCATGTCGTTCACCACGCCATCCGGCGTCGGCACCACCATGATCAACTCACCGACACCCGCCACCTTCGCCGGAATGGCATTCATCAGCACCGAAGACGGATACGCCGCCTTACCACCGGGCACGTACAAACCCGCCCGATCCAGCGGCGTCACCTTCTGCCCGAGAAGCGTTCCGTCCTCGTCTTCATACTGCCAGGACTTCTGATCCTGCCGCGCATGATAATCCCGGACCCGCTCAGCCGCTTTCTCCAAAGCCACCCGCTGATCCCGAGGAATCCGCTCCAACGCCGCCTGAAGACGACCCTCGTCCATCTCCAGCTCCGCCATGGAGCCAACCTTCAACCGGTCAAACTTCTCGGTAAACTCCAGAACCGCCGCATCGCCACGGGTTTTCACCTCACGCAGAATATGCCGAACCGACTCATTCACCTGATGGTCAACACTGTCATCCCACGCCAACAGCTTGGCCAGCGCACTGTCAAAGTCGCTTTGGGTTGTCGTCAGTCTGGTGATTCTGTCGTTCATCTCGTTAATCCTGCGTTGGATTGAATACTGATTTCTGCCGGATTACCCGCCAGCAGTTCGGGGTATTTTCAACGATGTTTGGGGCTTCCGAACTCAAAAGTATGCGGAAGACCACAGGGAAGGCCTTCCAAAACTGTGCGGAGCCATGGATGGCGGAGCCCAAGCGTCACAGGGATGTGCCGAAGGAGCGTGTTTTGGAAGGCCTTCCCTGTGGGCTGACATACTCCCAAAAAGAAGGAAGCCTTACTCCGAACCCGAACCACGACGGCGATCCACCGCAACCGCCATCTTCTCTATGATGGGATTAATCTGCCCATGCTTCATTTTCATAGAAGCCCGATTAACCACCAACCGCGAACTGATATGATCAATCAGCTCCCGAGGCTCCAGCCCATTGGCCTTCAGCGTATTGCCCGTATCCACAATATCGACAATCTCATCCGCCAGATCCAGAATCGGCGCCAGCTCCATTGCCCCATAGAGCTTGATAATATCCGCCTGCCGCCCCTGCGCCGCATAATACCGCCGCGCAAGATTTACGAACTTGGTGGCCACCCGGATTCGCCCGGCCGGCGGCTGCTCACCCTTCTTGCCCGCAGTCATCAGCTTGCAGCGAGAAATGTTCAGATCCAGTGGCTCATACAGGCCTTCCCCGCCGTGTTCCATCAGCACATCCTTACCCGTGACCCCAAGATCCGCCCCGCCATACTGCACATAAGTGGGCACATCGGTGGCACGGATAATCAGAATCCGCACGTTCGGGTCTGTGGTCGGGAACACCAGCTTGCGGGACTTCTTCACGTCATCGACCAGCTCAATACCGGCCTCCGCCAGCAGCGGCAAGGTCTCTTCGAGAATTCGTCCCTTTGACAAGGCGATGGTGATGGAATCTGTCATGGGTCTTTTCGGGTCCCGTTGGTTCATTATGCCGGCAAACGGCGAATACTTGCGCCCAGCAGCTGCAGTTTTTCCTCAATACATTCATAGCCACGGTCTATGTGGTAAATGCGGTCTACGATGGTGTCGCCATCAGCCACCAGGCCTGCGATAACCAGACTGGCCGAGGCTCGCAGATCCGTGGCCATAACCGGCGCGCCCGTCAGATGCTCCACACCTTTAATGATGGCGGCGTTACCTTCCAGACTGATATCCGCGCCCATGCGAATCAGCTCCTGCAGGTGCATAAAGCGGTTTTCAAAGACCGTCTCTACGATGGTCCCCGTGCCCTCGGCGACGGCGTTCATCGCCGCAAACTGGGCCTGCATATCCGTCGGAAATGCGGGGTATGGCGCCGTTCGCAGGTTAACCGCCTTCGGGCGCTTACCCTTCATATCCAGCTCAATCCAGTCCGGCCCGGTGGTGATGTGGGCGCCTGCTTCTTCCAGCTTCAGTAATACCGCCTCAAGCAAGTCTTCGCGGGTATCTTTAACCTTCACCCGGCCACCCGTGGCGGCCGCAGCCACCAGATAGGTACCGGTTTCAATGCGATCCGGCAGCACGTTGTAGTGGCAACCGTGCAGGCGCTCTACGCCATTGATCTCGATAGTGGCGGTGCCATGGCCCTTGATGTCAGCGCCCATGGCAATCAGGCACTCGGCCAGGTCAACCACTTCCGGTTCCCGGGCAGCGTTTTCGAGGATGGTTTTACCCTCAGCCAGGGTCGCGGCCATCAGCAGGTTTTCGGTGCCGGTTACCGTTACCGTGTCCATGAAGATATGGGCACCTTTCAGGCGACCATTGGTTTTGGCCTTGATGTAACCGTTCTCAACCTTGATGTCCGCGCCCATCAGTTCCAGGCCGTGGATGTGCAGGTTGACCGGGCGGGTACCAATGGCACAACCGCCAGGCAGGGAAACTTCTGCCTCACCAAAATGCGCCACCAGCGGGCCCAGTACCAGAATGGAGGCGCGCATGGTTTTCACCAGCTCATAGGGCGCATGAAAATGCTTGATGGTGTTGGCGTGAACCTCAACACTCATCTTTTCGTCAATCAGCAGCTCGACACCCATCCGGCCAAGCAGTTCGATCATCGTTGTGATGTCGTTCAGGTGCGGCAGGTTGCCAACGGTCACCGGCTCATCCGCCAGCAGGGTAGCAGCCAGAATCGGCAGCGCCGCGTTCTTGGCACCGGAGATGCGAATCTCGCCATCCAGAGGCTTGCGCCCCCTGATCAGAAGTTTATCCACAATATCTGTCCTGTTCGGTTCAGGCGTTGGCCTGCCGCTCGGCCCACTCGCTCGGGGTGTAGGCCTTCGGGTGAAGGGCGTGAATGGTGCCGTCCATGATGTGCTGGAACAGTACCTTGTTAATCATTTGCTGCCGTTTGATGGTTGGCAGGCCTTCGAATACCTCACCCACCGCGACCACGAGGTAATGGTTGCCATCAACCTGCACCTGCACCTCGCAATCGGGCAGTGCTTGTTTTACTAGATCGGTAACCTGGGCGGCGTCCATAGGGATTCCTCGGCTGTATTGAAATCAGGGGCGGAATTGTAACCAATTCCCGGGCGCCGGTCAGCTGTGTGAGGCAAATCCGGGAATCTGATCTTTAAGATTGCTGAGTGCAGCCAGCGACAATAGGCGGTCGCTGGCGCCTTCAAAGGTAAGGGATACTTGCCGACTGAGTGCCAGCCGATGCCAGCAAAGGAGCATAGAGAGCACCACGCTGTGGGCGGTGCCCAGCCCGGCAAGGTCGACCGTAAGCGAGCTCTGGGCACCCTTGATTAGCTGTTCACCCTGTTTGCGCAACGGAATCACCGAATCGGCATCAACCGATCCGGTTACCCGCAAAGTAGTGCCATCCAAAATGACCGCAGGCGCGTCACTGGTCATGACTGGTCAATTTCCTCGTCCAGGTTCAGCGATTCCACCGCGTCGCTCCAACCATCGATGACCAGTTGAATCTGGCCCCGATTAGCCTCCATTTCCTGGGCAAAGCGGTCGCGGAAAGCCAGGCCGATATTGATACCCTCAACGATGACGTTTTCCATCATCCACCGACCTTCGGCATTGCGGTACATGGAATAAGTGACGGGATAGCGATTACCTGAGGAGGTGACGACTTCCATCTGCACGGTTGCGCGATCGTTGTTCTGGGCCATGATGGACGCCTCTTTCACCTGGATAGTGAAATCATCGGCCGACACCAGCGCCTGGGCATAACTGTCAAACAGGCTGCGCTTGAACTTCTCGACAAAGTCATCGCGCTGCTCTGGCGTCGACTGCCGGGCGTAGCGGCCCATTACCCGAGCCGCAATGCGACGGAAATCCACGAACTGGTCAAGGGTTTCATCCATGCTCGCGTAAAAGGCTTCCGGGTCGGATGCGTAGAGGCCCTTCTCCGCCTGAAGCTTTTTTACCAACTTCTGGGTATTGTCATCCACATACTGCCTGAGCTCTTCTTCCGGCCCTGCCCAGGCCTGGCCGAACCCTACTGCAAACAGGGCGAGTATCAGTATAAGGCGTTGTTTCAAAACAAGCATTGCAGTCTCCTGTGCGTTTATTCCCGTTGCCTCACCGGCCCGAGGCGAAATTGCTGATCATCCGTTCCAGATTCATGGCAGATTGGGTGGAATAGAAGGTATCGCCTTCTTTCAAGGACTCAAGATCCCCACCAATGGAGATATCAATGTACTGCTCCCCCAGAATTCCGGATGTACGTATTACTGCTGCACTGTCCGCCGGGATGTTATCCACGTCTTTGTGGATAGACATGGTCACCCTGGCCTGAAAGGTTTCCCGGTCCAGAGTGATCGACTCAATGGTGCCTACCGTCACACCCGCCATGGATATCCGGCCCCGGGGCGCCAGCCCGCCAATATCGTTGAAGTTTGCATGAAGCCTGTAGGTAGCGCCAGCGGCCTTGGGGGACAGGCCACTGACCTGCAACGCCAGGAACAGCAAGGCAGCCAGCCCGGCGATAATAAACAGACCGACGATGATTTCTGTTGTTCGTTGTGCCATGAGAGGCTCCCGGAATACCTGTTAGAAATTTCCAAACATGACAGCGGTCAGCACGAAATCCAGGCCGAGAACCGCCAAAGATGAATACACCACAGTTTTGGTAGTGGCCGAACTGATCCCTGCCGAGGTGGGCACACAGTCATAACCCTGGTACACCGCAATCCAGGCACAGACAAGACCGAACACCACACTCTTGATCAGCCCGTTGAGAACGTCATCCACAAAGTCCACTGAGGCCTGCATATTGCCCCAATATGAGCCTTCGTATACACCTAACCATTCAACACCCACCAACATGCCACCCCAGACGCCAACCACCGCGAATATCATGGCCAGAATGGGCAGTGAAATAAAACCCGCCCACAACCTTGGGGCGATCACCCGGCGCAACGGGTCGACCCCCATCATTTCCATGCTGGAGAGTTGCTCAGTCGCTTTCATCAGACCGATTTCGGCGGTTAACGCAGAACCAGCACGGCCAGCAAACAGCAGTGCCGCCACCACTGGCGCCAGTTCACGCACCAGGGTCAATGCGATCATCTGGCCGATGGCCGCCTCCGAACCAAAATCGCTGAGAATAGTGTACCCCTGAAGACCAAGCACCATGCCGATGAACAAACCCGACACCACCACAATGGCCAGCGACAGCACACCGACTGCATATAACTGCTTTACCAGGAGCGGAAAACCTACAGAGGGCTTCGGTACGCCCCCGACAACGCCCGCCAGAAACTGACAGGCCCGCCCCAGTGACGCAATAACATCAAGACCCGTTCGCCCCAGGGCAGCTATGCGATCCATCATGCGCCACCCCCGCAGATACCGAAATCAGACGCTGCATCGCTGTTCGGGTAATGGAACGGCACCGGGCCGTCGGGCTGACCTTTGAGGAATTGTTGAACCCGCTCGGAGGGGTGCGCCCTGAGTTCATCCGGAGTTCCCTCACCAATGACCTTGCCATCCGCAATGATGCACGCGTAGTGGCAGATACTCAGGGATTCCGGCACGTCATGGGACACCAGCACGCTGGTCAGGCCCATGGAGCTGTTCAGATCGCGGATCAACTTGACCAGAACCCCCATGGCAATGGGATCCTGCCCGGCGAAAGGCTCGTCGTACATGATCAGCTCAGGGTCCAGCGCGATACTACGGGCCAGCGCCACCCGGCGTGTCATCCCCCCGGACAGTTCCGAGGGCATAAGGTTGCGGGCACCACGCAGGCCCACCGCTTCGAGCTTCATCAGCACGATGTCCCGAATCATATCTTCCGGCAGGCGGGTATGAACCCGCAAAGGAAAGGCAACGTTCTCATACACACTGAGGTCGGTGAACAGGGCACCGCTCTGAAAAAGCATGCCCATCTTTTCCCGCAGCACGTACAATTCCTTGCGCTTGAGCTTTGGCACCTCACGGCCTGCCACCACCACCTGACCGGAGTCGGGACGCAGCTGGCCGCCAATCAGTCGCAACAGCGTGGTCTTACCGGTGCCACTGGGGCCCATGATCGCGGTGATCCGCCCCTTCGGAATATCCAGCGAGACACCATCGAATATGCGCCGGCCGGAGCGGGAAAACACCACGTCGTTAAGGCTTATGTATGCAGATGACGCCATAATCCATCCTGATTAAAGAGCGCCTACATTATGACATGCGCCGCTTCAGCTCAATGAAAAGCCGGTTAAAGCTACGTAAAATGTCTTGATGGCAATGATCAGTTTCCCTGAACGTTGGCTGCCACGCGTCTCAACAATGATATACTCACGATTCAGTCGCCCGATCACCGACGTTTGGCCGGGCAAACCAGACCGACCGAGCAGACTATCCGCCGAGATGACAGATTCACACGCTCCAGACACCCCCGACTACCGCTCCTCAGCAGTTCGAGCCATCCGCATCGAGCGGGAAGCTATCGAAGCCCTGGAAGGCCGTATCAACGGCGACTTCACCAGAGCCTGCGACGTTATCATGGCCTGCAAAGGCCGGGTAGTGGTCACCGGCATGGGTAAATCCGGCCATATCGGCAACAAGATTGCAGCCACATTGGCAAGCACCGGCACGCCCTCCTTTTTTGTTCACCCGGGTGAAGCCAGCCACGGCGATATGGGCATGATCACCCCGCAAGATGTGGTGGTTGCCATCTCCAACAGCGGCAGCACCAGCGAGGTGGTGACCATTCTGCCGCTGATCAAACGCATGGGGGCACCGCTGATCAGCATGACCGGCAACCCGAACTCTGTGCTGGCTCAGGAAGCGGTCGCCAATCTGGATGTCAGCGTTGCCCTGGAGGCCTGCCCGCTTGGCCTGGCACCCACATCCAGCACCACAGCGACCCTGGTCATGGGCGATGCGTTGGCCGTAGCCCTGCTGGAAGCCCGAGGCTTCAGTGCCGAAGACTTTGCCTTCTCTCACCCGGGCGGCAGTCTGGGACGGCGCTTGCTGCTGCGGGTTTCTGACATCATGCATACCGGCGACCAGATTCCCAAAGTTCTTGAAAATACCACCCTCAGCGGCGCCCTGCTGGAGATCAGCCGTAAAGGGCTGGGCATGACCACCATCGTCGACGCCCAGGGGCATCTGACCGGCATATTTACCGATGGCGACCTGCGCCGGACCCTGGACAAATCCGTCGACGTTCACACCACTCCGATCCGGGACGTCATGACCCGCCACGGCAAAACCATTCAGGCTGACCACCTGGCGGCCGAGGCACTGAACATCATGGAAGAGATGAAGATCAATGCCCTGCCCGTCACCGACGACGACGGCAACCTGGTTGGCGCCATCAACATGCATGACCTGCTGCGTGCGGGGGTGATTTAATGAGTGACTTCGCACCGCCTATGCACACCGGCTGGGACGACACGCTCAAGGCAAAAGCCGCCAGAATTCGCCTGATCGCCCTGGACGTAGACGGCATCATGAGCGATGGTCGGTTGTATTTCAGCGCTGCCGGCGACGAACTCAAAGCGTTCAATATACTGGATGGTCTGGGCCTGAAACAGTTGATGAAGGCTGGAATTACCGTGGCAGTCATTACCGGGCGCAGGTCACCACTGACAGAAAAACGGATGACCGACCTCGGCATCCCGCACCTGATGCAGGGCCGGGAAGACAAGAAAGTTGCGTTACAGGAACTGGTTGCAGGCATGGATATCGCTCCGGACCAGATTGCCTATATGGGCGATGATCTGCCTGATCTGCCCGCCCTGACATTCGCCGGCCTGGGTATCAGCGTGCCCAACGGCTACTGGCTGGTGCGTCAGCAAGCCGACTATTGCACCCAGGCCCTGGGGGGGCACGGCGCCGTGCGTGAAGCATGTGACTTGATACTCTGGGCGCAAAACCGGCTGGGCGCTACTCTGGCCCCCTATCTGGGCAAGCCGTCATGATCCCGGGGGCCCTGTCAGACATCGTTCGCAAACCCTGGGTTCGAACCCTGGCGCTGGCAGCCACGGTTCTCGCGACCGTCTTCCTGATGTGGCAGAACGAGGAAGGTGACAGTGTGCGGGGCGATGCCGCAGAACTCAGGGGCCCGTCGGAACCCGACAGTTTTATCATCGAGGGCCGCTACACAACCTGGGACGAACACGGCAACCTTAAGATGTCGATATCCAGCCCCCGAATTGAGCAGTTTGAAGACACCAACTACGCCACCATGAATGCCCCAAGGGCCAGGATTTTCAGCGAACAGGCCACCCCACCATGGATAATCGAAGCGGATGAAGGTAGCCTCCGGCAAGACGATGATCAGGTGACCTTGACGGGCAACGTCGTCGTACTCCGTCAAACCGGCGACTCTGAAGCCACCCTGAAAACCGACTCACTGACCCTGGATAACCGCCAGGGCACGGTATACACCGATCAACCGGTCACCATTACCGAACCGTTCGGCGTTACCCAGGCCAATGGCATGAAAGCCTGGATAAACGAACGCATACTGGAACTCAACTCCCGGGTGGAAGGGCAATATGAAACCATCAGGTAAGCGCACACACCGACTGCCGGTCATACTGGCCGCACTGATGCTGGCCAGCCCGGCAACCGCGTTTGATCTGGATTCCGACACCCCCATCAAGGTCAGCGCTGATTCCGCCCGCCTGGACGATACCGAAGGGACCGCCATCTACACCGGCGACGTTGAACTGGTTCAGGGGGCCACCCAGCTGAACGCAGAACGGGTGGTACTGTATCGAAGCCCCGAAGGTCTAAGCCGGATTGAGGCAAGCGGCGAACCCGCCCGATATCGCCAGCCGGCACGGGAAGGTGAAGCCATGACAGACGCCCGGGCGCGGACCATCACCTGGTCAGCGGCGGAAAACCGGCTGACGTTCGAGCGCCAGGCAGTGATTGAACAGGGCAACAATGTGTTCCGGGGCGACGTCATCCAATACGACACCGTGCGCAGGGTGGTCACTGCAGAAGGCGGCACGCCTTCGGAAGAGAGCTCTGGCCGGGTGGAAATGGTGATTCAGCCTCGCGGCTCCAGCAACCCCTCAGACGAATAGGTTACTGATGGCAGTTCTCAGGGCCAGCAACCTGGCAAAAAGCTACAAACAGAAAAAAGTGGTTCTCGATGTGTCTCTGGAAATCCGGTCCGGAGAAATCGTAGGCCTGCTCGGCCCCAACGGCGCCGGGAAAACTACCTGTTTTTACATGATTGTCGGGCTTGTACCCTCCGACCGCGGCCGAATCACCATTGACAGCCAGGACATCACACCCCTGCCCATGCATGGCCGGGCACGCAAAGGCATCGGCTACCTGCCCCAGGAAGCCTCGGTATTCCGCAAACTTACCGTGCGCGACAACATCATGGCCATTCTGGAAACCCGAAAAGGCATGAAACGGCCTGAGCGGGAAGCCAAACTTGAGGAACTGCTCGAGGAATTTCACATCACCCATATCCGGGACAGCCTGGGTATGGCGCTGTCCGGTGGTGAACGGCGGCGCGTCGAAATCGCCAGAGCGCTGGCCATGGAACCTGCGTTTATTCTGCTGGATGAGCCCTTCGCCGGGGTAGACCCCATCTCGGTCAGCGACATCAAACACATCATCCGGCATTTGCGAGATAAAGGCATTGGTGTGCTGATCACCGATCACAACGTGCGGGAAACCCTCGATATTTGTGAAAACGCCTACATTGTCTCCGGCGGCCATATCATCGCCTCCGGCAATGCTGAAGCCATCCTGGCCAATCAGCAGGTCAAGGAAGTCTACCTGGGTGATGAGTTCCACCTGTAAGCGGAAGAAAACCCCTCGACGACCGAGGTCTGATTGTTTTGATGATCTGTAGCAAGTAAACTCGGCAAAGAACTTGCTTATACTGACAACAGTGAGCGGCAAGTAACCAGCGTATAACAATTTTTTTGCCTGACAGCAGGCAACGTCACTACCGGGACACCCTTGATTTATGGATCTTGAGCCATGGTTATGAAAGCCTCATTACAGCTTAAGATGGGCCAGAGTCTGACCATGACGCCCCAGCTGCAACAGGCCATTCGCCTGCTTCAGCTTTCCACCCTCGACCTCCAGCAGGAAATCCAGCAGGCACTGGAATCCAACCCCATGCTGGAAACCTCCGAGGATGACGATCAGTCTGACACCCCCGATACGGATGCCGATACCCGGGACGAACATAAAGACCGGGATTCCGACCACGATGAACCAGCCACCGAGGCTGCCTCTGACTGGGATGAAAACGAAAATGGCCCGGACTGGGCTTCCGAAAACGACATCCCGGATAACATCCCCGACGACCTGCCCGTAGACACCGCCTGGGACGATATCTACCAGTCTGCACCGGCGCCAGCCAGCAAAGGGGACGACGAGAACGAGTCGGATTTCGAAACCCGCAATTCACCGGCCGAGACCCTCCAGGACCACCTGGAATGGCAGCTCAATCTGACCCCCATGAGCGAGCGTGACCAGGCAATCGCCCACGCCCTGATGGACGCTGTGGACGAGCGCGGTTACCTGACCTCAGCAATTGAGGAAATCCATTCCGGCCTGCAGGACGAAACCGAAGAAGACCCCCTTGAACTGGACGAGGTAGAAGCGGTCCTGCACCGGCTACAACACTTCGACCCGCCGGGCGTGTTCGCCCGGGACCTGCAGGAATGCCTGCTGATTCAGCTCAACCAGTTGCCGCCAGATACCCCCTGGCTTCGACAGGCCCGCCTGGTGGTTACCCAGTTCCTGCACCTGCTGGGCAACCGGGATTACGCGCAACTGCTGCGCCGCAGCAGACTCAAAGAAGATCAGCTGCGCGAAGTTCTGGCCCTGATTACCAGCCTCAACCCCCGCCCGGGTGACGTGGTGGACCGAGCGGAGCCGGATTACGTGATACCAGACGTCATCGTCCGAAAACACGAGGGCCGGTGGCGTGTTGAGCTCAACCCGGAGATCGCCCCGAGAATTCGGGTCAACGCCAGCTATGCATCGCTGATCCGTCGCGCCGATAGCAGTGCTGATAACACCTACCTGCGGGATCAACTGCAGGAGGCCAAGTGGTTCATTAAAAGCCTACAAAGCCGCAATGAAACGCTACTGAAAGTCGCCACCCGGATTGTTGAGCACCAACAGGGTTTCCTGGACCAGGGGGAGGAAGCGATGAAGCCGCTGATCCTCTCGGATATCGCCCAGGCCGTGGAAATGCACGAATCCACCATTTCACGGGTCACCACGCAAAAGTATATGCACACACCCCGCGGCATTTTCGAGCTGAAGTACTTTTTCTCCAGCCACGTCAGTACCGCTGAGGGCGGAGAATGTTCCTCCACTGCTATTCGTGCGATGATCAAGAAACTGATTTCAGAAGAAACTCCAAAAAAGCCGTTGAGCGATAGCAAGATTGCAGCCATGCTTGGAGATCAGGGCATCAATGTAGCCCGGCGCACCGTTGCCAAATACCGGGAGGCCATGCACATCCCTCCTTCAAACGAGCGCAAACGACTGGTTTAATGTTTTTGCCGGTGCACGAAGCACCGGACACGCAGCCCGGTGGCAACACCGGCATGATGACAACAGGAGACGCCTATGCAACTCAACATTTCAGGCCATCACGTAGAACTGACCCCTGCATTGAAGGATTACGTCAACACCAAGTTCGAGAAGCTGGAGCGTCACTTTGACCACATCAGTAACTGTCAGGTGACGCTGGAAGTTGAGAAGGTACGTCAGATGGCTGAAGCCACCCTGCATGTCATCGGTGGCGATATCCATGCAAAGGCAGAGAGTGAGGATATGTACGCCGCGATTGATTCGCTGGTGGACAAACTGGACCGCCAGATCCTCAAGCACAAAGAAAAGAACGTAGACCGGATGCACGGCAACGGCTGAGCGCGCTCATAGCGCCATCGTACCGGGTGTTTCAATGATACGAGCTGCGGCGGGGCATACCGGCCGCAGCCTTTTTTTTACGGAATCACAGTCGATCCATGAGCGATACATCCCTGACCATCGACAACATTCTGGCTCCCGAACTGACGCTGTGCAGGGTGCCAGCCTCCAGTAAAAAGCGGGTACTGGAAACCATCGCAGAGCATATTCATCATCAGGATGAAATCCTCAGCGACACCGAGATTTTCAGCAATCTGGTTTCTCGCGAGCGGCTTGGCAGCACCGGTATCGGCCAGGGTATTGCCATACCCCATTGCCGGCTGGAGGGGCTGGACCGTGTGATCGGCGTGCTGATGACACTGGAAGAGAGCATCGACTTCGATGCTATCGACAATCAGCCGGTCGACTTGGTGTTTGCCTTGATCGTGCCCAAAGAAGCCACCAGTGAACATCTGGAGTTGCTAAGCCAGTTGGCCGAGAAATTCAACGACAACGGGTTCTGTGAACAGCTTCGCCAGTGCCAGGATGCAGCATCCCTTTACCAGCGCATGACCGCGGCATCCTGATAAGCAGTAGCACCAACAGAAGCAGGCAGGAGCGTCCATCATGAAACTGATCATCGTCAGTGGCCGATCCGGGTCCGGTAAGAGTACCGCGTTGCATGTGCTCGAAGATCTGGGTTTTTATTGCATTGATAACCTTCCCATCGGACTGCTGTTCCCGCTGACCCGGGAAGCGGCACAACAGGAAGCGCCGGGGCGGCTCCGGAAAATGGCCGTCAGCATCGACGCCCGCAACCTGTCTGCCGAACTGGCCAACTTCGAACAGATCTATCGCCAGCTTCGCGATGCGGGAGTCGTTGTCGAGATTATCTTTCTGGATGCCGATGAACAGTCCCTGCTGCAGCGGTTCCACGCCACACGCCGAAAGCACCCGCTGAGCGATGACCGTACCTCCCTCCGAGAAGCCATCACCAACGAAAAGGCACTATTGGAACCGCTGTCAAAACTGGCAGACCTTTACATCAACACCACCGGCATGTCGATGTATGAACTGCGCGACATGGTCAAACAGCGAGTGGTCGGTCGCAAGGATCAGGAGCTTGCACTGCTGTTCCAGTCATTCGGTTTCAAGCATGGCGTACCGGTCGATTCCGATTACGTTTTCGATGTGCGCTGCCTGCCCAATCCATACTGGGATACCAGCCTGCGCAAATACGTCGGTACCGATCAGCCGGTTATCGAGTTTCTCGAGCGGGAACCTCTCACCGGGCAAATGGTGGACGACCTGATCCGCTTCCTGGATACCTGGCTACCGTCGTTCGCCGACAGCAACCGCAGCTACATGACCATTTCTATTGGCTGTACCGGTGGCCAGCACCGTTCCGTCTATGTCTGCGAGCAACTGGGCCAGCACTTCCGCACCCGATACAACAACGTGCAGGTTCGTCATACTGAACTTCCCCATCTCCAGGCCCGAGGGGAGATCTGATCCAACATGATCTGCCGCCCCGTCACCATCATCAATAAACTGGGCTTGCATGCCCGCGCCACCGCCAAGCTTGTGGCCACCGCCTCCGGCTTTGACAGCCAGGTACGAATCCGCGGCAAGGGCCGGGACGTGGATGCCAAGAACATCATGCAGGTGATGATGCTGGCTGCCAGCCAGGGCACTGATATTGAACTGGTCGCCGATGGCCCTGATGAGCAGGAAGCCATCGAGGCACTCGTAGAACTGATCGGTGATTATTTCGGCGAGGGGGGTTGAGCACACCCTGGTTCGTCATTCACCTACAATCCTTTCTCACCTGAGGCCGCTAACTCCGCTATAATGCGACAGTTTTCTGATCGCAGGTGGTTTCATGACCGATATTCTGGAAAAAAGTCAGGCCCGCCAGCGCCTTCGCTCCCTCAGTGAGGCCCTGGACAGTGGTGCGCTCAAGCAGGTTGCCCGCATCCTCAATGGCGGCCTGAGCCCCAGCGATATAGCCCACCTGCTGGAATCTTCCCCTCCCCGCCAACGCGCCCTGCTGTGGAACCTGGTCGATAAACAACTGGAAGGGGAAGTACTCCAATATCTCGGTGACGACATCCGCGCCTACTTCCTGAGCCAGCTGAACGCCCAGGAACTTGCAGATATCATTGAGGATTTTGAATCCGACGACCTGGCCGACCTGCTCCAGCAGCTGCCAGACACGGTGATCCAGGAGGTCCTGGACACCATGGACGAGCAAGACCGGCAGCGGGTAGAGGAAGTACTCTCCTACCCCGAGGACACTGCCGGCGGCCTGATGAATACGGACACCATTACGGTGCGCCCGGATATCAGTATTGACGTGGTACTGCGGTACCTGCGCCGCCACCGCAACCTTCCCCCCATGACCGACAGCCTGATTGTAGTCAGCCGGCGGGACGAATTCATTGGCATGCTGCCCATCACCCGAATGCTGGTATCCAACCCCGCATCCACGGTTCGTGAGGTGATGGACACTGACATCGAGCCGATTCCGGTGACACTGTCCGACACCAAGGTCGCCACCCTCTTCGAGCGCTACGACCTGATTTCTGCTCCGGTGGTGGGTGACGACAACAAGCTCCTGGGCCGGATCACCATCGATGACGTGGTCGACGTTATCCGGGAAGATGCGGATCACTCGCTGATGAGTATGGCCGGTCTGGACGAAGACGAAGACACGTTCGCACCAGTGCTCAAAACCACGCGCCGGCGAGCCGTCTGGCTCGGAATCAACGTAGTGACCGCTTTTACCTCAGCCTCTGTGATCGGTATGTTTGAGGAAACCATTCAACAGGTGGTCGCCCTGGCCGTACTGATGCCAATCGTCGCCAGCATGGGCGGCATCGCCGGCAGCCAGACGCTGACGCTGATGATTCGTGGCATGGCAGTGGGCCAGGTCAGCAATGACAACGTGAAATGGCTGCTGAACCGGGAATTTCTG
Source organism: Marinobacter sp. THAF197a (assembly GCF_009363275.1). Classification (NCBI taxonomy): domain Bacteria; kingdom Pseudomonadati; phylum Pseudomonadota; class Gammaproteobacteria; order Pseudomonadales; family Marinobacteraceae; genus Marinobacter; species Marinobacter sp. THAF197a. Next base: position 2,866,699 of record NZ_CP045324.1, read on the forward strand.
GCAACAACGCTGAACGGGTTTCTGTTTGCCCTGGTGGTGTCCGCGGCGGCCATGGTGTGGTTCAGAGACCCGACCATTGGCCTGGTGATTGCCATGGCGCTGGTCATCAACCTGACCATCGCCTCAATCGTCGGCACCCTGCTGCCGTTAACACTGAAACGACTGAATATAGACCCGGCACTGGCCGGGGGCGTGATCCTGCTCACCACCACAGACGTCGTGGGCTTCCTTTCCTTCCTGGGGCTCGCCACCTATTTTTACGCTTGAGGAGCCAACCATGAGTCAATCCGACAACCACCCGCACCACGAGGAGCTCGAGGAAGATTTCGGCCCGAGCAAATCCCAGATCAAGCGGGAAATGCATGCGCTCCAGGACCTGGGTAAACAGATGCTGGATCTCAATGACGAGCAATTGGCGTCACTGGACATCAGCGACACCCTGAAGGCTGCCATCGTGGAATCACGGCGCATTAATCAGCGCGAAGCACGCCGCAGACATTTGCAATACATTGGCAAGATCATCCGCCAGGAGGATGATCCGGAGGCACTGGCTCGTGCCATTGGTGCATTCAATGCCGGCAGTGAGGAGCACACCCGCCGGCATCACCTGGCCGAGCGCTGGCGCGACAGGATGATCTCCGAAGGCGACAAGGTGGTGGGGGAGTTTATCGATTATTGCCCGGCGGCAGACGTGCAGCACCTGCGCAACCTGGTTCGCAATGCCCGCAAGGAAGTGGAGAAACAGAAAAACACCGGCCAGGCCCGTAAACTGTTCCGGGCCCTCCGGGAGTGGATTGATGACGCAGAGCAGTAAAGCAAACGGCTGACCGGAGTTCTACGTTAAAGGCGGCGGTGCTCCCAGACCGGCATTCTGGCCCGAACCTGGTTCAGTTTTTCCATGTCCAGGTCTGCCACAACCAGGCCAGGGCCCTCATCCAGTTCCGTTACCACCCTGCCCCAGGGGTCACAGATCAAACTGTGGCCATAAGTCTTGCGGCGCTCACTGTTTTGCCCCCCCTGGCCGGGGGCAACCACCCAAACCTGGTTCTCGATGGCCCTGGCTCGAATCAGTGGGTGCCAATGGGCGTCTCCAGTTTGCCAGGTAAAGGCGCTGGGCAGGCACACCCACTCGGCACCCTGTTCCCGCAGCGCCCTGAACAGTTCAGGAAACCGCAAGTCGTAGCACACTGCCATCCCCAGCCGGCCGGCGGGAGTGTCCACGGTAACCACCCTGTCACCTGGCTCGAAGGTATCCGACTCCCGGTATTGGCCATGGGAATCCTCGACCATGGCGTCAAACAGGTGAATTTTGTCGTAACGGGCAACTTCCTCGCCCTGATCGTTGTAAACAATGCAGCTTGCACGCACCCTGTCGGGAACATCAGAACCATCGGGTCGTGTTGCCAGGGGCATGGAACCACCTACAATCCATAGCCCCAGCCTCTCGGCCTGTTCTGAAAGAAAGCGCCGGATCACCGATTCACCGCCACTTTCCTGCCGACCACACTCCCGCATCTGAGCGGTGGCCAGAACCGCAAAATTCTCAGGTAATACTGCCACTTTCGCGCCTTGGGCGGCAGCATCACGCAACAGCGCCTCGGCCTCGGCCAGGTTACCGGCCAGGTTGTGACTGCTGACCATCTGAATCGCTGCAACTTGGGTCATGCTCCGACTCCTCTACTCACCCGTATCGAAAACCCGACGTAGCTCCACTTTGGGCTCGCTCCAGCTACCGGTGACACTGTAAGTGGCGCTGGTCAACTTGCTTAATGGGTCACCCAGAATTTTGTCCAGAACAAAGAGTGCGCCGCCAATGGGGGCGCTCGCTCCCATCAGTATGGCAGCCAGGGGCAGGTTCTGGGTAACCGGAAGCACCAGCACCAACCGCATATCCAGGCTCTCATCGGCCATATTGGTGGATCCACTCATCTTGAAAGCCCCGGAAGGCCCCACCAGTTGCAGTTCTGGGTCGAGGGTAACCAGACCGTTTACGATGACAGCCTTGCCGGAAATGGCGTCAAACGCAATACCCCGCTCATAAAGATCCGAGAAGTCCAGGCGCAGCCGGCGCCAGAGCGTGTCGGTGTTGAGCAGGTTGAAAATTCTGAACAACTGGGCTGAGCCACTTTGCTCCAAAATGACGCCGTCATCCAGGCGGACACTGACCTGGCCACTGAGCTGCTTCAGGGCAAATTCATCCGGTCGGCCGGGCCAGTCCAGATCCAGGTCAACCTGGGTCTGCTCATTATTCATTGGAATCGGCGCACCGGTCAGCGCCTCCAGTTCCCGGAGGCGGCCGCCTGAGAGGGTTCCGACAAATCGGCTGGTTTCGCGATCATCAACCACACTCCAACTCATTCTGCCAGTGAGCGCCAGCGTCTCCAATTGCCCTTCAATTTCCTCGATGTTCAGGCGGAACGGCTGCGGCCGCATGGCGAACTGCCAGCGGCCGGCAGACTCATCGCCCAGCCTGAGGTCCGCGATGGTCACATCAATATCGGGCCAGCTCCCCACGTCCAGAGCTCGAAACGCTTCCAGTTGTTCCTCCAGGGTCAATATCTGCCGGTCCTCCTGGTCTTCACCCCCGGTATCTGAGCGCATCAGACTGAGTCGTTGCAGATCGGCTTCAATCGTTCCCTGCGTGGGCACCATCACCCTGCCCTGAACCCGATCAGATTCCGTGTTGAACACCCAACGATCTCCCAGATCCAGGGCATCGATCTGGATATTCCTGAGACTGTGCCCCGCCAGGTTCAGTTCACTGAGTCCCAGCTCAAAGCCCGACGATTTCCACAGCAGATCAAAGGCCAACCGGTCCTGCCAGTCCCCCGTCACACGGACACCCTCATTTTCCGTAGGGTCTATCAATGCCTGCAACCGGGCCTGATCCGACTCTCCCTTACCCAGAGGCTGCGGCCAGTCCAGTGCCAGGCCTTGAAAATCGGAGGATACCGTTATCCGGGAAGCGCGCTCATCCGACACGCTCAGCTGTGCCGAATAATCCAGGCTACCCGACATCCCGAGTGCGGAGCCCTCCGGCAACCCGAACTGATGCAAAAACGACGGCAATGGAACCCGGCCGGTCTGGCGAATAGACAAGGCTGCGCCCTTACCTGCCGGGCCCTGTTCTGATTGTTCAAACTCAACAGTCACCGGTTGCCCGAAGAACTCCGCCAGAAGAGGCTCTCCGGAAAATCCCCGACGGGTATCGTAGCGGACCTCGCCCTCAATTCCTGCCCAGACCAATCCCGCTGCCGGGTAGGAGATCCTGGCTCCGGAGGTTGCCACCCGCGCGTTCACCGCTGTCTGCTCACCAGCCCCCAGTGGCAGATCAATATTCAGGGCTAACCGGTAGAGCCCCTGATAATCCAGCTCTGTGGCGGCCATTCCGGCCATGTCGCCAAGCGGTGTCTCGGTCATCCAGAACGGCACGCTCTCACCTGGCACATCGGCTTGTGCATCAACCCTTACGCGAGTCGGCCCCTCGCCATCTCCCGGCACAACCCTTACGACGCCCGAGCGCAGTTCCAGCCCGCCTGTCAATGAATGTTCCAGAGTGACCAGAGTGTCTGCATTCTGAACCTCAACCCGGCCACGGGCGCTCTGCACTTCCGGCCAACGTTCGTCGTAACGGACAACACCACGGTCGAACTCGTACCACATGGATGAGACAAACGATCCCCGGGGTGCCTCGGAATCGATCCGGCCGTGACCGTAATACTCACCGGCGGTGATATCGGCTTCGATAATGGCGGTGGTTAACCACTGATAGAGCCCCGGGTCCACCACTTTGGCCGGGACAAAATCTGCGAGCATGGACGCATCGCCGTTCTCAACGCCAACGCGCAAGCCCAGGTTGTCTTCGCCAAACCGATCCAGCCTTAAATCAAACGCACCGGTGAGTGTTGTACGGTCGGCGTAGGTAAATCGCAGATCGTCGGCAAATACACGGGTTATCGGGCCGGCCAGCTCCCAGGATACGGTGCCAGCCATCGAATCCAGCGGCCAGCCAGCATCATAGAGTTTTGGGAAACCCAGGTAGGCGGGCCCGGTGGTATCGAGGGTTACATGGCCCGAACGGGCCGTCATCAGGATATGGCCATCAAGCCCACGGGCGGCCGGCGCCCCTTGCGCCGCCTCAACCGACACCTGCCGCAATCGACCGGACAGCTGGAAACCGGCCGGATCGTCCGGCAGCGTCAGGATCACGTCGTCAAGGTAGCCGGATGGCCGGTATTGCTCCAGCGCATGATTGGCCACGGCCGGAAGCAGGGGAAGGTTCTGCACAAGCCGCCGGATCGGCGCCAGTGGCACGCCATCGGCAATCAGGATATTACCTCCGGAATCGGGCTCAAGGCGCAATCCAAAGGGTTGGACATCGTGGTCCAGCCACTGCCACTGTAGTTGCTGGAGCTGTAACGGACCATCCCGGCGCCAGCCAAAACGGGCCTGGATACTCTCCAGCGGAGCCAGCGACTCCATATTGACCCCGAGCTGTAAATAGGGCGTTTGCACCATCCCCTGAACCTGCTGCAGCTCACCGCTTTCAAAGGTCAGCCAGGCACGACCGCCCAGATCAGCCCCCTCTACACGAAGACCGCGCCAACTCAGATCGTCCACCAGACCATCAAACAAGCGCCCGGAATCGACATCCACATACAACTGGCCGGTAAACTCGCCCCGGAAAAAGTGCTGCCCCACAAGGGCAAAACTGGCGAGCTGGGTGGTGGTTCCTGGCTGCATGGCCCTGCCCGAGGCCTGAAACAAACCACGGCGGTAGACCAGGTCCAGCTGGGGAATATCGAAATGCCGGGTATTGCCTGAACCATCATCAATGCCAAGGCTGATCCGGGTCATGGTCAGCCGCGGATCAGAAAGCCAGCGCCCGGCCAGCCTGAGCCAGGTTTGCAGGTCCTGGCCACCGGGGCGGGTCAGGTCGGTGAGCTCATCCGGCGGCTCGAGCAGGTCCAGGCCGGACTGCCGGGCCAGGCTCAGGGTTAAGCCATCGGCCTCAAAGTCCTCGAACACCAAACGAAATCGCAGTACCGACGACAGAAAATCCAGACGCAGACGCAAGTGCTCAAGCTCGGCAATGGCTTGGCCGGTTTCCGGGTGGTGAACGGTCAGATCAGTAGCGGTTACTGCCGGGTCAAGCCAGTGCCAGCGTGAGGAAAGACGACCAATCCGGACATCCAGCCCGGTGCGATCGGAGAGTTGCTCAGAAAGCTCGCCGGTGAAACGGTCGATATTATTGGTCAGCTGCCGCCCCAATCCAACGTACAGGGCAAACACCACCAGCACGGCGAAGATAAACCACCAGACTCCGTTTGCCAGGTGCTCAAGTAACTGCGCCAGCTTGCCGGCGCCCCGGCGTTGCTGCTGAGCTTGCTCCTGTTCACGGCCTTGCATCGTAATCGATACTCCTTCGACAGCCCTGTTCAGCGGGCGTCAGAGCAGGACCACATCGTACTGTTCCTGACTGTAGAAGGGCTCTACCTGGAAGCGTATGGTCTTACTGATAAAGGTCTCGAGGTCTGCGACATTGTCGGATTCCTCGTCGAGCAGTCGATCAACCACTTTCTGTGATGCCATCACCAGATAGTTCTCCGCTTCATAGGCTCGGTTCACCCGGAGAATCTCGCGGAAAATCTCATAGCAAACGGTCTCTGCCGTTTTCAGGAAGCCCCGTCCATCGCAGATCGGGCAAGGCTCGCACAGCACCTGCCCAAGGCTTTCTGTGGTGCGTTTTCGGGTCATCTCCACCAGGCCAAGTTCCGAGACACCGGTGATCTTGGTTTTGGCATGATCCCGCTCGAGCATCTTCTCCAGCATCCTGTGTACCTGGCGCTGGTGCTCCGGGTCGTCCATATCGATAAAGTCTATGATGATGATGCCACCGAGGTTTCTGAGCCTCAGCTGCCGGCTGATAGCACGGGCGGCCTCCAGGTTGGTCTTGAAGATGGTCTCTTCCAGATTCCGGTGGCCGACAAACGCACCGGTATTGATATCAATGGTGGTCATCGCTTCGGTCTGGTCGATGATGACGTAACCACCGGATTTCAGCTGTACCTTGCGGCTAAGTGCCTTCTGGATCTCGTCCTCGACCGAATACAGATCAAAAATCGGCCGCTCACCGGGATAGTATTCAACCTTGTCGGCGAATTCCGTGACGAACTCTTGCACAAACTCTATTACCCGCTGGTAGCTTTCCCGGCTGTCGATGCGCACTTTTTCTGTTTGCGGCCGGATTAGATCCCGAATGGTGCGAATGAACAATGGCAGGTCCTGGTAGACCACGGACGGTGCGGGCGCGCTACCAATCCGATCCTGTATGGATTGGCTAAGCCGATGCAGGTAGGCCATATCGGCGATCAGGTCTTCAGCCGCCGCCGCTTCCGCTGCCGTGCGGATGATATAGCCACCTTGGACGTCGTCGCTCTTTTCAGCCGCCTCTTCAATCAGGGTCTTCAGCCGGGTGCGCTCGTTGTCGTCCTCAATCCGCTGGGAAATACCAATATGGCTGACCCCCGGCATAAATACCAGGTATCGGGAAGGAATAGACAGTTGGGTCGTCAACCTGGCTCCCTTGGTGCCAATGGGGTCCTTGGTGACCTGAACTACCAGCGATTGCCCCTCACGCAACAGGGTGCGGATATCCGGCACGGTTTTCGGGCCATCCGAAGGCTCCTCCGGCCCGGACTGACTGCAGGCAACATCCGAGGCGTGTATGAACGCGGCCCGCTCCAGGCCAATATCCACAAACGCCGCTTCCATGCCCGGCAACACACGAACCACCTTGCCCTTGTAGATATTGCCAACAATACCCTTGCGGCTGGTCCGCTCGATGTAAGCTTCCTGAAGCATGCCGTTTTCGACCAACGCCACCCGGGTTTCCACCGGCGTAACGTTGATGAGAATTTCTTCGCTCATGTTTGGCTCTCCTTACAACTCGGCCAGTTCTGCCAGACCGGAAAACCGGCCTCTGCCAGCAACCCGGCGGTTTCCAGGAGGGGCAAACCCACCACCGCGCTATAGCTGCCCTGCAATTCCTGGACAAAGATACCACCCAGGCCCTGAATGCCGTAGCTACCGGCCTTATCCATGGGCTCGCCACTATCAACATAGGCCCGGATCTCGGCCTCGGACAGGCTTCGAAAGGTCACGTTGGTGACCGACAGGTGCGATTGGCAGACCTCTCCCCGCGCCAGCGCCACCGCCGTCATCACCTGGTGCTGCTGGCCAGACAACCGGACCAGTGTGGCTTTTGCCTCCGCCGCATCGACCGGTTTCCCCAGAATCTCACCTTGCAAGACCACTGAGGTATCCGAGCCCAGAACCACTGCGTCGGGATTCTCGCCGGCCACTCTTAGCGCTTTCTCACGGGCCAGGCGTTCCACATAATGCTCCGCCGACTCTCCCTCGGCCACGGTTTCATCAATATCCGCGGGCTGCACCCGGAACGTCAGCCCGATTTGCTGTAACAGCTCAGCCCGGCGAGGAGAGGCAGATGCAAGAATCAGTGTCTTCATGGTACTAGCCCAGCTTCCGGTTCAGGCGATCCAGCAGGCCACTGACAAAGGGCCAGGCGACCGCACTGGTTAATGCCGGCCACAGGTAACTGAACCCTGCCATATCGGCGCCCAGCAGTTGTTTGATGAAGTGCACCAACATCTGGTTGATGCCCAACAACAGGAAGACCATAAGGCATTGTTGCGGTAGCGGGTACATTCTCAGGCGCTGATGGATAGTCAGCACCAGGAAAGCAATGAGTGCCATACCCAGCGCGTTGGTGCCCAGGGGGGTGGCCTCAAGCACATCCAGTAATAGCCCGAGACACCAGGCCATCAGGATCCCAAACTGCGCCGGTGCACGGAAGGTCCAGTAAAAAACCACCAAACCCAGCCATTCCGGGCGGAATTCAAACCAGCCTACCGGGAACAGGGATATACTCAACACCAGCGCAAGCACAACGGTCACGAAAAACAGTGGGTAGCTAATGACCGACAGCATCAGTTGGCCTCCTCTTCCGTGGTCTGCGGTTCCGCAGACTCGCGGCGCTCCCGGGACTCAGGCTGAAACACCACCAGCACAAGCCGGCTCTGGTTCAGTCTGGCCATGGGCCTGGCCCGAATCGTCACGAAGGGTTCCCCTGGTTCCTTGGTGATCTGACTGACCTCAGCCACCGGATAGCCCCGGGGAAAACGGCCACCAAGGCCGGAGCTGACCAGGGTATCGCCTTCCCGTATATCGGCAGTATCCGGCACATGCACCAGATCCAGCTGATTGACTTCACCATTGCCCAATAACACCGAACGCAAGCCATTTCTGACCACTTCGACGGGCACCGCATGGCTGCTGTCCGACACCAGCAACACCCGGGAGGTGAACTGGCTGGTCTGCACTATCTGCCCCACCAGACCTTCGGCATCCAGTACAGCCTGCCCGGTGGTCACACCGTCGCTATGGCCTTTGTTGATGATGATCTCGTGGGAAAACGGATCGGGCGAGACACCCACCACTTCGCCCACGATCACCCGGTCATCCAACACTTCAGAGGAGTTAAGCAGCCGGCGCAACTCGTTATTCTCTGACGCCAACGCCGCATATTTCAGCGCGCGCCGCTCGAGTATCAGCATTCGGGCCTTGAGTTCTTCGTTTTCACCCTGGAGGTCTTCACGGCTGACAAAGAGCCCGGAGAACCAGTCACTAAATCGGTAGGGGGCGTTACCCAGCCAGTACACCGGAGCCAGGCCGGTGGCGAGGGTACTGCGAACAGGTGTGAGCTTGTCAAAACGGGCATCGGCAGCGATCAACGCTGCCGATACCAGAATCACAAGAAAGAGTCTGAAGCCGGGTACCGGCCCCTGGACAAAGATGGTTTTAATGGCTTAGCCCTCCCACGGGATTAACCCTCCTGGGAGAACATTCCGATGCCACCGCGATCAATGACTTCCAGCGCCTTGCCGCCACCACGGGCAACACAGGTCAGGGGGTCTTCGGCGATGATCACCGGCAGACCGGTTTCTTCACTGATAAGTTTGTCGAGGCCTCGCAGAAGTGCACCACCACCGGTGAGCACGATTCCTCGCTCAGCGATATCAGACGCCAGCTCAGGCGGAGACTGCTCAAGCGCACTTTTAACGGTTTGCACGATCTGGGCGAGTGATTCCTGCAATGCGTCGAGAATCTCTTCGCTGTTCAGGGTGAACGCACGGGGCACGCCTTCTGCCAGGTTGCGACCACGCACATCAATCTCGCGGATATCCAGGCCTTCATAGGCACAGCCGATTTCATGTTTGATCCGCTCGGCGGTGGAATCACCAATCAGGCTGCCATAGTTGCGACGCACGTAGGTAACGATGGCCTCGTCGAACTTGTCGCCGCCAACCCTCACAGATTCAGCGTAAACGATGCCGTTCAGAGAGATAATGGCGATTTCCGTGGTACCACCACCGATATCAACAATCATGGAACCGCTGGCTTCTTCAACCGGCAGGCCTGCACCGATGGCAGCGGCCATGGGCTCTTCAATCAGGAACACTTCACGGGCACCCGCGCCCAGGGCAGACTCACGGATGGCTTTGCGCTCCACCTGTGTGGACTTGCTTGGCACGCACACCAATACGCGGGGGCTGGGAGTAATGAAACTGTTTTCGTGCACTTTATGAATGAAGTGCTGGAGCATTTTCTCGGTGACAACGAAATCCGCAATCACACCGTCTTTCATTGGGCGGATAGCGGTTATGTTGCCGGGGGTACGGCCGAGCATGCGCTTGGCTTCGGAACCCACAGCTGCCACCATTTTCTGGGAGCCGCTGGTGCGGATGGCAACAACGGAGGGTTCGTTGAGTACGATTCCGCGTTCACGCACGTAGATTAGGGTGTTGGCGGTGCCCAGGTCGATGGACAGGTCGCTTGAGAAGATGCCTCGGAGTCTTTTGATTAACATTCGTGTTGTTTCAACCTGAGAGTTGCGGTTGCGGATGTAGAAGAATCACGCAACTTTAGCAGTGAGGCCATTCTCAGGCAAGGCAACATCAGGGCTCTCGGCTTACCATTCTCACATTTTCGGTACTGTTTCGGGGCCAATCTTGGTTGTGATTCTGCTAATATGTCGGGCTTGTTTTCTCTGGGTGCAAGGATGCCTTGGGGAGGGGCTTTCCAAAAAACGCTCCTTTGGCACATCCCTGTGGCGCTTCGGCTCCGCCATCCATGGCTCCGCAGATTTTTGGAAAGCCCCTCCCCAAGGCATCCCCGGACAGCTGAAAAGCGCCAAAATCAGCCAGTTAGAGTCGTTCGGGCTCTTTAGTATTAAATTGTTTTCACACACGCTTTAATGGAGGCAACGTGAGCATTTCCCGCGAGGACATCGAGAAAGTTGCCGTGCTCGCCCGCATCAAGGTGGACGGCGAGCAGGTTTCGGCTCTGGAGAAGGATCTGGGCAATATTCTGGATCTGGTGGATCAGTTGAGTGCAGCGGATACCGATTCCGTGGAGCCGATGGCGCATCCACTGGATGCCGTACAGAAGCTGCGGCCGGATGTGGTTACCGAAACCAATCAGCGGGAGGCGTTTCAGGCGATTGCGCCGGCGACCGAGGATGGGTTGTACCTGGTCCCCAAGGTCATTGAGTGAGCCTTGAGGCAACTGAAATAGCTTAGTAACCGGCAGGTTGTCTGACGATCACATATTTCGGGATTGATGATGCATAACAAATCCGTAGCAGAACTTTCCAGGGAACTGGAGAGCGGCAAGATTTCCAGTGTGGAGCTGACTCAACAGTTCCTAGACCGTCTGAAACAGGAAGACGGCAAGTACAACAGCTTTATTACCATCTCCGAAGAGCACGCATTGGCCGAGGCGAAAGCGGCGGATGAGATGCGGGCGGCGGGTAAGGCCACGGTGTGGACCGGGGTGCCCTTTGCTCACAAGGATATCTTCTGCACCAACGGCATTCGCACTACCTGCGGCTCCAGGATGCTGGAGAATTTTGTGCCGCCTTACGACGCCACGGTGACAGCAAACTTCAAGGCGGCCGGCGCGGTTTGTCTGGGCAAGACCAATATGGATGAGTTCGCCATGGGGTCTTCCAACGAGTCCAGCTTCTATGGTGCAGTGACCAACCCCTGGGGGCTGGCCAGCGGCGACAAGCGGGTGCCGGGAGGTTCTTCCGGCGGTTCCGCCGCAGCCGTAGCTGCGCGGCTGGTGCCGGCGGCGACAGGTACGGATACTGGCGGCTCTATTCGCCAGCCGGCAGCGCTGTGCGGCATTACCGGGCTGAAGCCGACTTACGGGCGGGTATCCCGGTACGGGATGATTGCCTTTGCCTCGTCTCTGGACCAGGGCGGGCCGATGGCGCGTACGGCGGAAGATGCGGCGTTGATGATGAATGTGATGGCCGGCCATGATCCCAGGGATTCCACCTGCATCGACCGGGACGTACCGGATTACACCGCCACCCTGAACGAGCCGCTGAAAGGCCTGAAGATTGGCCTGCCGAAGGAATACTTCAGCGACCAGCTGTCTCCGGCCATGGAAGAGCAGGTTCGCAACGCGATTCGCGAGTATGAAAAGCTGGGCGCCACGGTAAAGGAAGTATCCCTGCCGAACGCGAAGCTGGCCATCGCGGCCTATTACGTAATCGCCCCGGCGGAGGCTTCGGCCAACCTGTCCCGGTTTGACGGTGTACGTTATGGCTACCGCTGCGACGATCCGAAAGACCTGATGGATATGTACACCCGCACCCGGGCGGAAGGATTCGGGAATGAGGTTAAGCGCCGGATTCTGGTGGGAACCTACGCCCTGTCCGCTGGTTACTTTGATGCCTATTACTTGAAGGCCCAGAAGGTTCGCCGTCTGATCCAGCAGGATTTCATCAATGCGTTCAAGGAAGTGGACGTGCTGATGAGCCCAGTGTCTCCGACACCTGCGTTCAGGCAGGGCGAGAAAAACACCGACCCGGTGTCCATGTACCTGGAAGACGTGTTCACCATCGCCATCAACCTGGCGGGCATTCCGGCCATGTCGGTGCCGGCAGGGTTTGTCGACGGCTTGCCGGTCGGGCTGCAGATTATCGGGGATTACTTCTCCGAGGCCCGTTTGCTGAACGCTGCCCACCAATTCCAGCAGGTGACCGACTGGCACCAGCGTGAACCCCAATAAGCCCGGATTAGGAGACGAACGCATGCAGTGGGATATCGTGATCGGGCTGGAAATTCACGTTCAGCTCGCCACCCAGACCAAGATTTTCTCCGGCTCCAGCACCGCCTACGGTGCCGAGCCCAACACCCAGGCCAACGCCGTTGACCTGGCCATGCCCGGTACCCTGCCGGTACCCAATGAGCAGGCCTTCCGTTATGCGGTGATGTTCGGCCTGGCCACCAACGCGGAAATCGGCCGCCGCTCGGTCTTCGAGCGCAAAAACTACTTCTACCCGGACCTGCCCAAGGGCTACCAGACCACCCAGCTGGCCCAGCCGATTGTCGGCCCAGGCTACGTGGACATCGACCTGGCCGACGGAAGCACCAAACGGGTACGCATTCACCACGCGCACCTGGAAGAAGACGCCGGTAAATCCCTGCACGAAGACTACCACGGCATGTCCGGCATTGACCTGAACCGGGCCGGCACGCCGCTGATCGAGGTGGTGACGGAACCGGACATGAACAGCGCCGACGAAGCCGTAGCCTTCGCCAAGAAGCTGCATAGCCTGGTGACCTCGCTGGGGATCTGTGATGGCGATATGTCTCAGGGCTCCATGCGCTTTGATGTGAACATCTCCCTGAAGCCGAAAGGCTCCGAGGAACTCGGCACCCGCACGGAAACCAAGAACCTGAACTCCTTCCGGTTCATGGAACAGGCCATCGCCCATGAAGTAGAAAGGCAGATGGATATCCTGGAGGATGGCGGCCGCATTGTGCAGGAAACCCGCCTGTACAACGGCGACCGGGACGAGTCCCGGTCCATGCGCACCAAGGAAGAAGCCAACGACTACCGCTACTTCCCCTGTCCTGACCTGTTGCCGGTGGAAATCGACGACGCCTTCATCGAAGACGCCCGCGCCCGCCTGCCGGAACTGCCGGACGCCCGCAAGGCGCGCTTCAAGGAGCAATACGGCCTGAACGACTACGACGCCGGCGTGCTGTCTGGCGACGCCAAGCTGTCGGCGTTCTTCGAAGAAACCGTGGAGCACGGCAAAGACGCCAAGCTGGCCGCCAACTGGATTCAGGGCGAATTCTCCGCCCGCCTGAATGCCGACGAGAAATCCGTAGCCGAAGCTCCGATTTCAGGCGCACAATTGGGCGCACTGGTCACCCGCATTGCGGATAACACGGTTTCTTCAGCAGGCGCGAAGAAGGTCTTTGAAGCCTTGTGGTCAGGTGAGAACGATGACGTAGATGCGATCATCGACGCCAAGGGGCTGAAGCAGGTCTCCGACACGGGCGCCCTGGAAGCCATGGTCGACGAGGTACTGGCCGGCATGCCGGATCAGGTGGCCCAATATCAGGGCGAGGAAGATCCTAAGAAGCGCAAGAAGATGCTCGGTGGCTTCATGGGGCCTTTGATGAAAGCCTCCAAGGGCCAAGGCAACCCCAAGCTGTTCAACGAGATTCTCGTTCGCAAGCTTGGTGGTTAAGTTTTGGCTTTGGTGTGGGCCGCTTTTGTTTCGGCCCTAGCCTGTTGAGTTTGGGGCCCCTTCCCAAAAAACGCTCCTTGCGGCACATCCATGTGGCGCTTCGCTCCGGCCATCCATGGCCTCCGAGATTTTTGGGAAGGGGCCCCAAACCCACCCAGCCAAACCTTTCAGCAATAGTCCGTTAAAACCACGCGAATAGATTGGCGGCACAATCGTTCCCGACATTCTGTACCGAAACAGTGCTTAAGACCGAAGCCGGTTTTTTATGACTACCCCACCGCATGTTTGATCGAGGGCTTGGCGGGGGACTTCTCCCAAAAATCTGGAGCGCCAGGGAAGGCGCGACGAAGCCCTACAGGGACGTATTCACGGGCGTTTTTTGGGAGAAGTCCCCCGCCAAGCCCCAGCCACCAACATCCAGCAGGCTGGGGCCGAAGCCCAAAAACCGCGACAAAAGTTAGACCAAGCGAGCCCAAAGATCATGCTCGTCAGCGTGCTCCACAACAGCCTGCACAATCTGACCGGGAACCAAATCGGTTTCGTCGTTCAGGTAAACCATGCCATCAATCTCCGGCGCATCCGCCTTGGAGCGACCTATCGCACCTTCCTCATCAACCTCATCGATGAGCACATCAATCGTCTTGCCGATTTTGGCCTGCAATCGGGCAGCTGAAATCTCCGCCTGCTTCGCCATAAAGCGGGCCAGCCGCTCTTCCTTGACCTCTTCCGGCACAGCACCCTCCAGCTCATTGGCCCTGGCGCCCTCAACCGGGCTGTAGGTAAACGCACCCACGCGGTCCAATTGCGCCTCATCCAGCCAATCCAGCAAGTACTGGAAATCTTCCTCGGTTTCACCCGGGAAGCCGACAATAAAGGTCGAGCGAATGGTCAGTTCCGGGCAGATTTCGCGCCACTTCTTGATGCGCTCCAGAGTCTTGCTGTCGTGGGCCGGGCGTTTCATGGCCTTGAGTACTTTCGGGCTGGCGTGCTGGAACGGGATGTCCAGGTACGGCAGGATCTTGCCTTCGGCCATCAGCGGGATGATGTCGTCTACATGGGGGTACGGATAGACGTAGTGCAAGCGAACCCATACGCCCATTTCACCCAGAGCCTCACACAGGGACTGCATCTTCGTTTTCACCGGGCGACCCTGCCAGAAACCGGTTCGGTATTTGATATCCACACCGTAGGCGGAGGTGTCCTGGGAAATCACCAGCAGCTCTTTAACACCTGCATCCACCAAACGTTTGGCCTCATCCATCACATCACCAATCGGGCGACTAACCAGTTTGCCGCGCATGTCCGGGATGATGCAGAAGGTACAGCTGTGGTTACAGCCTTCGGATATCTTCAGGTAGGCATAGTGCCTTGGCGTAAGCTTGATGCCCTGGGGAGGCACCAAATCCACGAATGGGTCGTGGTCTTTCTTCGGCGGTACATACTGGTGTACCGCTCCCACAACTTCTTCATAGGCCTGAGGACCAGAGACCGCCAGCACACCGGGATGGGTCTCGCGAATCTTCTCCGCTTCCACACCCATACAACCGGTCACAATCACCTTGCCGTTTTCGCTGATGGCTTCTCCGATGGCATCCAGTGATTCCTGCTTGGCCGCATCGATAAAACCACAGGTGTTCACCACCACAATGTCGGCATCGTTGTAGGTGGGCACGACCTCGTAACCATCCAGCCGCAATTGAGTCAGGATACGCTCTGAGTCTACCAGTGCTTTGGGGCACCCCAGGCTGATAAAGCCAACTTTTCCGCCCTGAGCAGTGTCTTGTATTTTCTCGGTCATAAAGTTCCGCAGGAATCCCGGAGCCTGGCTCCAAATGTGTGTAGGCGGCGATTTTAACTCACTGGGATATCATCTGCAGCTCTGCACTTCCCACATATGCCACCAAAAAACACGTAAAAACGCGAAATGACGCACCAAAATGTGACGCTGTGTTCAGAAAGTTTTAATAAAGCTGCAACAATATACGCACTTACCTTGCTGATCACTTTTTAAGCAGCTACAATTTCAAGCGCTTAAGCGTTCTTCTGGAAGGCAATTATGGGAAAGGCAACGTCGTTCGATACTACTCGCGCCAGAAAAATTAAAATGAAACCTGCACCAGCTAAACAGAATCTCAGAAATCAGCAGCGAGTCGATGTGTCGACCGAGATTACTGTTGAGAAAAGCGACGGCTGCTGCCTGACGTGCAAGGTCTCTAACCTGTCACGTGCCGGTGTTATGATCTCCTGTGATCAGGACGTTGTTCAACAGCTCATTCCCGGCATGCGTGCGCCGGCCCCCGGTCACTGGATTGGCGTGAAAACCCGCTTCACAGTGCCGGTGCTCCCAACGCAACCAGTCACTGTGCTTGCAGATGGCAATATTGTGCACATGCGTCGTATCTCCAGAAATGAGTTCCAGATCGGCATCCAGTTCAGTGAATTTGAGGGCAACGGGTTCGATTACATCGACCGCTATGTCGCCAAACTGCTGTCTGACGCCCGAACAGCGAATTACGACACCCACTGAAACCACCGACACCGGCTCAGCACGCCCGGAGTCCCCGGCACGATGAGTTCGGCGCCATATTATTAGAACTTAAAATTCTTACCAGAAATCTTCTTATACCCTGCCGCCGCCTGATATAGTTGGTCAACCGATTTACAGCCATCACACAGCCCCTGCGGCAATGGATGACCATGACCACATACAACCTCACTCATCTCAAACAGCTGGAAGCCGAAAGCATCCACATAATCCGGGAAGTGGCGGCCGAGTTCGACAACCCGGTCATGCTCTATTCCATCGGCAAAGATTCTGCCGTGATGCTGCACCTTGCCCTGAAGGCCTTCTACCCTGGGAAGCTGCCTTTTCCGTTACTGCATGTTGATACCACATGGAAATTCCGGGAGATGATTTCGTTCCGGGACAACGTGGCGGAGAAGTTTGACCTCGACCTGATTGTGCACATCAACGAAGAAGGTGTGAAGCAGGGTGTCGGGCCCTTCACCCATGGCAGCGCCAAGCACACCGACATCATGAAAACCCAGGCCCTGAAGCAGGCCCTGAACAAGTACAAGTTCGACGCCGCATTCGGGGGTGCCCGCCGGGATGAGGAAAAATCCCGCGCCAAGGAGCGGGTTTACTCCTTCCGCGACGAACACCATCGGTGGGACCCGAAGAACCAGCGCCCGGAGCTCTGGAACATTTACAACGGCAAGGTTAACAAAGGCGAGAGTATTCGTGTGTTCCCGCTCTCCAACTGGACCGAGCTGGATATCTGGCAGTACATCTACCTTGAAAACATCGATATCGTACCGCTGTATTACGCGGCGGTGAGACCAGTGGTAGAACGCGATGGCACCCTGATTATGGTGGACGACGACCGCATGCCACTGAAAGAAGGCGAGAAGCCTATGATGAAGTCAGTACGCTTCCGTACGCTGGGCTGCTACCCGCTGACCGGCGCCATTGAATCCGAGGCCAACACCCTGCCCGACATCATCCAGGAAATGCTGCTGGCCACCAGCTCAGAGCGGCAAGGGCGGGTCATTGACCACGATTCAGCCGGCTCCATGGAACAGAAAAAGCGGGAAGGGTACTTCTGATATGTCACACCAGTCTGATTTGATCGCCGACGATATCCTGGCTTACCTGAAGCAGCACGAGAACAAGGAACTCCTGCGCCTGCTCACCTGCGGCAGCGTGGATGACGGCAAGAGCACGCTGATTGGCCGGCTGCTGCACGACACCAAGATGATCTACGAAGATCATATGGCAAGCCTGAAGACCGACAGCGCCAAGATGGGCACCACTGGTGAGAAGCTGGACCTGGCCCTGCTGGTGGACGGCCTGCAGGCCGAACGGGAACAGGGCATCACCATCGATGTCGCCTACCGTTATTTCAGCACCGACAAGCGCAAATTCATCATCGCCGACACCCCGGGCCATGAGCAGTACACCCGCAACATGGCCACCGGCGCCTCCACCGCGCAGCTGGCGATCCTGATGATTGACGCCCGCCACGGAGTGATGACCCAGACTCGCAGGCACTCGTTCATTGCCTCCCTGCTGGGCATTCGCCACATTGTGGTGGCCGTGAACAAGATGGACCTGGTGGACTTCAGCGAAGACCGCTTCAACGAAATCCGTGAAGAGTACCTGGCGTTCGCCACCAAACTGGGCCTGAAGGATGTCCGTTTTGTGCCGATTTCCGCTCTGGACGGCGACAACGTGGTGAACAAGAGCGACAACACGCCCTGGTTTACTGGCCAGCCGCTGATGGAAATCCTGGAAACCGTGGAAGTTTCCCGGGACAAGAACCTGGAGCACTTCCGCTTCCCGGTGCAATACGTCACCCGCCCCAACCTGAACTTCCGGGGCTTCTGTGGCACCATCGCCTCCGGCGTTATTCGCCCGGGCGACACCGTGATGGCCCTGCCCTCACGCCGCACCAGTAAGGTCAAGGAAATCGTCACCTTCGACGGCAACCTGAGCGAAGCCTACATCGACCAGGCGGTCACCCTGACCCTGGAAGATGAAATCGACATCAGTCGTGGCGATATGCTGGTAAAGGCAGAAGACGAGCCCGAGGTGCACAACCGGTTCAATGCCAACATTGTGTGGATGACCGACGCTCCTCTGGAAACCGGCCGTCTTTATGACATCAAGTTAGGTCCGACGTTTACCTCAGGCACGGTGAAGAACATTCATCACCAGACCGACGTAAACACCCTGGAGCAAAACGCCAACCCGAGCCAGCTGCAGCTGAATGAAATAGGCCTGTGCGAGCTGACTCTGAACCAGCCTATCGCGTTCGACGCCTATCAGCGCAACCACGCCACTGGCAGCTTCATCGTCATCGACCGGCTGACCAACGTGACTGTCGGCGCCGGCATGATTGCAGGCCTGACCGATGGCCTGGATTCCCTGGACCCGGTTACAGTGGAAGAGCGCGAGCGCCGCCTGGCGCAGAAATCGGCGATCATTGCCTGCACCGGCAAACAGGCCCCGCAACTGGCCCTGGCCGTGGAGCGGGCGCTGTTTGATCAGGGCAAGACCGCGGTGGTGGTGTCTGAAGAAAACACCGGTGATGCCGACGAACGCCGCCGCGTGGCTCAGCTACTGACCGCTCACGGCCTGGTGGCGGTGGCAGTGAACCTGGGGTCTGATATTGCCAATGCCAGTGTTTCAGCTGATTCGGAGGCGGATATTCCGGCTGCCGTTGCGGGGCTTCTGCAGGAGTTGGCTCGGAGTCAGCGGGTTTAAGCTACTGATCCCCCATCCTTGGCGGGCGGGCTTGCCGGGGTGGGGGAGAATTTTTCTTTGGAAAAACAACTCGCTTCGCTCAGACATCTTTTTCCGGCAGAAAAACCCTCCCCCACCCCGACGCCGGCAGCGATTTGTAGTGGCACGCTGAGAAGACTTGTTTCCCTGGCGGAGAGCATGGATGAGTCTTGTTGAAATCCCACCCAAGCCTCCTGATTGGCATGGCAAGGTGCTTGCTGACCGAGCTCGATCTGTTCGGGAAGGTAAAACTCGCTGTACAACTCTGACTGAACTCAAAAAGCGCGGCCCGCTACGTCAACCCGGGACCGAATAGTAACTTCAGTACCGGGATAAGCTCCCTCCCCCTCATTACACCCATCAGCAAACGACTTCCCTGAAATGATCTGCCGGTCGTGGGGTGGTGGTTTATTTTTCTGCCGGAAAAAGATGTCTGAGCGAAGCGAGTTGTTTTTCCAAAGAAAAATAAACCACCACCCCGCGACCCGCCCCCACAACTGGAAAGCTACAATGAATCCAACACCAATCCATGGCAAAATCCCCCGCCACCCGAATTAACCACAGGAGCTGAACAAAATGGCCATCAAACACCTGCGCACCGCCTTCGCCAGCCAGTACCAGCCGGGCCAGCCCGCCCGCCTTGTTGCCGGCGAGGCTCAGCAGGAGCCCGGTGGTGACTATGAAGCCCTGCACAAGCAGATGAAGCGCCTGTTCAACAGCAAACCCGGCAAGAAATACGGCCGCTTCTCGGACGACATCGGCGAAGGCCCCTTCAGCGCCTGGCTCAAAGACTACCTGGAAGACAAACAAACCTTCGCCGCCATGACCGACCGCCTGTTCGGACAGTGGCAGGAACTGCTCAACGGCAGCCAGGAGGAATTCGACGGCCACCTGATGGTGGTACATGACGCCCTGGCAGATTCAGAAGTGGTGTACCTGTTTATTCTGGAAACCGACGGCGCCATGCGTTTTGACGGCAGCCAGAAACTGGACGCAACAGACGTGTTGAGCCTGTCACGCCTGAACCTGGCCGTCCGGATCGAGCTGGATGAGTGGCGCAACGAGAACTCCAGCGATAACTACATGACCGTGGTCCACGCCCGCGGCACCGGCGATCCCGGAGAGCTGTTCCTTCGCCTTTGCGCTTTTACCAACAGCGTGGATGTGGAAAAGGAAACCATGACCTTCCTGGATGCGGTAGAAGCCTTCGCCAAATCCAGCGAACCGGAAAAAGCCGGTGAAGTCCGCGCCAAAGCCTACGAATTCTGCAAAGACCAGCATGCCCTGGGCGAACCGGTAGCCATCGAGGCCCTGTCCAGCTACCTGGACGAAAGCCAGCCGGAGCGCTTCAAGGAATTCGCCAGCAAGAACGCGGAAATGCCGGAAACCGGCGTGCTGCACCCGGACCATCGCAAGGTGAAGAAACTGGTGCGTATTGCTGGCTCTGGCGGGGGTATGAGTGTGTCGTTTTCTTCAGACCTGGTGAACCAGGCGGTGTACTACGACCGTGACAAAGATGCCTTGACCATCACCCGACTGCCCAAGGCTTTGCGGGAGCAGTTGCAGCGGTATCTTGAAGCTCGCGAGGACTGAGGGGCTCGTTTCTGTAGCCTGCTGGTTGAGGGGCGGGTTGCGGGGTGGGCGAATCTTTTTTCTTTGGAAAAACAACTCGCTTCGCTCAGATATCTTTTTCCGGCAGAAAAAAGATTCACCCACCCCGCACCGGCATAACGAATGTGCTGGAGTCCGTTAGGACTCGTTTGCTTCTGTGTTTTCTGGTTGCTCGTCCCATCTGGGGCGATTCGCCCGTAGTTTTCTGACTTCCTGCATCCACCCTACCCCGTCGATCAGCTCACCCGTTTCGTGGTCGATTGGCGGGTATGGCAGGTTGCGGTCGTCGCAATAACGCTTCACCGTCGGCTGACACCAGCAGAACAGCAGGCGGTTGTATTCCTCATCCGGCATCCGCCGCTGATCAAACATACCCGCCAGCTTCCGCTGTCGCTGGGCTTCGGAAAGAATAATCGAACAGGCTGAAGACACATTCAGCGATTCCACCATGCCCATCATCGGAATCACAATATGCTCATCCGCCTGCTCGGCGGTCACCGGGTTCACACCATCCACTTCGTTACCCATGATAATCGTGCACGGCACAGTGTAATCCACCTCCCGAAAATCCACCGCCCGGTTCGACAGCTGTGCGGCATACAGCTTATGCCCCTGCGCCCTCAACTCCGTTACCGCGTTGTCCATGGTGGGATGGGTGTGGGTGGTTACCCAGTGAAAGCTACCCCCGGCGGTCTTGCGAAAGGCCCGAAAACCCTCCTTGGGCCAGACCACGTGCATATTGGCCAGGCCAAAGGCGTCACAGGACCGGATGATGGCCGACAGGTTTCTGGGCTTATGCACCTGATCCGTCAGCACCCGCAGGTCGGGTTGGCGGGTGTTGAGGACTTGCTTGATTCGGGCGAGGCGTTCGGGGGTCATCGTTTCGTTCACTCTATTGCGATTTCGCCAGACCCACACCATGTCTCACTTTACTGTGGAATCCAGCACTTATGTTCGGGAAGGGTTGTGGCAGTGGCTTTCCAAAACCTTGCGGAGCCATG
Organism: Marinobacter sp. THAF197a; assembly: GCF_009363275.1. Lineage (NCBI taxonomy): Bacteria > Pseudomonadati > Pseudomonadota > Gammaproteobacteria > Pseudomonadales > Marinobacteraceae > Marinobacter > Marinobacter sp. THAF197a. The sequence goes on from NZ_CP045324.1 coordinate 2,888,231, forward strand.
GATGGCGGAGCAGAGCGTACAGGGACGTATTCACAGCGTGTTTTGGAAAGCCACTGCCACAACCCTTCTTTCACCCGAACAAAAAGGGCGAAGATGATAACACAGCAAAACCCGAGACAACGGTGGTTGATGTTTAAGCACCCCGTTATAATGTGCAGTCCATTTTTGCCAGCGCCCCACACCACCCCGGCGCCAACACACCAAACTACGTGAGACCCATGGCCAAGAAGCTGTTCATCAAAACCCACGGCTGCCAAATGAACGAGTACGACTCTGCCCGCATGGCAGACCTGCTCAAAACCGGCGAAGCGGTCGAAGTGACCGACAACCCGGACGACGCCGACATCCTGCTGCTGAACACCTGCTCCATCCGCGAAAAGGCCCAGGAGAAAGTGTTCCACCAGCTCGGCCGCTGGAAAAACCTGAAATCCAAAAAGCCCGACCTCATCATCGGCGTCGGTGGCTGCGTAGCCAGCCAGGAAGGCCAGGCCATCATCGACCGGGCCCCTTACGTAGACATGGTCTTCGGCCCGCAAACCCTGCACCGCCTGCCAGACATGATTACCGAAGTGCGCACCAAGGGTAACGGCGTAGGCGTGGTAGACGTCAGCTTCCCGGAAATCGAAAAATTCGACAACCTGCCCGAGCCTGGCGCAGACGGCCCATCCGCATTTGTGTCCATCATGGAAGGCTGCAGCAAGTACTGCACCTTCTGCGTGGTGCCCTACACCCGCGGCGAAGAAGTCAGCCGCCCGGTCGACGACGTCATCGCCGAAGTGGCCCACCTGGCCGCCCAGGGCGTGCGCGAAGTGAACCTGCTGGGCCAGAACGTCAACGCCTACCGTGGCGATACCCACGACGGCGACCAGATGGACCTGGCGGAACTGATCGAAGTCATCGCCACCATCGAAGGCATCGACCGCATCCGTTACACCACCTCCCATCCGGTGGAGTTCAGCGACGCCCTGATCGACGTCTACGAGCAGGTTCCTGAGCTGGTCAGCCATCTGCACCTGCCGGTGCAAAGCGGCTCTGATCGCATCCTGGCAGCCATGAAGCGTGGCCATACAGCACTGGAGTACAAATCCAAACTCCGCCGCCTGCGCAAGATCCGCCCGGACATCAGCTTCTCCTCTGATTTCATCATCGGCTTCCCGGGTGAAACCGATAAGGACTTCGAAGACACCATGAAGCTGATCAACGACATCGGTTTTGATATGTCCTTCAGCTTCATCTACAGCGCCCGCCCGGGCACCCCGGCGTCTGACCTGCCGGACGATACGCCGATGGAGGTGAAGAAACAGCGCCTGAGCATTCTGCAGGATCGCCTGAACCAGAACGTCATGGATATCAGCCGGAAAATGGTGGGCTCTACCCAGCGGATTCTGGTGACTGGCCTGTCCAAGAAGGACCCGGGCGAGTATGCAGGTCGTACCGAGAACAACCGCATCGTAAACTTCCGCCACGAAAACCCTGAAGTGGTTGGCCATTTTATCGATGTGGAGATTGTTGAGGCCTATGCCAATTCGCTTCGGGGTGTGCCTGTTGGTTCTGAGTTTTACTGAGCTTTGGCTCCCAGGTTTTCTGGTTTTGGGGCTTGGTGACAGGGTGAGGGAGCCTCCCAAAAAACGCCCCGCAAGTACGTCCCTGTAGGGCTTCGTCGCGCCATCCCTGGCGCTCCAGATTTTTGGGAGGCTCCCTCACCCTGTCACCAGCAGACTTCACAATGGCATGCCGTATAAATGGCTAACCAAACCCCGGCACAGGCCATTGATTACTGGATTGGCTTATCCAAACCACTTGTTTTTCGCCCTTTCGGCCTGCACATTGTTTAAACAGGTACAGGGCGGGCAGGGCCGTCAAAAAATCTGGAGCGCCAGGGACGGCGCGACGAAGCCCTACAGGGATGTATTCACGGGCGTTTTTTTGACGGCCCTGCCCGCCCTGTACCGATAACTTCGCAGTCCGAACAGCCTACTCCCCCACAGCAAAACCCCGGGGAGTAAAACGAAACGGAGCAAGATTGAACACTCACGATACCAGACAATTTGACCTGCACCCGGTCAACCAGCGCCGCCTGGCCACCCTCTGCGGCCAGTTCGACGAACACCTGAAGATGATCGAAAAACGTCTGCAGGTGAAAGTCGGCCGCCGGGGCCACCACTTCCGGGTGGAAGGTCACACCGAAAATGTAGCCGCAGCCACCGAAGTCATTCGGCACCTGTACCGGGAAACCGAAGCCAGCGAAGATATTCCGCCGGATACCGTGCACCTGTTTATCCGGGAAACCGGCCTTGAGCGGCTCCCGGATGACGTGCCCTATGACGAAGGCCAAATTACCGTCATCAAAACCCCGAAACTGACCGCCAAACCCCGTGGCCAGAATCAGCAAAAGTACGTGCACAACATCCGTACCCACGACATAAACTTCGGCATCGGGCCTGCGGGCACCGGCAAGACCTGGCTGGCCGTGGCCTGTGCGGTAGAGGCACTGAAAGACGAACAGGTGAAACGCATCCTGCTGGTACGCCCCGCAGTGGAAGCCGGCGAGAAACTGGGCTTTCTGCCCGGCGACCTGGCCCAGAAGGTGGACCCCTACCTGCGGCCACTGTACGACGCCCTCTATGAAATGCTCGGCTTTGATCAGGTTACCCGCCTGATCGAGAAAAGCGTGATCGAGATTGCACCACTGGCGTTCATGCGTGGCCGCACCCTGAATAACTCGTTCATTATTCTGGATGAAAGCCAGAACACTACCCGGGAGCAAATGAAGATGTTCCTCACCCGGATTGGCTTTGGTTCAACGGCGGTGATCACCGGCGACACCACCCAGGTGGACCTGCCGCGCGGGCAGAACTCCGGGCTGATTCACGCCGCCAGCGTGCTCAGCAAGGTCCCTGGTATCGGCTTTACCCGATTTGAGTCAAAAGATGTGGTTCGCCATCCTCTGGTTCAGCGCATTGTGGAAGCCTACGACTCGTTCGGTGACGGGGGCTCAACCAGCCCATGAGCAAACTGACCGTGGATTTCCAGGTAGTTTATGAAGGCACCGGTGTACCCGACGAAACACAATTCCAGGTTTGGGCTGAAAAGGCATGGCTGGGCGAGGATCCGTCTGAAGTGACGATCCGTATTGTCGGTAACGACGAAAGTCAGAACCTGAATCACCAGTACCGGGGCAAGGACAAGCCCACCAATGTTTTGTCCTTCCCATTTGAAGCACCACCGGGTATAACGGTGCCATTGGCCGGAGATCTGGTGATTTGCGCGCCGGTTGTTGAAAAGGAAGCGCAGGAACAGCTTAAAGAGCCTGTCGCCCACTGGGCCCACATGGTGGTGCACGGTATGTTGCACCTCCAGGGCTACGATCATATTGAAGATAACGAAGCCGAGGCCATGGAAGCCCTCGAAGTCCGGCTGCTTGCGCAGCTCGGATTTGCTAACCCTTACGAAGCAGAGGAAACGGAACCAGACTCATGAGCGACGATCAGTCGAGTCGCAGCCAGGGCGGCAAGTCCTGGCTGGAGCGTATATCACAGGCCTTCTCCAGCGGGCCTGAGTCCGTCGAGGACGTGCTGGAGATTCTACGGGATGCCGAATCTGAAAGTATCATTGATGCAGATTCCATGAGCATCATCGAAGGTGCCATGCAGGTGATCGACATGCGGGTGGACGAAATAATGATCCCCCGTTCCCAGATGATCACCGTCAAAGCCTCCCAGGATCCGAAAGAATTCCTGCCGGAAATCATGTCCTCCGCCCACAGCCGTTTCCCGGTCATCGGCGAAAGCCAGGACGACGTGATCGGCGTGCTGCTGGCCAAAGATCTGTTACCGCTTGCGCTCAATAACGAGCTGAACTGGACAAACATTCGGGAGATCCTCCGCCCGCCCACGTTTGTTCCCGAAAGCAAGCGATTGAACCAGCTGCTCAAAGAGTTCAAGGAAAACCGCAACCACATGGCGATTGTGGTGGATGAGTACGGCGGCACCGCCGGCCTGATTACCATCGAAGACGTGCTTGAGCAGATCGTCGGTGAGATCGAAGACGAACACGACTTCGACGAGGAAACCCACATCAAGGCTCGCGGCGATGGCACCTATGCCGTCAAAGCCGTCACCCCCATTGAAGACTTCAACGAATTTTTCGAGACCATGATGGACGAGGAAGAGTTCGACACCATTGGCGGCCTGGTTCTCAAAGAATTTGGTCACCTGCCCAGACGGGGAGAAACGGTTGAATTCGGCGGCTTGCAGTTTACTATTGCCAACGCCGATAACCGAGTCATCCGTTTGTTGCAGGTAACGCGAAGTGAATCATGAACCTGGCCTTGGTCGCCCTCTGAATCTGCGGTTTACTGACCACCCCTGGTTTGGCCCGGCAATCCTGCTGATTGCCGGCGCAATCCAGACCCTCACCTTTTCACCTTTTCATTTGTGGTGGCTTGGCCCCCTCTCGGTTTTTCTGATTGTCCTGGTAACGCTACACCAGGCCTCGGAAAAGCTGTTTCGCGCCGGATGGTTTATCGGTCTTGGCCTGTTCGGTTCGGGCGCAAGCTGGATTTACATCAGCATCAGCGAGCACGGGAACACCTCAGTGCCAGTGGCTGTCCTGCTGATGGTTCTGTTTATAGCAGGGCTGGCCCTGTTCCATGGCCTTGCCTTCTGGTTCTGGGGCAAACTGGCCAAAGAAAGCATGATCCGGCGCCTTCTCCTGTTTCCGGCCATCTGGGTTCTGGGAGACTGGCTACGGGGCTGGTTGCTCACAGGCTTTCCCTGGCTGTACCTTGGCACTGCACATACGGACGGACCACTTGGTGGCCTGGCCCCCCTCACAGGCGTACATGGCATCACCTTCTGGATCGCAGTCACGGGTGCGTCCGCCTATGCCATCTGGTGGCTTGTTCTGTCCGGGCGCCGCAAATCAGCAGCAGTCACCGCAGTACTCACTCTGCTGCCCTGGGTCTTCGCGCCGGCCATGAAACAAGCCGACTGGACTGACCTCAAGGAACAGCCGGTCACCTTTGCCGCCATGCAAGGCAACATTCCCCAGCAGATCAAATGGGACCCGGATTTCCTGCGGGATCAGATCGTGGCGTACCTGGGAATGACCGAGGCCCACTGGCAACGCGACCTTATTTTATGGCCGGAAACCGCGATTCCGATCCCCCAGGACCAGGCAGGCAAGGTGCTTGATCACATCCACGAAGAGCTCGGCGATGAAAGTACGCTGATCACCGGCATTCCCTGGTACGGCTACAGCGATCGTATCGACGACTTCACCTTCCACAACAGCATCATGGCCATTGGCAACGGTGAAGGCATCTACCACAAGCAGAAGTTGGTTCCGTTTGGCGAATATGTGCCGTTGCAGGGCGTTCTGCGAGGACTGATCGGCTTTTTCGACCTGCCCATGAGCAGCTTCACCCCCGGGCCAAAGTACCAGTCTCCGCTGGTGGCCAACGGCATCAACATCATGCCGTACATCTGCTACGAAGTAGCCTACCCGGACTTTGTCGCCTTCAATGCCCGTAACTCCGGCTTGCTGTTAACCATCAGCAATGATGGCTGGTTCGGTGATTCCATTGGCCCGTTGCAGCACCTTCAACTGGCCCGCATGCGCGCCCTGGAAACCGGCCGCTATATGCTCAGGGGCACCAATAACGGCGTTACCGCGATCATCAACGAAAAGGGCGAGATCACCGAACGGATTCCGCAGTTCCAACGGGCAGTACTGACCGGTGAGGTCTTCCCCGCCACCGGCAGCACGCCCTACATGCAGACCGGTTCATGGCCGGTGCTGACCCTGGCGGTGATCCTGATCGTGTTTGTGCGGGAGCGGGTGATCCCGAAAAACCCTACTCCTTAGGCGGCCAGCGGCTGGTTACCCGCTCGAAGTAATGGGACCCGCAGGCCTCGCACGGGTGCAAGTGGCTGGTTTTGGTCAGGCACACCATGTGGTTGCAATTCATGCACCGGAACATACCGGCGGTGGCCACCTCGCCCGATATGTAGTGGCTGACGTCCTGGTTCTCCAGTTTCTGTTTGAGTTCCAGGGTGTCCACCAGGGTTTTGTCGGCTACCGAAAGCAGTCGATCCGCCAGGGTGTGCTCCAGTAACGAGATATCCAGCTGCAACCATTCTTTCAGGCCCTCTCCGGTTTCCTCGACAAAGTTCAGCAGGTGCTCCAGGTCCCGCTCGAGGTAGGCGCCGAGCAGGTCGGCTTCCTCACGGGTCATTTCTTCCAGTTCGTATTCAAACTCAACCGCTTTCTGAACTTCTTCCTCCAGAGTCTGAAGTGAGGTTTCCTGGAGCTCATGCAAACGGGCTTGTACCCGCTCCAGCATTCTGTCGTAAGCCTCGAGGGCCTTGCCTGAAAGGTGATTGCGTTCTGGTTCCGTCATAGTCTTCCCGCCTGTTTTCTAGTTTTGGTGCAAGGGTCAGGATGTGGTACCTCTTTCCGGGACACGCTGTAAATACGTCCCTGTACGCTTGACTGCAGCATCCATGCTGCAGACAGTCCCGGAAAGAGGTACCACACCCTGCCCCCCGGACATTCTCCCTGCCTTTAGCTAATCGCAGTGGAGCAAGCGCTTCTCTCCAAGAGTACCCTTCGCAAGTTTGGGGTGCTGCCGGGGATGGCTTCCCGGGACTGTGCGCAGCATGGATGCTGCGCTCAAGCCCCCAGGGATGGGTTCACGGCGTGTCCCGGGAAGCCATCCCCGGCAGCAACCTGCACCAAACCCACGAATAACCTCCATACGGGAAGTCTGGCACAAGTCTGCGAAATTGGCAGACTACCTGTTAAGCCTTGGGTGCGTTAGAATGTTCGGCCCTTTCGAACCTCATTTTCACACAGGGTACTTTTGGTAATGGCAGGAATGGACGAACAATACAACCCACGTGATGTAGAGCAGACCGCCCGCGACTTCTGGGAAACCAACGAAACCTTCAAAGTGAAGGAAGAGCCCGGCAAGCCCAAGTACTACTGCCTGTCCATGTTCCCCTACCCCAGCGGCAAGCTGCACATGGGCCACGTTCGTAACTACACCATCGGCGACGTGATTTCCCGCTACCAGCGCATGCAAGGCAAGAATGTCATGCAACCCATGGGCTGGGACGCCTTCGGTCTGCCCGCCGAGAACGCCGCCATTGCCAACAAATCCGCCCCCGCCAAGTGGACCCGGGCGAACATCGAATACATGAAGAAACAGCTCAAGCAGTTGGGCTTCGGTTACGACTGGGGCCGTGAGTTGGCCACCTGTGATCCCGAGTACTACCGTTGGGAGCAGTGGTTCTTTGCCCGCCTTTACGAAAAGGGCCTGGTGTACAAGAAAATGTCCACCGTAAACTGGGACCCGGTCGACCAGACGGTTCTGGCTAACGAGCAGGTGGTGGATGGCCGCGGCTGGCGCTCTGGCGCGCTGGTTGAGCAGAAGAAGATTCCCCAGTGGTTTATCCGCATTACCGATTATGCCGAAGAACTGCTGAACGACCTGGACCAGCTGGAAGACTGGCCTGAGCAGGTCAAGACCATGCAGCGGAACTGGATCGGCAAGTCCGTGGGCACCGAGCTGACCTTCCCGCTGAAAGACCGGGAAGACGGCCTGACCGTTTACACCACCCGTCCGGACACCCTGATGGGGGTCAGTTACATGGCGGTTGCGGCGGAACACCCGCTGGCCAAGGCAGCGGCTGAACGGCACCGGGATGTCGCTGAGTTTGTCGAGCAGTGCCGCAACAGCAAGGTGGCGGAAGCGGAACTGGCCACCATGGAAAAGAGGGGCATCGACACCGGGTTCAAAGCCATTCATCCGCTGACCCAGGAAGAAGTGCCGGTATGGGTCGCCAACTTCGTGCTGATGGACTACGGCACGGGCGCACTGATGGCCGTTCCCGGCCACGATGACCGCGACCACGAGTTTGCCCTGAAGTACAAGCTGGCCATCAAGCAGGTCATTGCGCCCAATGACAGCCGTGATATCGACGTTCAGGAAAAAGCCTTTACCGAGAAAGGTGTACTTGTATCATCCGGCAAATACAGTGGACTGACCAGCGAGGAAGCCTTCGACGAGATCGCGAAATACCTTGAAGACAACGGTATCGGTACGCGCACCGTCAACTACCGTCTGCGTGACTGGGGTGTTTCTCGTCAACGGTACTGGGGCGCACCCATTCCAATGATGACTCTGGAAGACGGCACGGAAATACCGGTGCCGGATGACCAGCTACCTGTTCGCCTGCCGGAAGATGTCGAGATGGACGGCGTTCAGTCACCGATCAAGGCCGATCCGGAGTGGTGCAAAACCGAATTTAACGGTCAGGCGGCTACTCTTGAGACCGATACCTTCGACACCTTCATGGAGTCATCCTGGTATTACGCGCGCTTCTGCAGCCCTAATTACGACAAGGGCATGCTGGACCCGGCAGCGGCCAATTATTGGCTGCCGGTGGATCAGTACATCGGCGGTATCGAACATGCGATCCTTCACCTGTTGTACGCCCGTTTCTTCCACAAACTGCTGCGGGACGTTGGCCTGGTCAACAGTTCGGAGCCGTTCAATCGCCTGCTCTGTCAGGGCATGGTGTTGGCTGAGACCTACTATCGGGAAGATGAGTCCGGCAAGATCACCTGGATTGCCCCGGCCGATGTCACGGTAGAGCGGGACAGCAAAGGGCAAGTGGTGAAAGCGGTCCACAATGAAGACGGCCAGCCGGTTCAGATCGGTGGTGTCACCAAGATGTCCAAGTCCAAGAACAACGGCATAGACCCTCAGGCGATCATTGACCAGCATGGCGCCGACACCGTTCGTCTGTTCATGATGTTTGCTGCGCCGCCAGAGCAGTCCCTCGAATGGTCTGACAGCGGCGTGGAAGGCGCACACCGCTTCCTCAAGCGGCTGTGGCGCCTGGTCAATGAGCAGACCGCCGGTGGCCAGGTGCCCACCCTTGAGGCTGGCAGCCTGAACAGCGCCCAGAAGGATCTGCGCCGCAAGACCCACGAAACCATTGCCAAGGTCAGTGACGACATCAGTCGTCGCCTCACCTTCAATACGGCTATCGCCGCTGTGATGGAACTGCTGAACGAAGTCAGCCGACTGACAGACAACGAGCCCCAGAGCCTCGCCGTTCGCCAGGAAGCACTGGAGGTGGCGGTTCTGGTGCTGTCGCCCATCGTGCCGCACATCAGCCATACTCTCTGGCAGGCTCTTGGCCACGCAGAACCCGTGGTTGATGCCAGCTGGCCGGTTGCCGACGAAAGTGCCATGGTCCGCAGTGAGATTGAGGTTGTGCTGCAGGTCAACGGTAAAGTACGGGCAAAAGAAAGCGTGCCCGCGGACATCGGCAAGGCGGACCTGGAAAAACTGGCTCTGGAGAACGAAAACGTTATGCGCTTCACTGATGGCAAAACCGTGCGCAAAGTCATCGTTGTACCCGGAAAGCTGGTTAACGTGGTGGCTAACTGATATGGCTTCGGTGCCCTTTTTTCTGAAAGCCCTCCGGCTGCCGTTACTGGCAATACTGGCTACCGCCACGCTTGCCGGGTGCGGCTTTCAGTTACGGGGCACCTCACCGGTGCCGGCTTCTCTGCAACCCCTGGCGGTAGACTGCCCCGAGTCCTTGCCCGGGCGTTTCTGCCAGTCGGTGCGGGATCAACTCAGGCTGGGGGGCATTGATCTGCAGGATGCTTCATCTGCGGACTACGTGCTTCGGCTGAGAAGCTACCAGCAGGACCGCCGGGCATCCGCCATTACCGCTCAGGCTGCCGCAGCAGAGTACATACTGCGACATCAAGTCACTATGGAGTTGCTGACCGCAGACCGGATCCCGCTGATTGCCGCAACCGATCTGACCACCAGCGAGACCTATCGTTACGATGAAACCAATGTGCTGGCCAAGCAACGGGAAGAAGAGGAACTGAGGCAACAGCTGGGAGACCGGCTGGCGCAACAGGTACTCTTCAGGCTGGCACCGATGACCCGGGAGCGGATTGACGCGGCCATCGCAGAGTACGAAACAAGCCAGAAACAAGCCGATGCGCCATGAAGACCCAACCCGGCCAGCTCCCCCAGTTGCTCAAGAAAGGTCTGGCTCCGGTCTACCTGATTTCCGGTGACGAGCCCCTGCTGGTGCAGGAATGCTGTGACCTGATCCGAAAGACGGCCCGGGACTCGGGGTATCAGGACCGCCTGACCTACCACGCCGACCATCAACTGGACTGGAATGCCGTTGCCGATGAATGCAACGCCATGTCCCTGTTTGCCGAGAAGCGGCGTATCGAGATTCACCTGCCAACGGGCAAGCTCGGTGACGGCCGAAAGGTTCTTGAACAGGTTCTTGAGGCACCACCTGAAGACGTTATCCTGCTACTCATCAGCGCCAAACTCGACGCCGCAGAAACCAAACGCAAGTGGTACAAGGCTCTACAAGGCTGCGGTGTCCATGTACCGGTCTGGCCGGTTGAGCCCGATAAATTTGCAGGCTGGCTGCAACAGCGGGCCAGCGGGCAAGGCCTGAGTCTTACCCGCGGGGCCCTGGGCATGCTCACGGAGCGGCTTGAGGGGAATCTTCTGGCTGCCAGCCAGGAACTGGACAGATTGGCGTTACTGACGGCTGGCAAAACCATCGACGAAGAGACCATCGAGCAAGCGGTCCAGGACAGCGCCCGCTTCAATGGCTTTGAGTTGGTCACCGAGTTACTCGCCGGTAAAGCTGCCCATGCGGGAAAGATCATCGGAATCCTTCAGCAGGAAGGTGAAAACCCGCTGGGTTTGTTGAGTGTGCTGGTGCGAGACCTGCACATCATCATCGAACTGAAAACCGCTTTGCCCCCGGGGGACAGTCCAGCAGGTTTCCTGAAAAAACGCGGAGTGTTCCAGCCCCGGCGAGCGTCCGCTATCCAGCAGGCAGCCCGCCGGCTGAATATGCATCAACTGCACCGCGCCATCAGTCTGTGCAACGCCACAGACCGATCCGCCAAGGGGTTTGATAGCCTTACCCCCTGGCATCACCTCAGGGATTTGTCGGCGGTTCTTGCCGGTGCTCGCCCTAACTGATCCAGGTCAATCCAGTACGAACCTTCGCAAAACCCTGACTTTCTCCCTCTTGACAGTTTTTTACATTCCGGCGCATTGTAGACTTCCCAACTCATCAGGGAAGGAGAATCGCTATGAGCCTGCAAGACGAATTCAACAAACTGTCGGAAAAAATCAAGCAGTACCGTGACGAAGCCCGTGTGCAACTGCACCTGGCCAAGGAAGATGTAAAAGATGAATGGGACGACCTGGAACAGGACTGGGATCGCTTCCGCCAGAAGCTGGATCAGGTTGTCCATGATGCGGAGAATGCCAGCCATGAGGCGAGAGACACGGCTCGCCAATGGGGGGAAGACCTCAAGACCCGCTATCAGGACATCCGCAACAAAATGAAATAGATTGTTAACGCGTTAACAATTTACAACATGAACGAGCCGCACAGGGGCTTCTCTATTTGAGCCTCTGTGCCATACTTCACAGAAAAGAGTGAACACTCCGTCATACTTTTGTCAGATTGTTCATTTTGCCATCAATCGCTCGTCGCGATGGCCACGGTATGTGCCGTGCAATGTGAGGTATAACGGCCCTATGAAAAAAATAACGTTAGTTCCCATCACACTTACACTCGCCATCTCAACCACCTTGGTTATTGGCCAGAATACCCGTTTCAGTGATCCAGAGACGGTCGTGAAAGATCAGTTCTGGGGCAATCTCTATGCAAACGGCGGAACGTCGTTTTTCTGTGATGCGCCGTTCACCAGCAAGGGGTTTGTGATGACGGATGGCTATGTCTATCCGCCGGCCGATATCCGTAGCGCGCTGAATTGCGGCACTACGAGTCAATGCAAGCAGGATAATCAGTACCGTCAGATTACGTCGGATCTTCACAATATGGTGCCGGTTCGTTCCCGGGTCGAGATGCGCAGGCGGAACGCCCGCTATGAGAATCTGGGCGATGCGACGCGGGCGGATGACTGTGGTATTCGGGAGAGTGCACAATTTTTTGAGCCGCCGGAGCATGTGAAGGGGGATGTTGCCCGCACGATGGCTTACATGGTGGATACTTATGGGCTACCTTGGCTTGGGGCGACTTCGGTGTTCCAGGAGTGGAGCAAGCTGGATCCGCCGGATGATCGGGAGTTGGCGCGGCATCAGCGTATTGCCGAGATTCAGGGTAATGAGAATCCGTTTGTGGTTAATCCTGGGTTGATTAATCGCCTTTGAGGTTTTGATCTCGATTTGGGAGCAAGCACCAGTCAGGGGGTAGCTTTCCAAAACACGCTGTGAATACGTCCGTGTACGCTCTGCTCCGCCATCCCTGGCTACGCAAGGTTTTGGAAAGCTACCCCCTGACTGGCGCCGGTACTCTTGCGATCAACTAAGCAAGGTTTTGGAAGGGCCTCCCCGCATACCAGCCAATACACTTCAGTTCGCTAGCAACAAAAAAGCAGGCCGCTTGGGCCTGCTTTTTTGCTATCTGGAGTAACGAAACCTGATCAGATTTCGTTAGCCGCCAGAGCCATCATCGCATCGCTGCCACTGCGGATACCTTCGGCCAGAGACACGGTCTTTGGCAGCAGGCGGTCGAAGTAGAAGCGTGCTGTTTTCAGCTTGCCGGTGTAGAAGCCGGAGGTATCGCCCTCGGCTTTCGGAGCGGCGGCTTTGACGGTTTTGGCCCACATGTACGCCAGGGCGGTGTAGCCGAACATGTCGAGGTAGTCGACAGCAGCGGCGCCGATGGCGTTGGGGTTGTCGCCGGCTTGCTTGATGACGTGTTCGGTAACGTCAGACAAGCGCTCCAGTGACGCAGCCAGCGGCTCCAGGTAAGGCTTCAGGGCTGCATCGCTGCTGTTTTCTTCGATGAAGTTCGCCACGTCCTGCACAAACAGTTCGTACAGTTTGCCCTGACTGCCAACGACCTTGCGGCCCATCAGGTCCATGGCCTGGATGCCGTTGGTGCCTTCGTAGATCTGGGTGATGCGGCAATCGCGTACCAGCTGCTCCTGGCCCCACTCGCGGATGAAGCCATGGCCACCGAAGACCTGCTGGCCGATGATGGTGGTGTCCAGGCCGCGGTCGGTCAGGAAGGCTTTGGCGACGGGGGTCAGCAGGGCAACCATGCCTTCGGCGTGTTTGCGCTGTTCGTCGTTGTCAGAGTATTTGGAGATATCCAGCCACTGGGCAACGTAGGTGGAGAATGCACGGCCACCCTCTACGTAGCTCTTCATGGTCAGCAGCATTCGGCGCACGTCTGGATGTACCAGGATCGGGTCGGCGGCTTTTTCGGGCTGCTGGGCACCGGTGGGGGCGCGGCTCTGGATACGCTCGTTGGCGTATTCGCGGGCGCTCTGGAGGGAGGCTTCGGCGGCGCCGATGCCCTGGATACCCACACCCAGGCGCTCGTAGTTCATCATGGTGAACATGGCGGCCAGGCCTTTGTTCTCGTCACCAACCAACCAGCCTTTGGCGCCGTCGAAGTTCATCACACAGGTAGCGGAGGCCTTGATACCCATCTTTTTCTCGATGGAACCACAGCTGAACTGGTTGCGCTCGCCCAGGGAACCATCGTCGTTCACCATGAACTTGGGCACCAGGAACAGGGAAATACCCTTCGGTCCTTTGGGAGCGTCCGGAAGCTTCGCCAGCACCAGATGGATGATGTTCTCAGCCATGTCGTGCTCGCCCCAGGTAATGAAGATCTTGGTGCCAGTTACGTTGAAGGAGCCATCGTCGTTCGGCTCGGCCTTGGTACGGATAATGCCCAGGTCGGTGCCAGCGTGGGGCTCGGTCAGGTCCATGGCGCCAGACCAAACGCCGGAGTACATGTTCGGCAGGTATTTCTCTTTCAGCTCCTGGCTGCCGTGAGCGTCCAGGGCCAGGCAGGCACCGGCGGTCAGCATCGGAGCAAGGCCGAAGGCCATGTTGGCGCCCTGCATCATTTCTTCAAACTGGGCCACCAGCGTTTTCGGCATGCCCATACCGCCAAAATCGGGGTTGCCGCCGAGGCCGTTCCAGCCACCTTCCACGATGGTCTGGTAGGCTTCTTTGAAACCTTCCGGAGTGGAAACTTCGCCTTCGTTCCACTTACAGCCCTGCTCGTCCGCCTCGCGGTTCAGGGGTGCCAACACGCCACTGGTGATCTTGCCCGCTTCCTCAAGGATCGCATCTGCGGTGTCGGGATCTACGTTTTCTGCAATCTTGGGCAGTGATGCCCAAAGCGCCGGGGCATCAAATACTTCGTTCAGAACGAAACGCATGTCACGAAGGGGTGCCTGATAATCAGCCATGTAAAACTCTCCAGAAATTCAGTCAGTCACTTGGGGGATGTGGAAAACGCCTTCTCGATGAAGGTCTGATAATCCCCCGCTCGGCTATGTGTCCGAAACAAGGTTGTTGTTCTATGGCGCGCTATTCTACCTCAAAACACGCCCGGGACTCATGAAAAAAGCCCGCCTCCGGACGGAGAACGGGCTTTTTCTGTGCCATCAACCAGATAGCAACCCCGCCTTAGATAGCGAAGGCTTCTTCCGGCATATCCAGCAGGCTGTCAGAGCCGGCCAGCATGGTTTCTGCGTGGGTCTTGGTGCGCGGCAGCAGACGCTTGAAGTAGAAGCGTGCAGACTGAACCTTGGCGTTGTAGAACATCTCTTCGGAGGTGCCGTCAGCCATCTTGTCCAGTGCCACTTTGGCCATACGGGCCCACAGGTAGGCGAATACCGCGTAACCGGAGTACATCAGGTAGTCCACCGCAGCGGCACCGACTTCTTCACGGTTCTTCATGGCGGTCATACCAACCTTCATGGTCAGGTCGCCCCACTCCTTGTTGATCGCAGCCAGCGGCTCGATGAACTCTTTCAACTGCTCGTTGTCGGCGTTCTCTTTGCAGAATACGTGAACCTGCTTGGTGAACACTTTCAGCGCTTCGCCCTGGGTCATCAGGACCTTACGGCCCAGCAGATCCAGCGCCTGGATACCGGTAGTACCCTCGTAGATCATGCCGATGCGGGAGTCACGTACGTTCTGCTCCATGCCCCACTCAGTGATGAAACCGTGGCCGCCGAATACCTGCATACCCAGGTTGGCAGACTCGTAACCGATTTCAGTCAGGAACGCCTTGGCGATCGGGGTCAGGAAGCCCAGCAGCGCGTCAGCGTGCTTACGCTCTTCTTCAGTCTTGCCACTGTGAACTACGTCCACTTGCTGGCCAGCCAGGTAAATCAGGGCGCGGGCGCCTTCAGCGACAACCTTCTGGGTCAGCAGCATGCGGCGTACGTCCGGATGCACGATGATCGGATCAGCGATGCCGTCCGGGTTCTTCGGACCGCTCAGGGAGCGCATAGCCAGGCGATCCTTGGCGTAGGCCAGGGAACCCTGGAAGCCAAGCTCAGCGGCACCCAGACCCTGGATGGCGGTACCGATACGGGCAGTGTTCATAAAGGTGAACATGCAGTTCAGGCCCTTGTTCTCAGGCCCGATCAGCCAGCCCTTGGCGCCGTCGAAGTTCATGACGCAGGTAGCGTTGCCGTGGATACCCATCTTGTGCTCCAGGGAACCACAGGATACCGCGTTGCGCTCGCCGGCAGAGCCGTCTTCGTTCGGCAGCTGCTTGGGCACGATGAACAGGGAGATGCCCTTGGTGCCTTCCGGTGCGCCCGGCAAACGTGCCAGTACGATGTGGACGATGTTCTCGGCCATGTCGTGCTCGCCGGCAGAGATAAAGATCTTGGTGCCAGTGATGCTGTAGGTACCGTCAGCGTTCGGCTCGGCCTTGGTGCGCAGGGTGCCCAGGTCAGAACCACAGTGCGGCTCGGTCAGGCACATGGTGCCGGTCCACTCGCCGCTGATCAGCTTGGTCAGGTAGGTCTGCTTCTGCTCTTCGGTACCGTGCTCTTCGATGGTGTTGGTGGCACCGTGGCTCAGGCCAGGGTACATGCCCCAGGACCAGTTGGAAGTCCCTACCATCTCGCTGACCACCAGGCCGATGGAGTGCGGCAGGCCCTGGCCACCGTAGTTGGGGTCGGCAGTCATGGACGGCCAGCCACCTTCAACGTACTGCTGGTAAGCCTCTTTGAAGCCGGTCGGGGTTTTTACACCGTCTTCGCTCCAGGTACAGCCTTCCTGGTCACCCACCTGGTTCAGCGGAGACAATACCTGCTCACAGAACTTTGCACCTTCCTGGATGATGGCATCGACCATATCCGGAGTTGCATCTTCGGCACCTTCCAGATTGGCGTAGTGCTGCTCGCTGTTCAGCAGCTCGTTCATTACGAATTTGATATCACGCAGGGGCGCTTTGTACTCAGGCATGGAATCCACCTCGGTTTTCGGACTCGGCTGAAACAGATAACAGCCTTTGGCCTTGGGTTTGCTCAGACACTGTGACACATCGCATCACAGCCTTAATTAAACACTTGTTTGAAACATACGTTTTGCGACACAGAATTGTCAATAGCCTTGGCTAAAAATTGTGTTGCATTGTGTGTTCACCAATGCGGAAAACACCGCCACAACAACGATAGGAAACCGCCGGAGCTGACGGATTGAGAGAAGGAACAGTCAGGTAATTCAGGCAAATAGAGACGTTGGCTCGCCGAACACGCCTTCGGCACCCTGCATGGCAGAGACGCTGCGGTAGGTTTCATCGGCCTGGCGGGCAAAGCCGGACTGGCCCTGGGCTGTCTCATCCCGTGCCGATTCGGAACCAGGCGCTGGCTCACGCTCGCCTTCACCGACCGCCAGTTCAGACTGCGCCTGCAACATGGTCTGCATGGCCTGGGCCGCTACCGCACGATCCTGCGCTGAGGGTTGTGCCGGCGCCATGGCGGCCGCTCGCACTACACGCATTTTCTCGATAGTTGCCTGCGGATCGCCGGCGACCGGGGAGACATCGATGGGGACTTCACCGCCCACGGCGTACTGGGCACCGTCAGGGCCCCGCTGATAGGTAAACGACATGGCTCCGGCGTACTGACCGCCGACCGCCTGGTGCGCCGCCTCATGGGCCCGAACCTCTCGGTCCCTGGCTTTCAGCTCGCTCAGCTGTTTGAGCTCGGCTTCGGTCAGCCCCTGCAGGTCAGCCTTCGCATCCGCTTCACCATCGACAAATCGGGAGGTTGATCTGGCGTCGGAGGACTGCTCAACACCCCGGGTACGATCATCAGCATCGGTAGAGAAGCCTTCACCAGGCGCTGCCGAGGAAACGCCACTCGGCGGAATGCTGCCGGTCGCGGACGCAACGCCGGTAACCACCGGATAAACAGGGGGGATCGAGGAGAGGATATTCACCGCTCAATAGCCAGGGTCAGGCGCGGATGTCCAGGAGTGTTCCCAGAGTTTCGTCGGCCGTCTTCACAACCTGTGCGGACGCCTCAACACTGCGCTCGTAGAGCGTCATTTCAATCAGTGGCTCAGCCAGATTACCCGCACCCTCAGCAGAACCCTGAGGGCCGTCAACACCGCCACGGGCAATCTTCCGGGCCGCATTTTCCATGCCCGCCATGCCATCTTGGATACCTTGAATACCAAGAGAAAGGGTGTTGTTGATCATGTCTAGGCCACCTATGAGGACGGATTGACTTATTTACTCACAAATCTGGTCAAATTTCAATCAGCGGACGAATATTCAGGAATCTTGCCAGGACTTCCGGCAACTGATCAGCCGGAGTGCCATCCAACCACGGCAAAACACCCAGGCATGGTGCTCCGAGGTGCGTTGTAAGATAGTTAAGGGTGTCCTGCTCACAGCTCATGACTTCCTCTTCGGGATGATTGGCTACCCAGCCTGCCACGAACAGACCATCGGCCCTGATGGCCTCCGCGGTGAGCATGGCGTGGTTGATACAGCCTAGTTTCAGGGGCACAACCAGTACCACATCCAGCCCCAGCTCACGCGGCACCGCTGCGTAGGTTTCCCGATCGTTGAGGGGAACCCGCCAGCCACCAGCACCCTCAATCAGCATCAGGTCAGCGGGTCGAATCTGCAGGCCACGGCAAAAACCCACAAGGCGCTGGGCCGTGA
This sequence comes from Marinobacter sp. THAF197a, assembly GCF_009363275.1. Lineage (NCBI taxonomy): Bacteria > Pseudomonadati > Pseudomonadota > Gammaproteobacteria > Pseudomonadales > Marinobacteraceae > Marinobacter > Marinobacter sp. THAF197a. The sequence continues at coordinate 2,906,284 of NZ_CP045324.1, forward strand.
TGTTCTTGCCCGCCTGTTGCGCCGCAACGTGGGGGGCAATGGCCGGCTCCAGTGCGATGGGGTTGAGGGCATCGTAGGGAAGCTCTTCGGTAATGGCGGCCTGCAGCATCAGGGCGTCTTCATTACGCAGTCCATCCGGGGTCTGCTCGCACCCTGACGCTATGGGTTTCATCGCCAGCGTGCGTTTACCCAGCTGTCGGGCAGCCTCCAGAATGGCAGCAGCAGCGATGGTTTTGCCCACGCCGGTGTCGGTGCCTGTTACGAAATAGGTTTTCTTTGCCATTTTATGGGGTTCCTGCTGCATCTGTTTGGGGTGCCAGGTGAGGGTGTGGTGCGTCTTTCCTAACCGACACTTTGGTGCTTGGCTGAGGGTGTGGGTACGGCTTTCCGGGACACGCTCAAGACTTCCATGTGCGCTTAGCTTTCGCCATCCATGGCGAAAGATAGTCCCGGAAAGCCGTACCCACACCCTCGCCTCAAACTTCTGTATTTGCCGTCCAGGTATCAATCAACCATTAATAAAGAAGGCAGAATTCTCTTCTAAACGAGCCTTTTCCCAATACAACCAGCCAGCGTGATAACTGGCGATGATCTCGCCATTACCTTGTTTTGGATATGCAGCACACATCGCCTTGAATCGCCCCGGGGCGGTGATGGTTCTGCGGCGTTCTTCGCCTTTGAACACGGCGCCGAGGTGTTTGAGTTCCCGGTTCAGGGCCATGGGGGAATCATAGGGCAAAGCCAGGGTTGCCGCGTCCAGGGTGGAACCAGGGAGTTGCTGGCCAGTTAATCGCTTCCAGTCCGTATGGTGGGTAAAACGGTTAACGTGGGGCCGGCCGGGGTCGGCGTAGGCCCAGGCTTGCTTGAGCTCTTCCAGGGTGCCTGCCAGCAAAGTGGAGATGGCGAGGATGCCGCCGGGTTTGAGGATTCTTTGGCATTCGGCCAGGACGAGTTCCGGGCGGGTGCTCCACTGGATCATCAGGTTGCTGAAGATCAGGTCGGTGCTGTTGTCTGGCACCGGGAGCTGTTCGGCGTCTGCGTTGAGCCAGCGGATGGTCTCGGAGCTGCTGGCTTTGGCCTGTTCCAGCATGCCGGGAGCCAGGTCTGCGCCGGTGATGGCCGCGTTTGGGTATTGGCTCGCCAGTTTGCGGGTGAACCAGCCGGTACCACAGCCGAGATCCAGGATAGTTGCCGGCTTCAGGTTCTCCGGTAGGTGGGCGAGCATGGTGTCGCCCATGGCTTTTTGCAGGCGAGAGGCGCTGTCGTAGGTCTGGCTGGCGCCGCCGAACCCCCGGGCAATACAGGCCTTGCTCCCGGTTCCGCCTTCGGCACGGGTTATTGCCGCCAGATCGCTGTAGGCACTCATACCGCAACAGGCTCCTGAGCGGCCGGCTCCGGCAACAGGGAACGGCACTGGGCCAAAGCTTGCAACAACCGATCAAGCTGCTCTTCAGAATGCGCGGCGCTCAGGGTTACCCGCAACCGGGCTTCTCCTTCCGGCACCGTGGGCGGGCGGATGGCGGTGACCAGTATGCCCTGCTCCTCCAGCGCCCGGCTCAATGCCAAAGCTGCATGGTTATCCCCCACCATAATGGGCTGGATGGGCGTGTGCGACGGCATCAGTTGATAGCCCAGCTGCTGCGCACCGGAACGGAACCGGGCAATCAGGGCCTCCAAATGGGCCCGGCGCTGGTCATCGCGTTCGATCAAATCAATGCTGGCACAGCTTGCCAGCGCCACCGCCGGCGGCATGGCAGTCGTGTAAATATACGTTCGAGCCTTCTGTACCAGATAATCCATCAGCACCTCCGGCCCGGCCACAAACGCACCACTGGTGCCTACTGCCTTGCCAAGAGTACCAATCAAAACCGGCACCTCATCCTCCGACAACCCCGCCTCCTGCACACTGCCCCGCCCCTGGGGACCAAGCACGCCGATACCGTGTGCATCATCCACCACCAACAGGGCATCGTGGGCCTTACACACCCGGGCAAGTTCCTTCAGCGGCGCGATATCACCGTCCATACTGAACACACCATCGGTCACCACCAGCTTGTGCCCAGACGTCTCCGCCAGCATCCGCTCCAAGGCTGCGACATCCCCGTGCCCATACCGCCGAACCCGAGCCCGGCTGAGAATGCAGCCATCAATAATCGACGCATGATTCAAACGGTCCGAAAAAATCGTATCCCCACGCCCCGCGAGTGCAGAAATTACACCCATGTTCGCCATATACCCGGTGGAGAAAAACAGCGCAGAACTGCGCTGGGTAAACGCCGCCAGCCGCAGCTCCAGCTGATGATGGGCATCATGGTGACCACAAACCAGGTGAGAAGCCGCTCCACCCAACCCGGTCTCGGCCAACGCGTCCCGCAGCGCCGCGATATTGCCAGGATGATTAGCCAGCCCAAGATAATCGTTGCTACAGAACGACAACAGCTCGGCCCCGTCCGCCAACAGCTCCGGCTTCTGCGGCCCGGAAACCAGGCGACGAGACCGGTACAAACCGTCCCGTTTACGCTGTTCAATCTCCAGGGCGAAATCACGCATAGAAAAAGTACCTAAATCAGCTGCTGTTGTACGGAATCCACGAACGGCATTTGGCGTGAAGGTCGGGTAAGGTTTTCTGGAACTATAAAGGGCCAGGGATGGCCCGTCCTAAGCGCACATGGACGTCTTGAGCGTGTTTCGGAAAGCCTTGCCCGACCTTCACCCGCACCGCACAGAACGCCCAAAACCAGAAACCTCAGGCAGACTCCCGAGTAGCGTCATAAAACATATGCCGAGTAGCCTCATACTCCACCGCCTCGGCCAATGCCTCAGTCTCCTGCTCCTCGGTAGCACATTGCTCCCGCTGCTCCGGCCGAATCCCCAGCTTGCGGAACAACTGCATATCCGCATCCGCCTCGGGATTGGACGTGGTCAGCAGCTTCTCGCCGTAGAAAATGGAGTTGGCACCGGCCATAAAACACAACGACTGCATCTGCTCATTCATCTGCTCGCGACCCGCAGACAAACGAACGTGGGACGCCGGCATCATAATCCGCGCTACCGCAATCATCCGGATAAAATCGAACGGCTCCAGATCTTCGACATTTTCCAGCGGCGTACCCTTCACCTTCACCAGCATATTCACCGGCACACTCTCCGGGTGCTGCGGCAGATTCGCCAGCTGAACCAGCAAACCAACCCGGTCATCTTCGTCTTCACCCATACCCATGATGCCGCCACAGCAAACCTTCATGCCGGCCTTGCGAACATTATCCAGAGTATCCAGGCGGTCCTGGTAGGTGCGGGTCGTGATGATGTGGTTGTAATACTTCTCGGAGGTATCCAGGTTGTGGTTGTAGTAATCCAGACCGGCCTCAGCCAGTTCCTGAGCTTCTTCCTCCTTCAACATACCCAGGGTCATACAGGTTTCCATGCCCAGGGATTTCACCTGTTTCACCATATCCAGAACATAGGGCATGTCCTTTTTGGAGGGACTACGCCAGGCCGCCCCCATACAGAACCGGGAAGCCCCTTTCTGCTTCGCCGCCCGAGCTTCCGCCACCACCTTCTCAATCTCCAGCAGCTTTTCTTTTTCCAGCCCGGTGTTGTAATGCCCACTCTGGGGGCAATACTTGCAGTCTTCCGGGCAGGCACCGGTCTTGATGCTCAACAGGGTGCTGACCTGCACTTCGTTTGGGTCAAAGTGCTCGCGGTGCACGGTCTGGGCCCGGAATAGCAAATCGTTGAACGGCAGATTGAAAAGATCCCGGGCTTCCTGAAGTGTCCAGTCGTGACGCAGTGCTGTGGCGGTCATGGCAAAGTCCTGTTAACCTTCGCAAGGTTTTTGGTTTACGGATAAACCGAGATGATAAACGGACTGAACCCGCTGTCAACCTTCATTAAACGAAAGGTTAACAGCATGCATAGTGGTGGTGGCTGCGTCAGCTGCCTGTCACCCCACGCACACCATGGGCTGTGCGCTGACTGCCGGGAAGACCTACCGGCCAATCGCTGGCACTGCCACAGTTGCGCCCTGCCCCTGGCGTTTGCCAATCCGGGTATGCGGTGCGGCGAATGCCAGACACTGCCCCCGCCCTTTTCCAGATCGCTGATTCCCTGGCGCTACCAGTATCCGGTGGATGGCATGATTGGCCGTTACAAGTATCAGGGCCATCGTAAGTTCGCGCGCCCGCTGCTAACCGATTTCACGAATTTTCTGGAGCAGAATCTTGAGCCGGAGCAGGTACCGGATGCGCTGGTTCCCGCCCCGATGCACTGGCTCAGGCGCTGGCAACGGGGCTTTAACCAGGCCCAGGACATTGCTGAGTTTGTTGGCGCCCGGCTGGATATTCCGGTCGCGGCCGGGGTGGTGCGCCGGTCGCGACGGGTGAAGGCTCAACGCAGCCTGAATCGGGCCGGGCGGTTACAGAATCTGCGCGGCGTGTTTGAAGTTCGGGGGGCGGTGCCGGAGCGGGTGGCGATTGTTGATGATGTGGTTACCACGGGGGCTACGGTCAGGGTTCTCGCTGATACCCTAAAGAAAGCTGGCGCCCAAGAAATTCAGGTTTGGGCTTTGGCTCGGACTCCCGGGTGAGCGCTTTTCGGGGTTCCGGGAATTTGGTTGGGGATTCTTGTGCTGGCGCAAGCGGTGCTCAGGTAGCCTTTTACGGGACACGCTCAAGGCGTCCTGCTCGCTTAGGACGGGCCATCCCTGGCCCTTTATAGTCCCGTAAAAGGCTACCTGAGCGCCGCGCTAACTTTCTGACTGGCTTCCCCGATAATGTCAGCAGTTCTTCTGTAAAACCTATTTCTGATCATCCAGTAACAACGCCACCTGTTCCGCTATTGCCAGGCAGGACGTTAACCCCGGAGATTCAATTCCAAACAGGTTAACCAGGCCGTGCAGTCCGTGTTGTGCCGGGCCGTCTATGCGGAAGTCGAAGAAAGCGCCATCGGGGCCTGTCAGCTTCGGGCGAATACCCGCGTAGGCTGGCTGAAGCCGGTCAGCTTCGAGGTCTGGCCACCATTGCCGGATGCCTTCGGCGAAGGCGTGAACCCGGTCAGGATTCACCGTGTAGTCTTCCTCGGCAACCCATTCCACATCAGGACCGAAGCGGGCCTGGTTGGCGAGATCCAATGTGAGGTGGACGCCCAGGCCGCTGGGTTCGGGTAAGGGGTAGATCAGGGTGTTGAAGGGGTGTTTGCCGGCATAGCTGAAATAAACACCCCGGGCCAGCCACTGTTTCGGGCGGGCGGCTTCGGGTAGGCCCAGCCATTGCCCGGCAAGCTTGGGGGCGCTCAAACCGGCGGCGTTGATCACCTCAGTAGCCTCAAGTTGTACACGCTGACTGCCACCAAGGGTCAGGGTATGTTGCCGGCCGTCGGATTCAGCGGCCAGCACCGGGCTGTTTAACACCAGCTGCCCGCCCGCGTCTTCCAGCTCCCCCAGTAGCGACAACATCAGGCCGTGGCTGTCGATAATTCCGGTTTCCGGGGACCAGAGACCGGCCCGGGCGTTGATGGCAGAGAGTTGTCGGGTGATGTACGGGCCATCGCGAAGCTGCAATTCGACACCATTGCCCGCCGCCTGTGCCTGGATGCCGGAAAGGCGGTTTGCCTGGGCAAGGTTGGTTGCGATGATCCACTTGCCGCATTTGCGATGACCCACCTTGCGGCTGGTGCAGTAGTCATACAACAGCTCACGGCCCCGAACGCAACAGCGGGCTTTCAGGGAGCCTTGCGGGTAGTAGATTCCGGCGTGGATCACCTCGCTGTTGCGGGATGAGGTGCCCTCACCAAAACGGGAGGCCGCCTCCAGCACCAGAACCTCCCGGCCGGTCAGGGCCAGTTGCCGGGCAATGGCTAGGCCGACCACGCCGGCACCAATGACCACGGTCTGTACGCTAAAACGTTCTTCACTCACGATTACGGGCCATTTATCAATTTCAAACAGGGAAATTACCGCAGATAACCGCTGACTGCATTACCTCTAACCCCAGAACCGTTATACTTCATCCTACGGGTACCAGGATGCACGGAGCAGGGATTATGTCAGACAGGAAGCAGTTCATTACCGTTATGGTGGTTGCCGCGCTGTTCGTTAGCTGGATTGGCTGGCGAGGGTTTGAGGTTATCAGCCTGAACGATCAATTGATGGCCGATAAAACCGTGGCCAGTTACCCATACCAGCACCGGGTGCTCCGGGTGGAAGGGGATACGGCTGTGATCAGCTCGCTGCGCTCCCACTCGGTCTCGACTCAGCAGGCGTTGTCTGCGGTGTTCCCGAGTATGCGTCATCTGGCGGACACCCACCGGGACTGGCAAAGGGCGGAGCGTGAATTGGCGCAGGTCCAGGCCCGGGCCGGCGATATTATTCTGGCAACCTCGGGCGTCAATCGTGTTCGCTGGGAACTGGACGAAAACTGGTATCATCTGCAATCCATGAAATCCCGATACAACACGGCCTTCTGAATTTTATGCAACATGAGCCTCCGGAACTGACAACGTCCACACATCCCTACGATCAACTTACCCCGGAAGTGATCCTGGACGCGCTCGAGGAAGCAGGCTTTGCCGTCAGCGGCCGGCTGTTCGCCCTGAACAGTTACGAGAACCGGGTATATCAGATCGGCCTGGATGATGGTCCGCCGGTGATTGCCAAGTTCTATCGCCCGGGTCGCTGGAGCGAAGCCGCGATCCGGGAGGAGCATGAATTCTCGCTGGACTTGCAACAAGCCGACATTCCGGTGGTCGCGCCGATGGTCATGCCCGGGGGCGATACCCTGGGCCAGCATCAGGCATTTCTGTTTGCGGTGTTCCCCCAGCGCGGCGGGCAGGCACCAGACACCAGCGTCACAGACACGCTGTACCGACTGGGCCAGTGGCTGGGGCAGATCCATAACCTTGGGGCGCTGAAATCCTTCAGCCACCGGCCGGGGTTTGACCTGATCCAGGGGCTGGAAGAGCACAATGCGCTGCTGGTCAACGGAGGCTGGGTGCCGGACGACCTGCGCCCGGCTTGGGACAGCCTGATCCCGGATCTGATTGCCGGCTGCCGCCAGCGAATGGCGGACGCGGGAACCGTTGATACCCTGCGAATTCACGGCGACTGCCATGCCGGCAACATTCTGTGCCGGGACGAATCCATGCTGTTTGTAGACCTGGATGACTGCCGCACAGGGCCGGCCGTGCAGGACATGTGGCTGCTGCTTAACGGCGAAGCCTCCGAACGCGGGGCGCAGCTCGGCGAGTTGATTGAAGGCTATGAGATGTTCCGGGACTTCAACCGCCGGGAACGCCATCTGATTGAGCCCCTGCGGTGTTATCGGCAAATCGCCCATTGCGCCTGGCTTGCCCGGCGCTGGGAAGATCCGGCCTTTCCACGGTTCTTCCCCTGGTTTGCCCAACCCAGATTCTGGTCAGACCAGATCCTGGCCCTGCGCGAACAACTTTCCGCACTTCAGGAACCGGCCATCAGCCTGCCTGGGCAATTCTGATCATCATTCAACGAGGTATCCATGAGCGATAACGACGAAGCCCGTTATACGGTCCGCAGCCTTATAGTGACCGGCATAGCCGCCATCATCGGCACCGTCCTGGTGCTGGAGGCCACCGGCCGCATTGATCATACTGAACACAAGGACCATGTGCCGGTCGGCGACTTCAAGGCTATTCATATCCAGCCCGGCGACAGCTTCCGGATGTCCAGAAAGTCCTCTGAGCTGCACGCTGTGTGCGAGAACGGCTACCTTGCCATCGCCGCCGATGTCGATCCATCCTTTCGGGGTATCCTGGTAGATTACAAGAACCGGGGTGTACGCTGCCAGCGGCCCTCTCCCACGGACCTGGCCCCGGCCAAAGGTTCTGAAGAGGACGGCGATGAGTAAGGGCAAATCCGGGGCACCAGAGCAGCTGACCGATCGCCTGTTCGCTACCGAACGCAACCCCGAGGATTTCCGGTTTGATGCTTCTGTGGCCAGGGTGTTTCCCGACATGATTCGCCGCTCGGTGCCCGGCTACACCACCATCATCCCGATGATCGAGGTGATTACCGAGCAATACGTGCAGCCAGGTTCCCACTGCTACGACCTGGGTTGTTCCCTGGGCGCGTCCACCCTGGCCATGCGCCACGGCATTCCCCACCAGGACTGCACCCTCGTCGGTGTCGACAACTCCAGCGCCATGATCGAGCGCTGCGAGCACTACATCGCACTGGATGACCACGAACTGCCGGTTACCCTGCGCTGCGAGGACATTCTGGAGACAGAACTGAGCCAGGCCTCGGTAACCACATTGAACTTTACCCTGCAGTTCGTACCACCGGAGCAGCGGCTGGCCCTGCTTACCCGGATTGCCGAGGCAACCCTGCCAGGCGGCGCTCTGATCCTGTCTGAAAAAATTCGCTTTGAATCGGAAACCGAGCAGGATATCCAGACGCGGCTGCACCACGAGTTCAAGCGCGCCAACGGCTACTCCGACCTGGAAATAAGCCAGAAGCGGGCCGCGATCGAAAAGGTCTTGATTCCGGAAACCCTGGCCGCCCACCGTGACCGGCTCATACAGGCAGGCTTTGATCAGGTACTGGTGTGGTACCAATGCTTCAACTTTGTTTCCATACTGGCCCTCAAGAAACGTTGATCCCAGGACATAACCGACCCCATGGCATTTTTCGACTGGCGAGCGAACTTCCTCCCGTTCATCAACTCCCTGCAACAGTCCGGGCATGAGCTCTGGGCAGAGCGGCTTACCCGCCAACTGATTGCCCGGTTTGAGGACAATCCCCACGGCGACCTGCCCCGCTGGCAGGGTGCACTGGATCTGTTGCCGGAGGTGCCGGGCGCCGCCGGCGACCTGAGCCGGTCCGCCGTCACCCTGTTCTCGGCCGAGCCGCTGGCTCCGGAGCAGAGCGCTAACCTCGAGCACGGTCTGCGGGGCCTGATGCCCTGGCGCAAAGGCCCATTCGAGTTCTTCGGCACCCACATAGACACCGAATGGCGATCAGACTGGAAATGGGACCGGGTTGCTCCTCACCTGTCAGACCTCAGGGGCAGAACCATTCTCGACGTTGGCTGTGGCTCCGGCTACCACTGCTGGCGCATGGCGGGGGCTGGCGCCGGGCGAGTGGTGGGTATCGACCCGGGCCTGTTGTTCATGTTTCAGTTTCTGGCAGTCAAGGGCTATCTGGGCGAGGTGCCGGTGGACCTGCTACCGGTGCGCATGGAGGATCTACCGGACAACCTGCAGATGTTCGACACCACGTTTTCCATGGGCGTTCTGTACCACCGTCGGTCGCCCCTGGATCATCTACTTGAACTCAAGGGCACACTCCGCCCGGGCGGCGAACTGGTGCTGGAAACCCTGGTGGTGGATGGGCCGGAAGGCTTCAGCCTGATGCCGGAAGACCGTTACGGCCAGATGCGCAACGTCTGGTTCCTGCCCAGCTGCCCCACCCTCCTTCGCTGGCTGGACAGGACCGGGTTCCGAAATGCCCGGGTGGTGGATGTCAGCGACACCACCACCGAAGAACAGCGGCAGACGGACTGGATGCGTTTCAACTCTCTGGCCGATTTTCTCGACCCAAACGATTCGAGCAAAACCATCGAAGGCTATCCGGGACCCAAGCGCGCAACCATCATCGCCGAGAAGCCCTGACGTAATACCCGAACATAAAAAACCGCCTGAGGCGTGACAGCCAAAGGCGGTTTTTTTGTTCTTCGAGCTTACTCTCCGAACGGATGGCGCAGAGTGATGGTCTCCACCCGGTCAGGGCCCGTGGAGATAATATCGATCGGCGCTTCAATCTGCTCCTCCAGGAAGCGGATGTAGGCCTTGGCATTCTCTGGCAGCTGGTCAACGGTGGTCAGGCCTACCGTGCTCTCGCTCCAGCCCGGCAGCTCTTCATACACCGGTTCAATATCCTTGTAGCTATCGCAACCAATGGGCGGGCGGGTAATCTCACCATTCGGTGTCTTGTAGCCAACGCACACCTTCACCGTTTCCAGGCCATCCAGCACGTCCAGTTTGGTCAGGCAAATGCCAGACACGCTGTTGATCTGGATGGCGTGGCGCAGGGCCACCGCATCAAACCAGCCACAACGGCGGGAGCGGCCGGTGGTGGTGCCAACTTCGTTACCTTTTATCGCCAGGTGCTGGCCCATGTCGTCAAACAGCTCGGTCGGGAAAGGACCTGAGCCAACACGAGTGGTGTAGGCCTTGGTAATGCCCAGCACGTAATCCAGGAACATCGGGCCAAAACCGGAGCCCGTGGCGGTGCCGCCAGCGGTGGTGTTGGACGAGGTAACGTACGGGTAGGTACCCAGATCGATATCCAGCAGAGAGCCCTGAGCACCTTCGAACAGGATGTTTTCGCCGCGCTTGCGGTAGTCGTGCAGAATATCGGTGACATCTGCAGACATGGGCAGGATTTCCTCACCCATCTGCTTCAATTCGGCCAGGGCCGCATCGATGTCTTCCGCCTCTTCCTTGAAATACTCGGTCAGCACGAAGTTGTGGTAAGACATGATTTCCCGCAGCTTTACTTCAAAGTCTGCCAGATTGCACAGATCGCCCAGACGCACGCCACGGCGTGATACCTTGTCTTCGTATGCGGGACCAATACCACGGCCAGTGGTGCCAATCTTTTCGTTACCCTTGGCGCGCTCGCGGGCCTGATCAATACGCACGTGGGTACGCAGGATGATCGGGCAGGCCAGGCTGATCTTCAGGCGATCGCGCACGGCCACACCGTTGGCTTCCAGTTCACGGACTTCTTTCAGCAGGGCCTCCGGTGACAACACCACGCCATTGCCAATCAGGCACTGGACATTCTTCCTGAGAATACCGGAAGGGATCAGGTGCAGCGCTGTTTTCTTGCCCTCGATCACCAGTGTGTGTCCGGCATTATGGCCACCCTGAAAGCGCACCACCGCAGCTACTTTGTCTGTCAGCAGGTCAACAATCTTGCCCTTGCCTTCATCACCCCATTGGGTGCCCAGCACAACAACGTTTTTACCCATGATTCTCTCTCAATTCAGACGAGCCGAAGGCTCAAGTCCTGCACATTAATCCAGTGAAACCGACACCTGGCGACTCAGGCCAGTGCCTCGACAACCCACTTACCATCCTTTTTGACCAACTGACGATCACAGCCACGCTCGGCTGGATTGGTGTCAGTGTCATCGGGCAAGGCCCGTACCACCGTTTCCGTCATTCTCAGGCCGGAGATCACACCTTCAAGGGCTGAATCCGTCTCCGCAGGTGCCCAGATGGCACCAGACCTTTTGGACGGACGTTCCCCCAGTGACACCAGGGCCCGGATATCGAGACTGAATCCTGTGGCAGGGCGAGCCCGGCCAAAATCACTGCCGATGGCATCGTAACGGCCGCCTTTGCCCACCGCATCACCATGGCCGGGCACATAGGCCGCGAACACCAGCCCGGTGTGGTAGTTGTAGCCACGCAGTTCGCAGAAATCGAAGCCAAGACTGACCTCTGGATAATCCCTGGCCAGCATCTCTGCCACCCGCCCCAACTGATCCAGGGCCGCATCCAGGGCGGTCGAGGCGCCGCTGAGAATCGAGCGAGCCTCGTCAAGTGCTTCCACGCCCCCGCTGACCCGGGCAAGCTCACGCAGGCGTGCACCGCCCGAACCGGCAGGGCAATCGCCCAGGAGCGCATCCAGCTCAGGCACCGATTTGCGTGCCATGGCATCGAAGACGGCCGCTTCGGTGTCCCGATCAAAGCCTGCCTCGGTGATCAGGCTCTCGTAAATCGATACATGGGCCAGATCCATATGCACACGGCGCAGGCCCGCAACCCGGAGCGCTTCCAGCATCAGACTGATCACTTCAAGATCGGCGGCTTCCGAGGCACTGCCAAACAACTCGCAACCGGCCTGGATCGGCGTTCGGCCGGTCAGCATATGGCGCGGACGGGTGTGCAAGACATGGCCGGCATAACAAAGCCGGGTGATGCCTTCTTGCCCCAGGGTATGGGCATCGATGCGCGCCGCCTGTGGCGTCATGTCGGCGCGCACGCCCATCATGCGACCGGTCAACTGGTCGGTGAGCTTAAAGGTTTGAAGTTCCAGGTCGTGGCCCGTACCGGTAAAGAGGGATTCAAGGTATTCAATGAGCGGCGGGATAACCAGCTGGTAACCCCAGCGCTGGCAGGTATCCATTACATCCCGTCGCAGGGATTCGATCTGTCCGGCCAGCGGCGGCAAAATGTCTTCCACCCCGTCAGGCAGTAACCAGCGATCAGATACAGTCATGAGATTCTGTTGTCCGTTTTTCCCGCGCCGGCAAAACACTCCGGGGGAATGACTCAGGATTTAGGATGCCAGGGGCTGAAAACCCAAAGCAAAACCGGCGAAATTCTACACCGTTGGCAGACACAAAAAAACCGGAATACCGAGGTATTCCGGTTTTTTGATCTTCAGAGCCGATCAGTTGGCGCCCATCGGGTCCTTCAGGAAGCGCATGAATGCGCTGTCGGAATCGATCACCATGATGTCATCCTTGCCCGAGAAGGTATTGCGATAGGCCTGCAGGCTGCGATAGAAGCTGTAGAATTCCTCGTTGGAACCGTAAGCATCTGCGTAGATCTGCGCAGCTTCACGATCACCGGCACCGCGGGTCTGCTCGGCTTCAGCAAACGCTGTGGCCAGAATAACCGTCTGCTGGCGATCTGCATCAGCCCGGATACCCTCGGCCAGCTCCTGGCCCCGGGAACGGAATTCCTGGGCCAGCTTCTGGCGCTCAGCAGCCATCCGGCGGAAGACGTTCTCACTGACCTGCCCCGGCAGCTCAATCGCTTTTACCCGGATATCCAGGACTTCGATACCGAACTCTCCAACCACGTTGGAATTCACCCGGTCACGAAGCGTGTTCATAAGCTGATCCCGCTGGCCGGATACCACTTCGTGCATGGTGCGAACACCGAACTCATCCCGCAGGCCATTATCGACCCGAGACAGAATCAGAGACCGAGCCCTGAATTCATCCCCGCCCGTGGAGCGGTAGAACTGATCCACGTTACGGATGCGCCACGCCACGTAGGAGTTTACGTCCAAAGGCTTCTTTTCCACCGTCAGGTACTGGCGAGACGGCAGGTCCATGGTCAATACCCGGATATCGAACTCGCGGATCTGGTCAATCACCGGCACCTTGAAGTGCAGGCCTGCCGGAATGTCGGTCTGAACCAATTCACCGAACCGCAGTTTAACGCCCCGGTGGGTTTCCGGGATGATGTATACACTTGACAGCACAAGCAGGACAACAATCAGAGCGCCTGCAAGGCCCACAACAGCTTTGGGTCCCATAACTTATCTGCTCCTCCGAATGTTGGTGTCCTGACGCGAGCGCAGCTCTTGCAGCACCTGGTCCGTCAGCATGCCGATATCGGCCTGGTTGCTGCCGCCAGATGAGCGGGAGCTGCTTGATGAACCACCAGTGCCTTGCATCAGACGATCCAGAGGCAGGTACATCATGTTGCCGCTGCTCTCGGTATCGATGAAGATCTTGCTGCTGTTCGCCAACACCTGTTCCACCGCCTGAATGTACATGCGTTCGCGGGTAACCGCCGGCGCAATTTCATACACTTCCAGCAGCTGAGTGAAACGAGAGCTCTCACCTCGGGCACGCTCAACCACTTCTTCCAGATAGGCGTTGGCCTCCTCGATCAGGCGCTGGGCCTGGCCGCGAGCCTCCGGCACGATCCGGTTGCGGTAGGTTTCCGCCTCTTCCTTCAGCCGCTGCTCGTCTTCCCGGGCACGCTGCACTTCACGGAAGGCATCCTGCACCGCAGAGGGTGGCTGGGTGCTTTCAACGTTGACCCGGACAACTTCAAGACCGGCGCCATATTCACGAAGAAAGCTCTGCAGGCGCTGCTCGACACGAATAGCGAGTTCAGCACGCCCTTCAGTCAGCACCTCATCCAGAGTGGAGCTACCCACTTCGTGACGCAGGGCGCTGTCAGTGGCAAACGACAGGGCTTCGTTAGAATCCCTGACGTTGAGAACGTAGTCACGGGCATTGCCTACCCGATACTGAACCTGCAGATCAACCGTTACCAGGTTTTCATCCATGGTCAGCATCTGGCCACTGGACTGGGCGGTACGAACGTTGGTTACCCCAACCTTGTACACCCGATCAATCAACGGCACCTTGAACCTCAAACCCGGGTTCTCAGTGGTGCTGTACTCACCAAACCGGAGAACAACAGCCCGTTCCTGTTCGTCTACGGTATAGAACGACTGAAACACCACATAGCCAAGCGCCAGGATAGCTGCCAGCGCAATGACGGCACCAAACCCGCCAGCACTGCCACCGGAGCTGCTACCGCCGGAATTGCCTGAGTTGCCACCTTTGCCACCCAGCATCCTGTTCAGCTTTTCAAGGCCTTTTTTCAGCGCCTCATCCAGGTCCGGTGGCCCCTGATCATTGCCGCGACGACCACCCCCGGTTCCCCAGGGATCGTTGTCGTTACGGTTTCCACCCGGTTCATTCCAGGCCATAGTTCTCTCCGTTCATGTATTATCGAATGGCTGCAAATACTAGGGATTTATCAACGCCCCGGCAATAGCTTGCGGCTTTCGGACTCATCGAATCTCCAGCCTGAGCGCTTCTTCCCTGACACCCGCCCGGCTCAGCAACTGCATCCAGTCCCGGTTTTGCAACCTCACCTCCAGCACTGTATCACCGGTCTCCCGGTGTTCTTCACTCAACACAGACCCAGCCTCGTGCAGAAGGGCGCGAAGCTTGCCATCGGCCGGCCCAAGCAACACAAAGTGATGCACAACGTCCTCCGCCAGCCGTTCAACCAGCGCATCGAACAGAAGCTCAAGACCCTGCCCGGTCACCGCAGACACCCAGGCCCGAACGGGCATACCATCCTCGTTCCGGTCTATCCTGGGCTCAAATCCATCCAACAGGTCAATCTTGTTGAACACCTGAAGGACCGGTATTTCGTCCGCACCGATCTCCGCCAGCACGCTCTCCACCTGTTCCATGTTGTCATCGCGACGCTCGTCGTGACAATCAATCACGTGCAGCAGTAACGTTGCCTGAGTGGTTTCTTCCAGTGTTGCGCGAAAAGCCTCTACCAGCTTGTGGGGCAAATGCCGGATGAAGCCGACCGTATCCGCCACTACGACCGGACCAATATCCGGAAGTTCCAGACGACGCAAGGTTGGGTCCAACGTCGCAAACAACTGATCAGCAGCATATACGCTGGCTGTGGTGATTCGGTTGAATAATGTGGATTTCCCAGCGTTGGTGTAGCCCACCAGGGACAAGGTCGGAATATCAGCCCGTTTGCGGGCACGGCGGCCCTGGTCACGCTGTTTGCGGACTTTCTCAAGCCGCTTGTGAATAGACTTGATGCGTTCCCGCAGCAATCGACGGTCGGTTTCAAGCTGGGTTTCACCGGGCCCCCGCAGACCGATACCGCCTTTCTGGCGCTCAAGGTGGGTCCACCCTCGAACCAGCCTCGTTGACATATGCTCCAGCTGAGCCAGTTCCACCTGGAGCTTGCCCTCGTGGGTACGGGCACGCTGGGCGAAAATGTCCAGGATAACGCCGGTACGGTCCAGCACCCGACACTTGAGCTCGCGCTCGATGTTGCGCTCCTGACTGGGCCTGAGGGCATGGTTGAAAAGCACCACGTCCGCCTCGCTGGCGGCAACGGCATCGCGGATTTCGTCAAGCTTGCCTTCGCCAACAAAAAGCCGGGGGTTGGGCTGCTTGCGGGAACCTGTCACCATCATCACCGGCTCAACGCCGGCGGAGGTCACCAGTTCCCGAAACTCACCGGGGTCTTCGGTATCATCGTGGGCGGTGAATTCTATGTGAACGAGAACCGCCCGTTCTCCAACGTCAGGACGCTCAAACAAGATAGGTTAAACTCCATAAAAACAAACACCCGCGGCCATTCGAGCTCTCGGGCTGTCCTGGAACGCGGGTGTAGAAACCGGAAACTCCGGAAAGATCAGTCTTCAGACTCACCTTCACCTGCCGGGTTCTGCGGCGGAAGGCGCACATTGCGAGCAGGGACCACAGTGGAAATCGCATGCTTGTAGACCATCTGGCTGACAGTGTTCTTCAGCAGAATAACAAACTGGTCAAAGGATTCGATCTGGCCCTGCAGCTTGATGCCGTTGACCAGAAAGATGGAAACCGGAATGCGTTCCTTGCGCAATGCATTGAGGTAAGGGTCTTGTAAAGAATGCCCTTTTGACATGTGAGTTCTCCTGTTTATAAGTAAGTGCAGATCGTCATTTTTCTGATTTAAATGTGGTGCCAAGGCCGCTTTTTTTCAAGGCATTAACCACCACTTGCGGATCACCGGCGTTCAGCCAGTGAACATTCGGCCATTTTCGCAACCAGGTCAGCTGCCGCTTTGCCAGTTGTCGGGTGGCGGCCACGCCCTTGTCGACGAAAGTCTGGTAATCACAGCTACCCGTCAGGTAATCCCACGCCTGCCGATAGCCAACGCAACGCATCGAAGGCATGTCAGGATTGAGATCACCCCGCTTCATCAGAGCACGGACTTCGTCCAGAAACCCTGCCTTAAGCATAGCCTGAAAACGAAGCCCTATACGCTGATGAAGCTCAGAACGCTCGGCTGGAGCCAAGGCAAACTGGAAAACAGTATACGGCAGGCTCGGGGTTTCGTCTGCCTGCCAACGGGTAAAATACGTGTAATCCTCAATACCTGACACCGCCTCCCGTTCAGAAGTTCCCGATTGTGCCTGCCAGATTTCAGAAATGGGCCTCCCCGTCAGGCGAATAACTTCCAGTGCCCGCATCAGCCGCTGGCGGTTATTTGGGTGGATTAGCCCGGCGGCAACGGGATCAAGGCTTGTCAGTTCCCGGTGCAGGTACTCCCAACCGTGCTCTGCCGCCTCCTGCTCGATGCGCGCCCGCAACTCAGGGTTAGCGGAGGGCAAGTCGGACATACCGTGCAACAATGCCTTGAAATACATCATGGTTCCGCCAACCAACAACGGGATGCGGCCGCGGCGGGTGATATCTGCCATCTCGGCAAGCGCATCACGGCGGAAATCCGCAGCGGAGTAGCTGTCGGCAGGATCACAGATGTCGATCAGGCGATGAGGTGCTCTGGCCAGTTCTTCGGCATCAGGTTTTGCGGTACCAATATCCATACCCCGGTAAATCATCGCGGAATCGACACTGATGATGTCACATGGGAGCATGTCACAGAGGGCGATGGCCATATCGGTTTTGCCGGAAGCCGTCGGCCCCATCAGAAAGATAGCCGGCGGTAGCGCATGCCCCGGTTGGCGCTCAGTGTCCGACATGGAGTGACTAACGCCCCCTCAGGAACAGTTTGTCGAGTTCTGACAGCGTGACCAGAGTCCAGGTGGGGCGGCCGTGATTGCATTGGCCGCTTCGCTCAGTGGCTTCCATGTCACGTAACAGCGAGTTCATTTCCGGAATGGTGAGTTGCCGGTTTGCCCGAACAGAACCATGGCAGGCCATAGTGCCCAGCAATTCGTGAGTGACGGCTTCTACCCGGTCGCTCTGCCCATGCTCAATCAGATCCGCCAGCACGTCCCGGACCAGTTGTTCGGTGTCGGCGCCCCGCAGCAGCGCAGGAATCTGTCGCACAGCCAGGGTCTCCGGGCCGATTCGTTCAATTTGCAACCCCAGGTGCTGCAACTCCTCACCGTGAGTTTCCGCCAGCGCCGCCTCTTTCTGGCTTACCGCCAGTGACAACGGCACCAGCAGGGGCTGGCTTTTCAGATCTTGCTCGGCCAGGGCGTGCTTCATACGCTCATAGGTGATGCGCTCATGGGCAGCATGCATATCAACAACGATCAGGCCAGCCCGGCTCTGGGCAAGGATGTAGATGCCATGTAGCTGGGCGATGGCATAACCCAGGGGCGGCTCTTCATCGGTGTCTCGTGGAGGCGTGACCGCAACCGGCTGGCTGGCATGGTCAGGCCGGGAAGCAACCCCCCCGCCCTCATTCAGGGATTGATAGAACGCCATCTGGTCACTGGCCTTCCATTCCTGCTGCGGCTGGGAAGCCGACCCAACACCAAAGCCGCCTCCGTTGGCATAACCACCAGCTACAGGCGGCGCCCGATCGGGGAGCGATGCCCCCATCCCAGCTGGATGACCGGCGGGGTTGGCAACAACTGCCTCTGGCTCGCGCCCGAAAGACTGAGCGACCGCACCGCGCAAATGATCATCCGGGCGAACATCAGCCAGAGCCCGGTGCAGGGTGCGGAAGATAAAATCATGGACCAACCGACCATCCCGGAACCGGACCTCGTGCTTGGTGGGGTGCACGTTGACATCGACGGTGGCGGGATCCACTTCCAGATAGAGCACAAAGGCGGGGTGGCGGTTGTTGTAAAGCACATCCCGGTAGGCCTGCCGCACCGCATGGGCGACCAGCTTATCCCGAATGACCCGGCCATTCACGAAGAAGTACTGCAGGTCCGCCTGACTGCGCGAGAAGGTGGGCAATGCCACCCAGCCCCAGAGCCGCAGGCCGGTCGCTTCCGCGTCAATAATAACGGCGTTGTCTATAAACTGCTGCCCGCACAGCGAACCAATACGTCGCTCCTTGTCGACCTCCGACTCTGCTGGCCGCAGGCTCTGCACCACACGCTGGTTGTGGCGCAGGGTAAAGCCAGCATCAAATCGGCTCAGGGCCTGCCGGCGAATACACTCTTCCACATGATTGAATTCGGTTTTTTCCGTTCGCAGGAACTTGCGCCGGGCTGGCGTGTTGAAGAACAGGTCACGGACTTCCACGGTGGTTCCCACCGGGTGCGCGGCCGGAGAAAGACGGGCATCCATATCCCGGCCTTCCACCTCCACTCGGGCAGCGGCTTCCTGGGCTTCGGTGCGGGACGTGAGTGCCAGGCGCGAAACGGAACTGATACTGGCCAGGGCTTCACCACGAAAGCCTAATGTACCGACAGCTTCCAGGTCATCGAGGGTCAGGATTTTACTGGTGGCATGGCGGCTGAGGGCCAGCGGCAGGTCGGCTTCGTCAATACCCGAGCCATCATCACGCACCCGGATCAGCTTGACGCCACCCTGCTCCACTTCAATATCAACCCGGCGTGCACCTGCATCCAGCGCGTTTTCCACTAACTCTTTGACGACGGATGCAGGCCGCTCCACCACCTCGCCCGCAGCAATCTGGTTGGCGAGCCGGGGCGATAGCAACTGAATGTGGGGCATATCCGGGAACTACCTCTTGATCAGGATGAGGGGATGCGAATGGTTTGCCCTACCATAACACGATCATCGGTCATCCCGTTAAAGCGCATTAACTCGCTGACGGTGGTCTGGTTCTGCCGGGCCACACCAGACAAGGTGTCACCCCGCTGGATACGGTACCGGCTAACCTGCCCGCCACCTTTCTGATTTTCCTTCTGCCAGGCCAATAGCGTGCCCGGTGGAGGCGTTCGCTGAAAATACTCGTGAATACCGTCCATGATGGCGTTGGCCAGTCGATTGCGATACCACTCGGTGGCCAGGTTCTGCTCTTCTTTCGGGTTCGAGATAAACCCGGCTTCCACCAGTATTGACGGTATATCCGGAGACTTCAGAACCGCGAAGGCCGCCTGCTCAACACCGGGCTTGTGCAACTTGGCAACACCGCCCAACTGCCCCAGCACAGAGCTCCCCACCCCGAGACTGGCATTGATGCTGGCGGTCATGGAGAGATCCAGCAGAACACCTGCCAGCATATCGTCGCGACCGTCCAAAGACACGCCACCAGCACCGCCAATCAGATCAGAGCGATTCTCGCTTTGGGCCAGCCAGCGCGCGGTTTCACTGGTCGCTCCCCGCTGGGACAGGGCAAATACCGATGCGCCACTGGGTTGAGGTGTTCTGAAGGCATCTGCATGCACCGAGACGAACAGATCCGCGTTGTACTTGCGCGCCAGCAAGGTGCGATTGCGCAACCCGATGTAATAGTCCCCGGTGCGGGTAAGTTTGGCGGTAAAGCCCGGCTGCTTGTTGATTAGATCCGCCAGGGTTTTGGACATTCTGAGCACAACATCTTTTTCCCGGGTACCTCTGGGGCCGATAGCGCCTGGGTCTTCACCGCCGTGGCCCGGGTCGATCACGATGATGATATCCCGCTTGCCGGCTGAATCCTGAGTCACCGTGGGGCTGGCAGCCCGTTCGAGACGGCTGCCCTTCTCGTCAATCAGGTCGACCACCAGCCGGTGCCCGTATTGCTGATTGGGCTCCAACACGAAACTGCGGGGCTTGATGTCGCTTTTCAGATCCAGTACCACCCTGAGGTCGCTGCCATTGCGCGGTGCGCTGCGGATCCGCTCAATCGGACTGCCACTGAGGTCCACGTTGCTGAAATCCGCTTTCAGGGAGGTATTTTTCAAGTCGATTACCAACCTCGAGGGCCCGGATAGCGCAAACACGTTGTGCTCCACACTACCGGCAGTATCAAGGACGAGGCGCGTGTGGTCGGGCGCAGGCCAGAGCCGCACGCCTTCAATCTGGGTAGCAGCCTGAGCGAGGTTAGCCGCCAGAGCCACCATCAAACACAGAAAAAGTCTCATGAATCAGGCCCTATCAGCTCTATTTGATTCAACAGGGAGGCGCCGAACTCCGATCGGGCACGCAGTACTACCGACCGGCCTTCTCCCTGCCGTTCCAGGTGGATTTCAAGATCTGGCTCTGGCAGAACACCCTCTCCCCGCTCCGGCCATTCAATCAGACAGAAACTGCCGCCCGAAAAGTAATCGCGGATTCCCATGTACTCAAGCTCCTCGGGATCGCCCAGACGGTAAAGGTCGAAATGGTATACCGGCGGGTCCAGGTCTTCATAGGGCTCCACAAGGGTATACGTTGGGCTTTTAACCGCTCCCACATGCCCGAGCCCTCTCATTACACCGCGGCTCAGAGTGGTTTTCCCCATGCCCAGATCGCCATCCAGGAACACCACAATGCCCTGATCGGATGCCTTCACCAGCCCGGCAAGCTCACCGCCCAAGCGCTCTGTTTCCGCCTCACTCTCCAGAAACAACCGGCGTTCATTGCCGAAAATGCTCATAACGCCTCCTGGTCGTCACCGCTGTTCACCTTTTCTGCTTCCCACAGCACCTTTGGCAAGGCGCTGATTACATCCGTGGGCGTCAGCCCCATATAACCATAAGTCCGCACTGCCTGGTCCGCCGCGGCCAGATGCAGAGCCGCAGCCATTGTCGTGGCCTGTTGAGGGTCCTTCAGCTGTGCCAGCAACGCGCCGGCGATGCCGGATAAAACATCGCCCATGCCCCCGGTCGCCAGGCCCGGATTACCACCTGGAACAATCACCGGAAGTGCCGAGCCACTGGCGATAACGGTACCCGCGCCTTTCAGCAACACCACACCGCCCAGCATGGTTTGCAGCCGGCGGGCTGCAGACAGCCGGTCCGCCTCAACGTCAGCGACATCACAACCCAACAACCGGGCCGCCTCGCCGGGGTGGGGCGTTAGTATATGGCTATCAGACACCACGGGCACTCGCCCGGCCATCAGATTGAGCGCGTCGGCATCCAACACCCGCGGCAACCCGCTTTGTTCAACCTGTTGCAGCATCTGCTGCCCCCAGGCCAGTTTACCCATGCCAGGACCACACACCACCACATCGGCCCTGGCCAATAATGGCGGCAATTCTGAGCCATGGATCAACCCGTGCACCATCAACGACGGGCAGCGGGCAAGCGCGGCCGTAACATGTTCCGGGCGGGTAGCCAGGGTAACCAGACCGGCCCCGGCCCGGGACGCCGCCTCGGCCGCCATGATACCGGCGCCACCAAAACCCCGGTCACCGGCAACCACCAACACGTGGCCAAAACGCCCCTTGTGGGCGTCAAGCGGACGGACAGGCAGCTGTTCCTTGCACTGGGCCCAGGACTGCAACCGGGCAAGCGGCGGCTGGCCACTGCCAGAGATATCGTGGCCGGTATCAAGAGCCTCAAACACCACCTCACCGCAAACACCGGCGCCGGCACCCGTGTACAAACCAGCCTTGGCGCCAATAAAAGTCACCGTTACCTTGGCCAGAATCACATCACCCACTGCAGAGCCAGTTGTGGCATTCAGGCCGGACGGCAAATCCACCGCCAATACCGGCAAATCCGATTCATTAACCCGCCGGATCACACCTGCAAAGGGCTCCCGGGGCGTACCCGTCACCCCTGTACCCAACATTGCATCCACCACCAGGGTTGCAGACGCCAGATATTTTTCTAATCCGTCTTCGCCCAGCTCGCCGACGTCTTCAACACTGACACCTACCGCACGGGCATGGTTCAGCGCGTTAAGCGCATCCCCGGCCAACTTCCCCGTCGGTGCAACCGCAATGCACCGGGCAGTGATGCCATGCCTGTGAGCATTCGCGGCCACCAAGTAGCCATCGCCGCCGTTGTTACCGGCACCGCAGAGCACCAGAATCGCCCCTGGGGCAGGCCAGTGACGCAACAACTGGCGAAAGGCCGCCCGGGCGGCGGCCTGCATCAACTCAAAACCATCAACGCCTTGCTGATCAATCAGGTAGCGGTCAATCTCTCGCACCGAGTCGGCGGAGTAGAGCGCTTCTGGTAGACTGCTTGCATTGCGTATTGGCATTCGCCAAGGCTCCAGCTAAAGAAACCAGTTTAAGAAAACTGGCCAGATACCTGTAAAGAATAGCAAAACAGGGAAAAAGGTCATAACTTAATCAAATTAAATCTTCGCAGGTTACACAGCCGACTTCTCCCATGACGTCAAACCCAGAGCCCCGCTCCGAGCGGCCAGAAGATGAGGCACTGCATGCCCTGCCCGACCAGATCCGGGCCTGGGCCAGCGAGCTCGGCTTTGCCGACGCCGGTATCACCTGCGCAGATACCGGGCCCCACGCCGAACGCCTGAAACAGTGGCTGAAAGCCGGCTACCATGGCGACATGGCGTATATGGCAGACCACGGCGACAAACGCTACACCCCAGACTCACTGGTACCAGGAACTACCCGCGTTATCTCAGTACGGATGGATTACCTGCCCGCTCCGGACAACCCGAAACAGGTACTCACTGACCGCGAAACCGCCTACGTGACTCGTTACGCCCTGGGCCGGGATTACCACAAACTGATGCGCAAACGGCTGGCCACCCTGGCAGCAAAGATTGATTCCGCGGTCAGCGGCTACGACTACCGCGCCTTCGTAGACAGCGCACCGGTTCTGGAACGCGGTCTCGCCCAACGGGCGGGGCTGGGCTGGATTGGCAAGAACAACATGCTGATTCACCCCAAGGCCGGTTCATTCTTCTTTCTGGGTGAAATCTTTACCAGCGCTCCGCTGCCGGTAGACCAAGCCTTTGACAGCCAGCATTGTGGCTCCTGCTCCGCCTGCCTGGAGGTATGCCCTACTGACGCCTTCGTTGGCGCTCACTTACTGGATGCCCGCCGCTGCATCAGCTACCTCACTATTGAGCTCAAGGGGCCCATCCCGGAAGAGCTGCGGTCAAAGATGGGCAATCGGGTATTCGGCTGCGACGACTGCCAGCTGGTCTGCCCCTGGAACAAATTCAACAAACCGACCCGGGAAAACGATTTTCAGCCCCGGCACGGCCTCAACAATAGTAGCCTGGCCGAGCTTTTTCTGTGGACAGAGGACGAGTTCTTGAAGCGCACCGAAGGCTCGGCCATCCGCCGAACCGGCTACGAGAACTGGCTACGCAACCTGGCGGTGGGGCTGGGCAATGCCCCGAGCACCATTCCGGTGATCGAGGCCCTGAAACAGCGGGCAGACCACCCTTCTGAGCTGGTGCGGGAACATGTGGCCTGGGCTCTGCGACAGCACGGCATTACAGCTTGAAGAAGGTCTCCCGGTAATGGCGAAGTTCGTCGATGGAATCGCGAATGTCGTCCAGGGCCAGGTGACTGCCCTTCTTTTTCACGCCATCAAGTACATCCGGGCGCCAGCGACGGGCGAGTTCCTTGATGGTGGAGACATCCAGGTTACGATAATGGAAGAAGGCTTCCAGCTCGGGCATATACTTCACGAGGAAGCGGCGATCCTGGCCGATGCTGTTGCCACACAGCGGTGATTCGCCGGCGGACAGGTACTGTTTGAGGAAGGCCAGGGTTTCCTGTTCGGCTTCGGCCTCGGAGGTTTTGCTGTCTTTCACCCGCTGAGTCAGGCCGCTGGCGCCATGGGTGTTGGTGCACCATTCGTCCATGGCATCCATCAGGCTGTCTGGCTGGTGAATGGCAATCACCGGGCCTTCGGCCACCAGGTTCAATTCTGAATCGGTAATAATCGTGGCCATCTCTATGATCCGCTCTTTCTCCGGATCCAGGCCGGTCATTTCCAAGTCTATCCACACTAAACGGTTGTGGTTGGGCATTGTATATTCCTATGCGGTTTAGTTTGGGTGCTGGTGGAGGTGTGGTGTGGCTTTTCGGAAACCGCTACGAGCACATCCATGTGCGCTTCTCTCAGGCCATCCATGGCCTTCGAAATTTCCGAAAAGCCACACCACACCTCCACATCCATGCTTATTGCTGGCCGCATGTCGAATTGAAACCCGCTCTATAGATCGGGGTGCTGGCCGGGGACACCTTTCCGGGAGTGTCTGAAGCCATGGATGGCTTCAGTCAAGCGCACAGGGATGTGCTCGTAGCGTCTCCCGGAAAGGTGTCCCCGGCCGGCACCTGCACCCAAGTCGGGATCCGGACGGCCATGTGCAAAAGTTTAGAAACTCTGCCCATTGTCCATGATTCACGTATCATGTGTCACACCACTTTCCCGGAACATTTGAGAGCCGATGGCCAAGAGAAAACTGAACAAACGCCAGCAATGGCGCATCGAGAAAATCCAGAAGGAGCGCACCGAACGGCTGAACCGCAAGGAAAAAGCCGTGGAAGCGCAAGCCGAAGCCGGCGAACTGGGGCCTGAACAGGAAGGCCTGGTAATTGCCCATTATGGCCAGCAACTGGATATCGAAGCGCTGGAGGGTGACGACACCGGCCGGGTGTTCCGGTGCTTTGTTCGGGCCAACATCGACAACCTGGTGACCGGTGACCGTGTTGTGTGGCGGCCCGGGAAGAGTGAGACCGGGGTCATCGTCGCCCGCTGTGACCGCGACAACCTGCTGCAGCGGCCGGATAACTTCGGCGCCCTGAAGCCCGTGGCAGCGAACATTGATCACATTATCCTGGTGATTGCGCCGGAACCGGAGCCCCACGACAACCTCATCGACCGGTATCTGGTGGCCTCTGAGAGCTCCGATATTCCGGCGGTTATCCTGCTGAACAAGACCGATCTGATCACCGATCAGAACCGGGGCTACATTGACGCCCTGCTCGATCGCTATGAAGCGCTTGGCTACCAGGTGGCGCGCACCTCGGCCGCCGCCTGCGCCGGGGAGCCTGCGCCGGAGGTGGAGGCCCTTGTGCGGGACCAAACCAGTGTTTTTGTGGGCCAGTCGGGGGTGGGCAAGTCATCCATCATCCAGACCCTGTTACCGGATGAACTGCTTCGGGTAGGCGCGGTGTCCGAAAGTACCGGCAAAGGGGTACACACCACCACCACAGCGAAGCTGTTTCATCTGCCGGGAGGCGGCGACCTGATCGATTCTCCAGGCATTCGGGAGTTTGGCTTGTGGCATATGACACCACAGGAAGTGGAGTACGGCTTTCGGGAAATCCGGCCACTGATCGGGCTATGCAAGTTCCGCAATTGCCGGCACATGGGCGATCCTGGCTGTGCGCTTGATGCGGCAGCAGAGGCCGGGACGGTGTCGAGGGAACGACTACAGAGTTTCCACCGGATTCTGCAAGATATGGCAGAACAACAGGCCCGGGGTCTGAGAATCACCTGAGGCATCAGCCCCGCGCAAGGCGCCAGCGGAACCTTACCAGTTCAGCTCCCCGGGGGCCGGTTCCGGCCTTTCCTCGAACCAGTCTCCCCGTTCCAGCCGCTCTCTCGCTTCCTGCTGCTGTTCTTCCGTCGGCCGGGTGAGGTCAATCAACGGCTGATCGGACCTGCCCGCGCCGGTTTCGATGCTGTCAGCGGCTTTTTTGTTGAGCACGATGATCGAGATCCGGCGGTTCACCGGGGCTGTCGGGTTTTCCTTGTCGAACAATACAGAATCACTCAGCCCCACCACCCGGGCAATCTGCTGAAGGCGCACGCCGCCTGCAACCAGGGCACGCCGGGCCGTGTTGGCACGGTCTGCCGACAACTCCCAGTTGGTATAACCGGGCCGGCCAACAAATGGCGTGGCGTCGGTGTGCCCGGTAATGCTGAGTTTGTTATTGACCGAACCGAGAGTTCGGGCCAGCTCAAACAGAATGTCCTGGGAATAGTATTTGAGTTCAGCACGCCCACTGTCGAACATCGGGCGGCCAGAGCGATCGACAATCTGGATTCTCAACCCCTCATCGGTGATGTCGATCAGCAATTGATCCTTGAATTCCTGCAAGGTCTCGCTTTGCTCAATCCGCTCCTGAAGCTCCTGGAACAACTGTTCCATGCGACGCTGTTCGAGCGTGTCAGCCAGTTGGTCAACCACTTCATCCTGGATCTGGACAGGACTTGATTCGATGTCCTGGGTCGCTTCGTTGATAACCGACGCACTGCCCCCCAGGTCCACCGGGCTGCGAGCACCGCCTTCCATGAATCCGACGGGGTCTTTGAAATAGCCCTCAACCGCCAGTTTCTGTTCCGGAGACGCTGTGGCCGTCAGCCAGAGCACCAGAAAGAACGCCATCATGGCGGTGGCAAAGTCTGCAAAGGCCACCTTCCAGGAGCCACCGTGATGGCCCCCGACCACTTTTTTCTTGCGCTTGATGATGATCGGCTGTTCTTCCACAACTCAACTCCGGGCGATTAAGACGCAGCTCGTCACTTCGAACGAACGTGGTCGTTGAGTTCCTGGAAACCAGGTCGTTTATCCGTGGGTAACGACTTGCGGCCGAATTCAATGGCCATCTGGGGCGCCTGGCCAGACACCGTGGCAACGATGGCTGATTTCACACATTCATAAGCCTTCAGCTCGTACTTGGCTGAGTGTTCCATGGAAATAGACATGGGGCCGACAAAGCCATAACCCATCCAGATGCCCAAGAACGTACCTACCAGAGCCGCTGCCACACTCAGGCCGATTTTCTCGGGCCCCTCGGTGAGGAAGTTCATGGTGATGACAATACCCAGTACCGCCGCCACGATACCAAGGCCCGGCAAGGCGTCGGCGATCTTGTTGACCGCGTGAGCGGGCTCTTCCAGCTCATGCTGACGGCTGTCGATCTCGTTTTCCATCATGCCTTCCAGCTCATGGGGCGCCATGTTGCCGGAACTGATAATGCGAAGGTAGTCGGTGATGAAATCCAGAAGATCGCGGGATTTCATGATGGCCGGGTAACGGGTGAAGATCTGGCTGTTTTCCGGGTTGTCGATGTCCTCTTCAATGGCCATGACCCCCTGCTTGCGAGATTTGTCGAACACCTCATATAGCAGGCTGAGCAAATCCATATAGTAGGATTTGTTGAACGGCGAGCCGGTCAACAACCGCATGATGCCCTGTCCTACCTCTTTCACCGTGTGCATGGGGTTGGCAATGATGAACGATCCAACCGCCGCGCCGCCAATGATCAAAATTTCGGTCGGCTGCCAAAGCACCATCAAATGGCCACCGTGCAGCACGTATCCGCCCAGCACACTCGCAACAACTATCACCGCACCAATAATCAGCAGCATGGAAAGATATACGCCTTTTGTTATCTCGTTAACGACCGAGGTCAGTCACGGGTTCTCCACCCCGACCGGGGCGAGCTGTGCCCTGATAATAGCAAGGCTCTGAACGAACAGCGAAGGCGTGAAACAATTTCTATACACGGGGCCGCTTTTGTTACACTGCCGCCTCTGTTCTTACCGAGACTTATTGATGTTTGACAAACTGTTCGTACTGAGCCAATACATTACGCCCCAACGCGCTGTCTCTCGACTGGCAGGTCGCCTGGCCGACAGCACGAGCGCCCCGGCCATGAAAAACCGCGTTGTTAGCTGGTTTATCGGCCGCTATGGCGTAAACATGAGCGAAGCAGCTGAGTCAGACCCTACCGCCTATCCCTCGTTCAATGCGTTTTTTACCCGCGCCCTCAAACCCGGCGTGCGCAGTGTGGCAGAAGGCAGCGATGTATTTGTCAGTCCGGTCGACGGTACCATCAGCCAACTAGGGCAGATCAGTAACGACAGAGTTTTCCAGGCCAAGGGCCAGTCCTTCGGGCTGACGGAAATCCTCGGCGGTGACGACAGCCGGGCTGAGCCGTTCCGGCACGGGGAGTTCAGCACCATTTACCTGTCGCCCAAAGACTACCACCGCATTCATATGCCCATGGCCGGCACACTGCGGGAGATGGTCTATGTTCCGGGCAAGTTCTTCTCGGTGAACCCGGTTACCGCGGCGCATGTTCCCAACCTGTTCGCCAGAAATGAACGCGTTGTCTGCATTTTCGATACCGAGGCAGGTCCCATGGCCCTGGTTCTGGTGGGCGCGATGATCGTGGGCAGCATGGAAACCACCTGGGCCGGAGTAATTGCGCCGGAACCTACACAGATAACCCGCTGGGTTTATCAGGGCGAAGACGCGATCAGTTTTGAGAAAGGTGAGGAAATGGGCCGGTTCCGTCTGGGCTCCACGGTTGTCCTGGCAATGCCCAAGGGCGCGGTAACCTGGGACGCCAATCAGGTTCCCGGCAAAAGCGTACGCATGGGCGAAGCGTTTGGCCGGGTAGCCAGCAAGAACACCTGAGACCTGGCTCAGGCGCGCTCGACCGGAAACGCCAGCACGTCTTCTATCCGCTCAGCCCCGGTTTTCAGCATCAGCAGGCGGTCCAAGCCCAGGGCCACACCGGAACACTCGGGCAGCCCGGCGTCCAGGGCTGCCAGAAAACTCTGATCAACAGCCATTTCCCCCTTGCCCGCCGCTTTTCGGCGGCGGTTGTCCTGTTCGAACCGGGCTCGCTGCTCAACCGGATCGGTCAGCTCCCAGTAACCGTTGCACAACTCAAGCCCGTCAATGTAGAGCTCGAATCGATGCGCTACCGGGAAGCCATCGTCGTCTGCGGTCACTTTGGCCAAGGCTGCCTGACTAGCCGGATACCGGGTAATGAACACCGGCCGGCCCTGCCCCAACAGTGGCTCCACCCTGAAGCTCATCACCAGGTCCAGGCAATCATCACGCCCCATGCCGGCCAACTGCTCCGGCTCCAGCCATTGCTGACAGTACTGGTACAGGTCGTGATCCGTGATGGCCATCGGATCGATGCCGGCAAGCGCCTGCAGGGCCTCACGGTAGGTCAGCACATCCGGGCGATCACATCCCAGCCAGTCACACACCAGGTCAGCCACTTCGGCCATCATCGCCGTGTCGTCCAGGCCCACCCGGTACCATTCCAGCAACGAAAATTCGGGGTTATGGCGGCTACCACGCTCGCCATTACGGAATACCCGGGCAATCTGATAGATACATCCCGAGCCCGCCGCCAGCAGGCGTTTCATGTGATATTCAGGGGAGGTCTGCAACCAGCCGCCGGAAACTCCCGCAGCGTTGACCGCCGCCGCGATACCGTCGAGGTTGATATCGGTGACGCCATGCCGGCCGAGCACCGGCGTTTCCACCTCCAAAACACCCCGCTCTGCAAAAAAGCCGCGCACCCAGGCTAGCTGTTGTGCACGGCTTTTCAGATGCTCCCGCGAGGCAGAAGGCTGCCAGACAGGCTGATCGGTCATTGTCGGATCAGCTGCTCTTGACGCGGTTAACGTACTCGCCAGAGCGGGTGTCTACTTTCAACACCTCACCAATGGTGATGAACAAAGGCACGTTCACCACGGCGCCGGTAGACAGTGTTGCCGGCTTGGAACCACCCTGGGCGGTGTCACCTTTCATACCCGGATCGGTATCCACTACTTCCAGCTCGACAAAGTTCGGCGGTGTGACGGTGAGCGGCGCGCCGTTGTACAGGGTCACGGTGTAAACATCCTGCTCTTTCAGCCACTTGACGGTGTCGCCCACGGCCTTGGCATCGGCAGCGTACTGTTCGAACGAGCCGTCGGTCAGCATGAAATGCCAGAACTCGCCGTCGGTGTACAGGTATTCCATGTCCTGGTCCATCACATCCGCGGCTTCCAGACTCTCACCGGATTTGAACGTACGCTCCCAGACCCGGTTGGTCATAAGGTTGCGCAATTTAACGCGGTTGAACGCCTGCCCCTTACCGGGCTTGACGAACTCGTTCTCCAGCATGATACAGGGGTCGCCATCCAGCAAAACTTTGAGACCGCTGCGAAATTCGTTGGTAGAATATGAAGCCATGAAATGTCCACCTGACAGACTGTCGTTAAAATTTCAAAGGTCGCTATGATACAGCGAACCCCTGCCCGTATAGAAGCCCGTAACGAAGAGCCTTCATTGATCGCTACCGAACAGCGTCAACAGCCCCACAATTCGGCTAAAGGCTGGCAACAGATTCTGGCAGAATCCGTTACCTGCCCGGAGCAGCTGCTTGGGCGCCTGAACCTGCCGGCGGAGCCCTGGCTCAAGGGTGCCAGCGCGGGCCACCAACTGTTTCCCGTGCGGGTGCCCGAGCCGTTCATACGGCGAATGACTCCGGGTGACCCCAACGACCCCCTGTTGCGACAGGTACTGCCGCTGGCGGAAGAATCGCGACAACAAGCAGGTTATGTGCGCGATCCGCTGCAAGAGAACAACGCCATCCAGACCACAGGGCTGATCCGCAAGTACCAGAGCCGGGCACTGCTGATGGTAACGGGCCAGTGTGCAATCAACTGTCGCTACTGCTTTCGCCGCCACTTCCCCTATGAATCCCAGCGGCTCGGTCCGGATGACCGCCAGCAGGTTCTGGCGACCCTGAAAGCCGCCCCCGAAATTAACGAAGTGATCTTCAGCGGTGGTGATCCACTGGCAGTGAATGACCGGCTATTGGCGCAATGGGCCGAAGCCCTGGCAGGCATACCGCATATCAAGCGACTGCGAATACACAGCCGGCTACCGGTCGTTATTCCGCAACGGGTGTGCGACGCCCTGCTGGACTGGCTTGGCAATTCGCCACTTCAGAAAATCCTCGTGGTGCATGTTAATCACCCGGCAGAGCTAGACTCAGACACACGAAAAGCCTTTGCGCGCCTTCGCGAAGTGGGGGTGACCCTGCTCAACCAGAGCGTGATCCTGAAAGGGGTCAATGACTCAGCCAACATCCTGGCCCGGCTGAGTGAAGACCTGTTTGATTCGGGCGTTATGCCCTACTACCTGCACGCGTTTGATCCCGTTGCAGGCGCCCATCACTTTGATGTCAGCGACCAAGCGGCGGCAGCGCTGGTTCGGGCGCTTATGAAGCGGCTGCCGGGCTTTCTGGTTCCAAGGCTGGTCAGGGAACTGCCCGGGGAGACCAGTAAAACCCCTATTTTCACAGGCGATAATCAGGCCAACATCAGCGTAACGTGAGACATGTCGCAAAAGCGGTCCCACTTACACTTGTCAAAGATTGTCAACTCATGATCTTCTCGCTTTTTGTTATTGGTTTGCTATCTTAAAGTTCTATAGGTAAAGACAATAAAAGCATGTATTTTCGACACTTTCGGTCGATACATACTCAAAGCGACTCAAACACTGGCGTGAGATCATGGAAGGCAATATTCTGAAACCTGAACTGAAGGTTCCTGAACAGAAAACCGCAAGCCTGTCGTTTTGCGATACGACACCCAAGGCCTTTCGTCTGTGGATTGACCAGCTACCGATGGCCAACATCGGTGAGGCATCCCGCCAGCTTTACCATGCGATTATTGAACTGAACCACCTGTTTCTGGCTCCGCAGCAACGAATGCAGTTCCTTGAGCTGGTTCGCGAGAAAATTCATTTTGTCTGCAACGAGTTGTCACGGCACTTTCTGGGCCTGGCCATCGCCCTGCCCGAGAAACAGCGCAAGATTGCCAACCTGGCCCAGGCCCTGCAGCTTCATCTGGCCAGCGGCTATAAATTGTGTGTACTGGAATATCTGGATAACGGCGGTCTGGACAAAAATCGCCGCCACGTTGCCGCCGCCATTCACCGCGCCACGTCCGAGCTGGGCGCCACGATTGTCCGCTCCCATCAGCTCTAC
The DNA here is from genome assembly GCF_009363275.1 of Marinobacter sp. THAF197a. Lineage (NCBI taxonomy): Bacteria > Pseudomonadati > Pseudomonadota > Gammaproteobacteria > Pseudomonadales > Marinobacteraceae > Marinobacter > Marinobacter sp. THAF197a. The sequence continues at coordinate 2,938,435 of NZ_CP045324.1, forward strand.
TGCCCAAGCCCGGCCCTGAGCTGGCTGGAATGCCACCGTCTGTACCGGTTTGCGCACCGGAACAAACTGGCCGCACTGGAAATCGATGACGACACCCTGACCCATCGCCGCGCCAGTACGGTGGCCGACAGTTACAAACGCATTCTCCTGCTGGGCTGCGCCCGCCCCAATCAACTCCGCCAGGCTGAGCTGACGCAGGTTTATGAGCTGTTCGAGTCCTGGACCGAGTTCTGCCAGTGCGGCCCGGACATTGGAACTGACAGCCTGTTCGTGATCAACATGGAACTGGACAACCCGCCAGTCTATCGGAGCTTGCTGGAAAACAAGCCGGGGGACGAGAGCTGCGGTTTTGACACCAAAGATCTTTCCACGCAGCTGGCCGAGGTGCTGCACGCCAGGCGCAGCCACGAGAAAGATACTACGCGGCTACAGGTATCGTCCAAAATCAGCGACACCCTGCTCACACATCTCAGCCAGGCGCTGGGTATTCTGGCCAAGCGGAATTTCAACCGCATTTCCAGCCAGGGCACGCTGGAGGTCTGCGTCGGCCTGACGGCCACCCACTATTTCGTCGCCGGTGAAAAGACCTTTGCCGAGTTCCTGAACGGCAACGAAACCATTGATCCCGAGCAGGAAAACCGGTTTGTCCGTAATGCCAACCGGAACACGGACGCCTGGGCCGGAGCCCACGACGCGGGCCCAAGTGAGGACAGGCTGCACGCGGCCGATGCACCGATCAACTTCAAGTCGGGTACCGGGGCCGCCATACCCACGGGACAGGAGAAGAGCCGCCCCCGCTCCCATCATGCACTGCTGATCAACACCAGCCCGGGTGGCTACTGCGTTGCCTGGGAAACCAATGTGCCGGCCTCCCTGCAGGCGGGTGAGATTCTTGGGGTACGGGAACAGAAATCCCATCCCTGGAGCATCGCCGTGGTGCGCTGGTTGCGTCAGGTCCGGAATCAGGGCACCCAGATCGGCATTGAGTTGCTGGCCCCCAGTGCCGCGCCTTGCGGGGTTCGATTGATCCAGAAAGTGGGCAACAGCAGCGAATACCTCCGGGGGCTGCTGCTGCCTGAAATCAGCGTCGTCAATCAGGCTGCGACCCTGATTACCCCAAGGCTGCCCTTCCAGAGTGGCAGCCGCATCTCATTGCTGCACGATGGCCGGGAAGATCAGGGACAACTGCTCAAGAAGGTCTCTGCCACCGGTAGCATCAGCCAGTTTGAACTGAAACTGCAGAATCCGGCGGCCCTGGCCAGTCCGAATGGCGCCCCGCCATCAACGCCCGGCGCCACGGAAGACGAATTCGACTCCCTGTGGCCATCACTGTAACGCCAAAGGTCGGAAAGACTGTGAACCACGGCTACTGCCAGGGTTGTTATTGATCGCCAACCCCTGCATCATTCAGCGGAAGTGACCGTATCCATGAGAAGTCTTACGAATGCAGAAAAAAAACGCGACCGTACACCTGCTGATTCTTGATCCATCTCAAAATGATGCTGAATCCATGGTCAGCCTGCTCCGCAACTCGGGCAAGGCCACCCGGGCACACCGTATAACCTCGGAAGAAGATCTGGAAGAAGCCCTGAAAACCAGTAACTGGGACCTACTGTTGGCCCGGGACCTGGAGCAGGAGTTCGGGCCGGATGACGCCCTGGCCATGGTCAAGCGCATGGACAAGGACATCCCCTTCGTTCTCCTGACCGAGGAAGTCAGCCGGGAAAGAACGGTGAACATTATCCGGGCCGGCGGGCAGGATGTTGTGCCGTTCGAGTACAAGGATCTGCTCGTGCTGGTGGTGAAACGCGAATTGGCCGCCCTGGAAGAGCGCCGCCGTCGTCGGGTTCTGGAGTCCCACCTGCGTGAGGCCGAACAGCGCTGCCAGCTGCTTCTGGAAAGCTCCAAGGACGCCATCGCCTACATCAACGATGGCATGCACATCTACGCCAACCAGTCCTACATGGAGTTCCTGGGCTACGACGACATTGACGACCTTATCTGCATCCCGGTTCTCGATACCCTGACCCCGGAAAGCCAGGACAAGTACAAAGACTTCATGAAGGCCTTTGCCGATGATGGCAAGGACGGCATGACCCTGAACTGTACCGCACGCCGCAGCGACGATCAGGAATTGAACGTAACCATGTCTGTCTCTGCCGCCACCTATGATGGCGAAGCCTGCACGCAGATTGTCTTGCAGCCGGAACACAGCGATGCAGAGCTGGAAGAAAAGCTCAAACAGATCAGCAGCCAGGATCTGCTTACGGGCCTGTATAACCGTCAATACCTGATGGACGCTCTGGCCCAGGCCATTGCCAATGCCGGCAAGAACAACCAGACCGGCGCCCTGGCCTACATCGCCCTGGACAACTTCATAAGCATGAAGGGCCAGGTCGGTATCGCCGGTGCCGATCTGTTGCTGGGTGATCTGGCCTCGCTGCTAAAAGAACAGGCCGGCGAGGAAGTGACGCTGGCCAGGCTGAGCGATGATGCCTTCTGCCTGATGTGCCTGCCCTGCGATGAGAAACATATGGAAAGCATTGCTGAGCGGGTCCGCAAAGCGGTTGAAGATCATCTGTTCGACATCAACGGCAAGACGGTACCGCTGACAGTGTCCATCGGTGTAGCCGCGATTACGGAGAATTCGCCCAAGGCAGAGGAACTGATGGGGCGTGCCCATACTGCCTCCGCTGAGGTTAAGAAGCTCGAAGGCCATGAACGTGGTAACGGGATCGTGGTCTATAATCCCGCCCAGTACGAAAGCCTTGATGAGAGCAACTCGGTTGAGGCTATCCTCAAGGCCCTGGACGACAACCGCTTCCGGCTGCTGTTCCAGCCTATCATCAACCTGCGTGGTGAGGGCGAAGAGCATTACGAGGCCTTCGTTCGCATGCTCGACAAAGACAACGAGGAAGTCTCTCCCTACGACTTCCTGCCCCCCATGGGGCCGAGCGACACGGCCATCAAGATTGACCGCTGGGTGATCCTGCAAACCATCAAACAGCTGGCAAGCCACCGGTCACGGGGTCATGACACCAGGCTGTTCCTGAACATCACCGCCGAGACACTGCAGGACAAAACCTTTACGCCCTGGCTCAGCGTTGCCCTCAAGGCGGCTCGCCTGCCGGGAGACTCACTGATTTTCCAGATCCGCGAAGGCGATGCCAACAACTACATGAAGCAGGCCAAGGAGTTCACCAAAGCAGTACACGAACTTCACAGTAAGGTATCCATTGCCCAGTTTGGCTGCGCCCTGAATCCGTTCAACACGCTCAAGCACATTGACGCCGACTACGTGAAGATTGACGGCTCGTTCACGGAAGAAATCCAGAAGAGCGATGAAGCCAAGGAGCAGGTCAAGGAAATGGTCAAGAGCCTGCAGAATGCCGGCAAGCTCACCATCATACCGCTGGTAGAGAACGCCAGTGTACTGGCAACGCTGTGGCAGGCCGGGGTGAACTATATCCAGGGTTATTACCTGCAGGCACCAGTCCCGGAGATGAACTACGACTTCGGGGACCACTGACCGGACGCCAATTCCGGATTGAGTAAAAAGGGCGAGGTGTTAGAACCTCGCCCTTTTTGCATTCACAGGCTGCTGTTCTGGAGAGTCTGATTGGTGTCACTTTCGCGAAAACCGATCAGGTACAGAATGGCGTCCAGGCCCAGGGTGGAAATGGAGTGTCGAGCCGATTCCTTGACCAGCGGCTTGGCACGAAAGGCCACGCCCAGGCCAGCCTGGCTCAGCATCGGCAAGTCGTTGGCACCATCACCCACGGCGATGACCTGCTCCCTTGAGATATGCTCTTTTTCGGCAATCTCGAGCAGCAGCTCGGCTTTGCGCTTGCCATCCACGATCTGCCCCTTAACCTGACCGGTCACCTTGCCGTCGACAATGTCCAGTTCGTTGGCATAAACGTAGTCAATGCCCAGTTTTTGCTGCAGGTGGCGGGCAAAGTAGGTAAAGCCACCGGAGAGAATCGCGGTGCGGTAGCCCAGCGCCTTCAGGCTTCGGATCAGATGTTCTGCCCCCTCTGTCATACGCAGCCGACCGGCAATACTCTCAAGCACCGACTCATCCAGGCCTTTGAGCAGCGCCAGCCGCTCGGCAAAACTCTGGCTGAAGTCCAGTTCACCCTGCATGGCACGCTCGGTTATTTCCGCAACCTGCTCTCCCACGCCAGCCTCATGGGCCAGCTCATCGATCACCTCCGCCTCAATCAGCGTGGAGTCCATATCAAACACCACCAACCGGCGGTTTCGCCGGAAAATGGAGTCTTCCTGGAAGGCGATGTCCACGTTCATCTCACCGGCAATATGCAGGAAGTCCGCCCGAAGTTGTTCCAGGTCTGACGGCGTTCCCCGCACCGAAAACTCGACACAGGCAATGCGGTTCTCCCCCTGATTGAGCGACGGGCGTGCGGAAAGGCGGGTAATGTTGTCGATATTCAGCCCATGCCGGGCGGTAATGGCCGATACCCGGGCGATCTGTTCCGCCTTGATGTCACGGGATAGCAGGGTAACGATGTAGCAGGCCCGGTTACGGCCTTCGGCCCATGCCTGGTATTCCTCCACCGTGATGGGGGCAAAGCGCACCTGAAGATCCAGGGCATGCAGCCGAAAAAGAAGGTCACGGATCACCGGGGACGATTTCGACTCATCCGGGATCTCGATCAGTATGCCCCAGGTCAGGTGGTCGTGAATCACCGCCTGGCCAATATCCAGAATCCGGACATCATACTGCCCCATGATCCCGGTGATCTCCGAGGTCAATCCGGGCTTGTCTCGCCCGGACACATTTACCAGAACCAGCTCACTCACTGTCGGTGCCCTCCACGTCCTGAGCTTCTTCCTGAGCACGGGCGGCAGACGGAATCACATCAATGCCGTCTACCCGCTGGAGCCCTCTGGGCAATTTGTGACCACGCCGGCCACGCTCACCCAGATAATGCTCCAGATCGGCAAAACGCAGACCCAGTTTGCGTTTGCCGGCCTTCACCTCCAGTTGGTCTTCTTCACCGAAGACGGCGGCAGCCACCACATATTCCTCACGATTCTGAACGCGGGCAGAGGGAATGCTGATGATCTTGTTGCCCTTACCCTTGGCCAGTTCCGGCAATTCGCTGAGCGGGAACACCAGCATGCGCCCCTCGTTGGATATGGCCGCCAGGTAAAGGGTTGTTGCTGTCTCTGGGATCAGCACGGGGGGCATGATTCGCGCCCCTTTGGGCACAGACACCACCGCCTTGCCAGCTCGATTCTTGCTGATCATGTCGTTCAACGAGGTCACAAAACCATAACCACCGTCAGTGACCAGCAGCGCTTTACGCTCCGGATTCCCCATCAGCAGACCAGAGAAGGTCGCCCCGGACGGTGGGTTGATCCGGCCGGTAAGAGGCTCGCCCTGCCCCCGGGCAGACGGCAGACTGTGAGCCATGAGAGCATAGGCCCGCCCAGTACTGTCGAGGAAAATGGCCTGCTGATTGTTTCTGCCCCTGGCAGCCAGCGCAAAGCGGTCGCCAGACTTGTAACTGAGCCCGGACGGATCAATGTCGTGCCCCTTGGCAGCCCGCACCCAGCCCTTCTCCGACAGCACCACAGTGACCGGGTCGTTGGACACCAGGTCAATCTCACTGAAGGCCTTGGCCTCTTCACGGGCAACAATTGGGGAACGGCGGTCATCACCGTAGGTTTCGGCATCCTGCTGCAGTTCGGTCTTTATCAGCTCGCGCAGGCGGTCTTCCGAGCCCAGAATGGCCTGCAGCTCATCCCTTTCCGCGGCCAGTTCGTCCTGCTCACCGCGGATTTTCATTTCCTCGAGTTTTGCCAGATGACGCAATTTCAGCTCAAGGATGGCTTCCGCCTGGTCTGCCGACAGGCCAAACCGGGACATCAATTCCGCCTTGGGCTTGTCTTCGGTACGAATGATCTCAATCACCTCGTCGATATTGAGATAGGCAATCAACAAGCCTTCGAGAATGTGTAACCGGGCCAGAACCTTATCCAGACGGTGTTGCAGGCGGCGGGTAACCGTGGTCTTTCGGAACGCCAGCCACTCGGTCAGGATCTGGTGAAGCCCTTTTACACCCGGGCGGCCATCGTTACCGATTACGTTAATATTGACCCGGTAGGTTTTCTCCAGATCAGTGCTGGCAAACAGGTGCGCCATCAAACCATCCAGATCCACCCGGTTGGACCGGGGCACGATCACCAGACGAGTGGGGTTCTCATGGTCGGATTCGTCACGCAGGTCCGCCACCATGGGCAGCTTCTTGCCCTGCATCTGCTGGGCAATCTGCTCCAGCACCCGGTTACCGGATACCTGATGTGGCAGATCGGTAATCACGATCTCGCCACTTTCACGAACCCAGCGAGCTCTCATACGCAGAGAGCCGCGGCCGGTTTCATAGATCTGTCTCAAATCCTTGCGAGGGGTAATAATTTCCGCATAGGTGGGAAAATCCGGGCCCTTGATGTGTTCACAGAGCTGGTCAACGGTGGCTTCCGGGTCATCCAATAGACGAATGCAGGCGGCTGTGACCTCTCGCACATTGTGCGGCGGAATGTCAGTGGCCATGCCCACGGCAATGCCGGTGGTACCGTTCAGCAGCACATGAGGCAACCGGGCTGGCAGAACGGACGGTTCTTCCATGGTGCCATCAAAGTTCGGCGTCCAGTCCACGGTTCCCTGGCCCAACTCACCCAGCAGAACATCGGCAAAGGCAGCCAGGCGGGATTCGGTGTAACGCATGGCGGCGAACGATTTCGGGTCGTCCGGGGAGCCCCAGTTACCTTGACCATCCACCAACGGGTAGCGATAGGAGAACGGCTGCGCCATCAGCACCATGGCTTCATAGCAGGCGCTGTCACCATGGGGGTGGAACTTACCCAGCACATCACCAACGGTACGGGCAGATTTCTTGTACTTGGAGGTGGATTTCAGCCCCAGCTCCGACATGGCATAAACAATCCGACGCTGCACCGGCTTGAGCCCATCCCCTACGTTGGGCAATGCACGGTCCAGGATCACGTACATGGAGTAGTCGAGGTAGGCCTTCTCGGTATAATCCCGTAGCGATACTCTTTCGAAACCTTCATCCGTTGTCTGAAACTCTGGCATAGATGCCTCTTTGCCTTAACTGCCTGTTTTGAAATGCGGCTTTGATGCAGCCCCGGTAACCCGGCACAAACACCGGGCAATGTGGCGCACATTATATGGACGCAAGCAACGATACACCAATTTCCAATAGCGGAATTCCCGCATGGAGAGTCTGTAAGGTGCACCGTATTCTCGCCACAGTGAATAGAAAGCCGTTTTATCCCCTGACAAGCGGAAACCTATGAAACCCAATCTTAAAGCCTGCGGGCACGCCCTGGTGACAGCCCTGGTGAATGCTACCCTGGCCGTCGCGCTGATGCTGCTGGTGGAATTCGCCATCAGTGGATCATTCCAGATGCCTGAACCCTATCTATGGGCCGGCCTGGTTATCGGCGTTGTCATCTTTATCGCCCAGTTCTGGCGCCAACGGCATCTGTGCCGAACCAGTGAGCAATCCGGCAACGTGCAACAACCCTGATTCGTCATCAAATCCTGAGCCAAATCAAGATTCCACCCTCATGTTCAGGGTGACAACATCCCGCCCCCTGCTACGCTTAGCCTCAAGAGCAACAATAATAATCTGGAGGCTGCATGAACGTTTTAAACAATCTGGGGTTGCGCACCAAGATCGCCTTGCCCTTTTTCATCACCGCTCTGGCATTGGTTGTCGCCGGTGGATTCGGCATGCTGACAGCCAAAAACCTGGTGGAAAGCACTGAAGATATTGCCGTCACCTTCCTGCCTTCCGTTGCCGAAATCCTCAACGGTGACCGCGACCTGTATCAGGCCCTGGTCGCGCAGATGATGGTGGTCGACCAGACCCTGAACGGAGAGAATACAACAGACGCCGTCGCAGATTTTGAGGAAAATGTTGAACAGGCCCGTCGACGTTTTACCGACAGCGTAGCGCGGCTACGGGGCACAGGGATCAGCTCGGTGACCGGGGGCTTTGACCAGGCCTTCGACCAATGGGAGCGCTCTGCGCGCCAGGTTCTGGCACTGGCAGAGCGGGGGGACGGAACACAAGCCAGAAACCTTGCCGCCACAGAAACCATCGGGCTATTCCAGCGGCTACGGGCATTCTACGACAGAGCCGAAGGCCATGCAGACGAACAGGCCCAGAGTCGCTATGCCGAGGCCCGCGCCGAAGGCACTTCCAGCACGGTGACCATTACCGTTATAACGGTCGCGGCCATCGTTATCAGCATTGTCCTTTTTCTGATTTTCCTGAGACTGATCATCCGATCCATTCAGGCCTTACGCAGCCAGCTCGACAACATTGCCCAGGGCGAAGGCGACCTGACCCAACGAATACCAATAACCGTGGACGATGATCTGGGGCAACTGGCCAGAAGCTTCAATCAGGTACTGGAGAACCTTCAGGGCATGATCGGCTCAATACAGACCCTGAGCCGGGATCTGGGACAGGGCGCTACTGAACTGGCGTCTGCTGCGAGGGACAACAACGAGGGCGTTACCCGCCAGACCGATTCGATTTCCATGGTGGCAACGGCCATCAATGAGATGCAAAGCGCGATCGAAGAAGTTGCCGGGAATGCCTCAAGGGCGGCCGAGATCACCCGGGAAGCAGACCTCAAGGGGCAGAACAGTGCCGAAATCATCCGGAATTCATCCAGGCAGGTGCACCGGCTGGCGGCCCAGATCTCCAAGGCGGTTGGTGTGATCCGCAAGCTGTCTGATGATTCTGACAACATCACCTCGGTTCTGGATGTGATTCGCGGTATCGCCGAACAAACCAACCTGCTGGCCCTCAACGCTGCCATTGAAGCGGCAAGAGCCGGTGAACAAGGCCGGGGCTTTGCAGTTGTGGCGGATGAGGTGCGAACGCTCGCCCAACGCACACAACAGTCCACCGAAGACATTCAGACCATGATCACAGCACTGCAGACTGGCGTTTCGGATGTGGTCAGTGTGATGGAAACCGGCAGTAAAGAAGCCGCTGAGACAGAAAAACTGGCCACCGAAGCCGAGCAGGAACTGCAAGCCATTCTGGAGGCCATCTCCAATATCACCGATGTAAACACCAGCGTGGCGTCGGCCACCGAGGAACAAACCCAGGTTGTTGACGAAATCAATCGCAGCATTACCGACATTAACGACCTGGCCGCGGCCAGCGCTGAACGCTCTCGTGCCATCGACGGAATCAGCAAGTCACTTAAGGACTATGCTTCAGAACTGGAGCAACAGACAGGCAGGTTCCGGGTTTAACCCCGGAACCTGAGGCAGAGGTTTCAATCAGGATTACTGACGAATGCCTTCGATGGAGATCTTGATTTCAACGGTTTCGGAGGCTTCACCCAGATCCATCGGAATACCGAAATCCTTCAGACGAAATTCAGTCTCGGCCTCAAAGCCCATACGGTAGCCGCCCCAGGGGTCTTCACCGTGGCCCAGCATTTCGGCTTCCAGAGTGATCTCACGGGTCACGCCGCGCAGGGTGAAGTCGCCGATGATATCAGCCTCGCCGTCGTCATCCACAACCACGCGCTTGCTCTTGAAGGTGGCCTGCGGGAACTGGCTCACATGCAGGAAGTCATCGCTGCGCAGGTGCTTGTCGCGCTCGGCGTGGTTGGAGTCCACACTGGCGGTGTCGATTGTGACGGTGACGGTGCTGTTCTCCGGGTTCTCGGCGTCGTAGACAAATTCGCCGTCGAAGTCGTTGAACCGGCCATACAGCCAGCTGTAGCCCAGATGGGAAATCTTGAAGGTGATGAACTGGTGTGCGCCCTCTTTATCAAAGGCATAGGTGCCGCTGTGTTCGCTGGCGTTGGCAGTGCCGATCAGCGCCACGGAAACGGCGGATGCGAGCAAGAGTTTTTTCATGGTCTTCTCCCTGAGTGGGTCATGGTTATCGTTTCGGTCTTCGGATCTGCGTCAACCGCGGCCAAGCATGCGCCTGAGCGTGGCATCCCGATCAATAAAATGGTGTTTCAAGGCCGCCAGGGCATGCAGCCCGGCCAGCCCGACCAGTGCCCAGGTGCTCCAGTAATGGACCGCACCCGCGGTGTCCTCCATCCCCCTGATCCGGCCGGTAACTGAAGGCACCTCAAACCAGCCAAATACGCTGATGGACGAGCCATCGGCCGTGGTAATCAGGTATCCACTGATCATGGCTACGAACAGAAGCAGATAAAGCAACCCATGGGCCCCATGGGCGGCAATCACTTCCCACCGCTGGTGCTCAGGCAGTGGCCTGGGAGGCGGAGTCACAACTCGCCACAACAGCCGGGCCACCACCAATATGAACAGCAGGATGCCAATGCTCCGGTGAATGTGTGGCCCCTGTCGGTACCAGGGGTCATAGTAGGACAGTTCCACCATCCACCAGCCGAGCCCGAACAGGCCAATGACCGCCAGCGCCACCAGCCAGTGCAAACTGACGGCGATCAGACCGTAGGCGGTGTTGGTATTTCGTAATTTCATGATTTGGGAAATCCTCCATCCCTGGACTGCGCCAACCTGTGCGACTGATACGTTAAGATCAGTCTAGGCCCCGAACCGCCGGGTGAAAATCAAAATATTCTGCCGGGATACATCAAATTATCTGATCAAGTCTCTGGCAGACGCCGGCTCTGGCATTGGCCACTTTGGTCGAATACGGGTTCTACGGATTGTGCAAATTCACAGCACCGCTAAACTCCTCACATACTTTAATTCGCCCCGTCGGGGGCCTCAGTGACCGAGAGGAAACGACATGGAACTGGAATTCGACGAATCCGTAGTAGTACCCAGCAACAATTAATACGCCCCATTCTGATCCCCCGGCCTGCCGGGGGTTCTGCTCTCCAAAGCCCCGCCCCGAATTCCCCATACCAACACAAAGTCACAAACTGTTTCGAGTTTTACCGGTTAAACAGTGGTAATGATTCCTGTTTTTTGGCAATCTGCGCTTTAGCTAAACAGTTAACGCCTTGAAATACAGGCAAACGTGCCAGGGATGTGGGCACTCTGGCTAACAGTTCAGTGGTCAGCACCACAACTGCTGCTCCTGATGCGTTCGTTAAACGGTTCAGACTCGCCTATGTCCCACAGCCTTACCGATATCCTGCCAGCGCCAGAACTGGACCTGCTCTCGCCCATGCTCACTCAGCAAGGAGAGACCTGGACAGCCGATTTCAGAGGGCTAAAGCTCAGAACCGCCCTGCAACCGATTTACAGCATCTCCCACAAACGGACCGTTGGTTATGAGGCCCTGATCCGGGCGTTCGACAATGACAACGCGGCTGTACTTCCCAATCACCTGTTTGAACTTCCGGACACCGACGCTGAAAACCTCCTGCTGGACCGGCTGTGTCGATACCTGCATATCCGTAACTACAGCGGCATAAAAGACCAGCTGAACTGGCTATTCCTGAACGTATCCCCCCGGGTGGTGACCAGTGGCAGCCAGTCTGATTCGTTCTTTGGGGCGCTTTTGAAGAAAACCGGGCTACCACCCCATCGAATTGTGATGGAGATTGTTGAGCAGCCCACAGACGATGCGGAGAGACTGAAAGACACCGTCGCCTACTACCGGAAACTTGGCTGCCTCACCGCGATCGATGATTTTGGCGCCGGCCACTCAAATTTCGAGCGAATCTGGAACCTGTCGCCGGATATCGTCAAACTGGATCGTACGTTGCTGACCCGCGCCACTGACGATCAGCGGGCACGGCAGATTCTGAATGGCATGGTGTCACTGCTTCACCAGTCGGGATGCCTGGTACTACTGGAAGGCGTGGAAACCCGTGATCAGGCCATGATAGCCATCGATGCTGGCGTGGACTTTGTACAGGGATTCTATTTCCGGCGCCCTTGCCTTGAGCTCGGGGAACTGCCCCACACGCCGGCAGACCTCGAAGAATTACTTCAGGAATACAAGAAGCGCAAACAGATCACCCAGGACCCCACGCAGCAACTGGTCAACTATTTCAACGGGCCGTTCCGGCGGGCCATTGAACGACTGCAGGACGGCAGCCTGATGTCACAGGCCTGCTTTGAACTTCTGAACCACCCCGCCGTATCCCGCTGCTATCTGGCGGATGACAAGGGCATCCAGATTGAAGACACCCTGGTCTCCGATTCCGCCATTGAGAAGCGGGACCCTCGTTTCCGGCCGCTGGAGAACACCACCAGCGCCGACTGGTTCCGTCAGCAATACCTGCGCCAGGCCCTGGCCCAGCCTGAGAACCTGCACGTTACAACACCCTACCTGTGCGTAACCGGCGCCTATATGTGCGTCACCCTGTCACTGGCCTACGAGCACAAGGGACGTTTGCAGGTGCTGTGCTGCGATATCCTCGCCAACCCCCATCAAACGCCGTAAACCACCGAAATAACTCCAACCGTCACCAGGCCGATAAAGACATTCATCGGCAAACCCACCCGGATAAAATCGCTGAAACGGTAGCCTCCCGGCCCGAACACCATCATGTTGGTCTGATAACCCAGCGGTGTGGCAAAGCTTGCCGAAGCGGCCATCATCACCGCAATGATAAACGGCTCGGAGTCCACGCCCATCGCAGACGTGAGCGACAGCACTACCGGCACAATCAGGACGGCGGCTGCGTTATTGGTAATGACTTCCGTCAGCACTGACACCACCAGGTAAACCAGCAATAACGCCAGCAGGGTGTGGCCATCGCTCAGGCTGAACACCGCACCGGCCAGATAACTCGCCGCTCCGGTCTGTTCCAGCGCTCCGCCCATGGCAAAGGAAGCAGCGATCGTGAGAATCACCGGAACGTCTACCGCTTTCTGAGCCTGGCCAACCGTACAGCAGCCGGAAAGGATCATCACGAATGCCCCTACCAGGGCAGCGTTGAGCATCGTCATGATACCGCAGGCGGCAAGCCCGACCAGCACCAGCAAAATGCCCCAGGACAACCAGGCCCGGTCGTGGCGCGGCGCTTCTGTCTCAAGGTCGTTGATCAGCAGGAAATCCTTGTTGTATCGCTGCCGGCTGACGAACGCAGGGCGCGCTTCCAGCAACAACACATCACCGGGCTTCAGGCGAATGTTGCCAAGGTTACCCGGCACCCGCTCACCTCCGCGTGCAACCGCCAGCACCACGGCACCGTACCGGTCCCGAAACCGGGCATCCCTGATGGTTTGGCCAAGCACATCTGACTGGGGTGACAACACGGCCTCCACCAAACGTCGTTCGGCGCGGTCCTTGCTGAGCGACGGCTCATCATCATGCACCGAAGGCACGATGCCATTGATCCGCAACAGATCGGAAATGGCCTGGGTATCGCCGGCAAACACCAGGCGGTCACCGCCCCGAAGACGCTCTTCCGATGGCACCGCCGTTACCACGCTGCCATCCCGCTCAATTTCCACCAGATAAAGTCGATCCAGCTCCCGCAGCCCGGCCTCGCCTACGCTTTTGCCGACCAGCGGCCCCTCGAACGCGACCGCCACTTCCAGCGTAAACTCTTTAACCGAGCCGAACTTCTGCTGGTCTTTACGATCTGGCAGCATCCGCGGCAGTACCAGCAACATCACAGCAACCCCGATGATCGCTACCGGCAGCCCAACCTGGGTAATGGCGAAGATTGAAAAGCCTTCTTCACCGGTCAGCTGCTGGTACTGACCATTGACCACCAGGTTGGTACTGGTACCGATCAGGGTGAGCGTTCCGCCAAAAATGGCAGCATAGCTGAGGGGAATCATCAGCTTGGAAGGGGCAATACCAATCTTGCGCGACCAGGCATGAACCGCCGGAATCATGGTGGCAACCACCGGCGTATTATTCAGGAAGCCACTGAGCAACGTGACTGGTAAGGCGATGCGGGCCTGGGCGCCGCGAACGGTTTTCGGGCTGCCCAGAATGTAGTGCACCAGGAGGTCAACACCCCCGGAATGGTGAACACCGGAGGCCACCACAAACAGAGCAACCACGGTGATCAGCCCCGGATTACTGAAGCCGGCAAGGGCCTGTTCCGGGCCGATGATACCGCTGGCACTCAGCACTACCAAGGCCGCCATCATCACCAGATGCGGCGCGAAGCGGCCAGAGCTCATCAGTAACAGGGCGGCACCCGCCAACCCAAGGGAAAACCATCCGTGCCAGTCCATAACTCGGTTATTCCGGTTAGAAAACTGGCAGGATAGCGGCCCTCATCAATTCTGAGAAAGAATAAGTAATGATTTTTATAGTACTGCAGAGAATATCAAACCGCGATATCCGCCATATTGCCGTAGGCTTCCAGCCAAACCCGACGGTCTGAAGCCCGCTTTTTGCCCAGCAACATGTCCATTCGCTCATCGGTGTCGTCACCCTCTTCCAGGGTGAGCATCACCAGGCGGCGAGTGTCAGGCGCCATGGTGGTTTCACGCAATTGCAGGGGGTTCATCTCACCCAGGCCCTTGAAGCGGGTTACCTGAACCTTGCCCTTGCGCTTCTCAGCCGCCAGACGGTCGATAATGCCCTGCTTCTCGTGCTCATCCAGGGCATAGAAGGTTTCCTTGCCCAGATCCACCCGGTACAGCGGCGGCATGGCGACAAATACGTGGCCAGCAGAAACCAGTGGACGGAAGTGCTTTACGAACAGCGCGCACAGCAAAGTGGCGATATGCAGGCCGTCAGAGTCGGCATCCGCCAGGATACAGATCTTGTTGTAGCGCAAACCGGTAAAATCCTCTGAGCCAGGATCAACACCGATGGCCACGGCAATGTCGTGGACTTCCTGAGAGGCGAGGATTTCACCGGAATCCACTTCCCAGGTATTCAGAATCTTGCCCCGCAGCGGCATCACTGCCTGGAATTCCCGATCCCGGGCCTGCTTGGCGGAACCACCAGCCGAATCACCTTCCACCAGGAACAGCTCTGAACGGGTGGTATCGGCACCGGAGCAGTCCGCCAGTTTGCCAGGCAACGCCGGGCCGGAGGTCACCTTTTTACGGGCCACCTTCTTGCTGGCCCGCAGCCGGCGCTGGGCATTGCTGATAAACAGCTCTGCCAGGGCTTCAGCAATATCGGTGTGCTGGTTCAGCCACAGGCTGAAGGCGTCTTTCACCACGCCAGAGACAAACGCCGCCGCCTCACGGGACGACAGACGCTCTTTGGTCTGGCCGGAGAACTGCGGCTCCTGCATCTTGAAGGACAGGACATAGGCCACCCGTTCCCAAATATCCTCGGGCGACAACTTGACGCCACGGGGCAGCAGGCTGCGGAATTCACAGAATTCCCGCATGGCTTCCAGCAGTCCGGTACGTAAACCATTGACATGGGTACCGCCCTGGGCGGTGGGAATCAGGTTGACGTAGCTTTCCATGACGGCATCGCCACCCTCCGGCAGCCACTGGATCGCCCAATCCACCGCTTCTTTGTTACCGGAAAAACTACCGGTAAAGGGCTCAAGCGGCACGGCTTCAATATCGGCCAGGGCGGTGCGCAAATAATCCCGCAGCCCGTCTTCATAGAACCACTCGTCTTTCTCCCCTGTTTTCTCCTGTACAAAGGTCACGTGCAGACCGGGACAAAGCACGGCCTTGGCCCGCAGGTTATGGCGCAGGCGACTGACGGAGAAATTCGGACTGTCGAAGTATTTCGGGTCGGGCGTGAACTTCAGGCGGGTACCGGTGTTGCGCTTGCCAACGGTATCGATCACTTCCAGCTCGGAGGCCTTGTCGCCGTTGGCGAAGGTCATCCGGTGAATCTGCCCGTCCCGCCGGATGGTGACTTCCAGGTGGGTAGACAGGGCGTTCACCACAGACACACCCACCCCATGCAAACCACCAGAGAAGTTGTAGTTGCCTTCGGAGAACTTACCACCGGCGTGCAGGCGGGAGAGGATCAGCTCCACCCCCGGAACGCCCTCTTCCTTGTGGATATCGACGGGCATGCCGCGGCCATCGTCTTCCACACTCAGGGAGTTGTCACTGTGCAGGATCACATCAATCCGGCGGGCATGGCCGGCCAGCGCCTCATCCACACTGTTATCGATGACTTCCTGAGCCAGGTGGTTCGGCCTTGAGGTGTCCGTGTACATGCCCGGGCGTTTGCGCACCGGGTCAAGACCGCTCAGAACTTCAATGGCATCGGCGTTGTATTGTTGCTGGCTCATAGTAACGGCATGGCTCCGCAAGTGGTCGTTAAAGCTGAGCCATAGCTTAGGGATTCGGGCTGAAAGATCAATGTTTGTTTTGTGGCTACGCCAAGTGGTTTCAGTTTCCGAGCTCTTTCAACAACGGCGTTTCAGACAACCCGGATACTTCCAGGCGCTGCCACTGGCTGTCCGCTACCGCAAGCACCGCGCAGGGCGAGGTAATCACCTGCGCCACCATCATGTCCGGTGCGGGCGAATTTACCTTCATGGCGAGTTTCAGGGTTTTCCTGTCCGCCGTAGCAGACTCAAGCCCAACGCTATAACCGGCAGTAGGCTTCTGGCCCAGGGTGACAATCACCAGTGACTCTTTCTCAAGATTAACCTGGCGAATGATACCGGTTGCCATATTCTGCCCGCCAATATCCAGCAATGCCTCCAGTTCCGAACCGGTCCGCACGTGCGCGACGCCTGGTCCGGTCAGGCCACAATGGGCGGACTGGGTTACCTGGCGCACCTGGGGCTGCACGCCGGCGTTTTCACCGCCGGTGGCACTGCAAGCCGTTATCAGGGCCGCTGCCAGCGGCAAGGCAAACAGCCGGGGAATGCGATCTGTCATTGTGTCATCCTGGGTCGGTTATCACTGTTAGTACGGGCGCTGTCGCGCTCTGGCGTGATCAAACGGTAACCCTGAAACCCCGGCCTGGGCAAGATGTCCGGGGTTTCCGCAGAAATTGTGGGGCGGGTAAAGCTGGTGGTCATTCGAAGATCAGAAAGGCTTTGGCCCTCCTCAATAGTGATCACCTCACGCAAACCGGAAATCGGGTATTCCGCGCAGGCCTCACCGGGCTGACAGATAATGCCGTCGCCATCGATATCCGTGCCCGCTACCAAAAAGTAGTCGCCGGGACTGACTTCATTGAGCCGGCGCGGCTCCTCGCCATCGTCGGCTTCGAAGCGGAAGCGATAGCTGCCCTCGGAGGCTTCGACGGCCACCTGGGCTTCGGCCCAGTAGAATCCATCGTCATCCGGAGTGGTATCTACCAGCAGGACGAAGTGGGTGCCGGCGTCACGGGCCTGTTCGTCGCTGATCAATTGGGCGACGACGGGCAGGCGCAATTCTCGACTCGTTGAACCATCTTTGTAGGAGACAAAGATGTCTCCCCGGTATGCCGTATCCGGCTCAATCTCCGACTCTACCAGCGAGACATTGAACACATAGCGCCCGTCATCGCGCTCTTTTGGTTGAGTGACGTTTATCCAAGTGAGGTTATTAGTCAGACTTACGTCACTGACCGACCCGCTGCCGATCTGGCTGAGCACCACGGTTGCGCTGGTCACCCCTTCATTGCTGAGCGAAACCTGAGAGGGTGATGGAGACAAAATCGTCACGTTGCCTTCCAGATTCGCCTGAAGCGCCTTGGCGGCATCAAGAATGCCATACCCCAGCTGGTCGTTTCGGCTTCCCGGATAATCGGTGAGTTCACCACTTTCCAGCAGAGCTCGAACCTCGCTGTAAGTGAGTGTGTCCTTCTGAGCTTTCAGCAGTGCCATAACGCCTGACACATGAGGAGTGGCCATAGACGTACCCTGCAAGCCCGTATAACTGGCAACGAATTGACCGGCCTGCCCCACCGCACTGGTACTCCAGATCAGATCGGCGCGGCCATCGTTATTACCATCCCGGCTGGCATCTCCGCCGGGTGCCGCCAGATCAATCCAGCTGCCAAAGTTTGAATAAGACGCCAGTCGACCACCGGCATCTACAGCACTGACCGCCAACACGTTGGGCGACGCCGCCGGGAACGATTGCGTTGAGGTTGCTGAGTTTCCGGCTGCACCAACGAAAATCATGCCTCGCCCTACGCCGAAAGCAATGGCGTCTTCCAGCGCCTGAATCCTGGGCAAACCACCCAGACTCAGATTGACGATTTCGGCCCGGGGCAAGTTCTGCCTGGGAGAATCCCCGGTCACCCAGCGAATGGCATCAATGAGATCTGTGGAGGAGCCGGTGCCACCCTCTCCCAAAACCCTGACAGGAACGATCCTGGATCCGAACGCAACCCCTCCGATGCCTTCACCGTTAACCACCGCAGCTACCGTTCCGGCAACGTGAGTACCGTGAAACACACTGGCGCCAACGCTGCTACCAGGATCCTCAGGATAGAAATCGTTATCCACAAAATCCCTGCCACCATCCACATTGGCGTCAAGATCGGGATGCCAGGCAGTCGTTCCGTTGGGGCTAAACAAACCGCTGTCCAGAACAGCGACGCTGGCGCCCTCGCCACCGTCAGGAGCCAACTGCCAGGCTCCGGGCCCGTTGATCAGATCGTAATGCCACTGCAAACCGTACAGAGGCTCATCCACCGGCGAGCTCTGCATGCTCGACATCTGATAGTTCGGCACCGCGTCTTTGACACCCGGCATCTGCCGAAGCTGGGTAACCCAGGACAGGGTTTCCGCCTGCATTTGAGTCGCACTGACAGCACGGGAAGACGCCTGAGCCGGCATCCGCATCAACCAGTCCGAACCACCCAGATGCCGCTCAGCGCTGGCCGTGCCAGTCGCCAGTGACGACATGGTTCCAGAGTCGGTTGCATCCAACGTAACAATGGCCTGGCCGGGGAGGAACGGATGGTCCGGCCAATCAAGACTGACGCTATCGAGCTGGCCATCAGCGGCTTTGACCAGAACATAGCGAGCGGGGCCACCTCCGCTGGCCACACTGACCTCAACAGAGTAATTCCTTTCCGGGGCGCCGCTATCCAGGGTCACGCTGACGGAAGGCTTGTCCGCCGCGGTCTCATCTGCCCCGTAGAGAATCCCTCCGGCGGTAACACGCAACTCAAGTTCCGCATCTCCGTCACGGCCGCCAAAATTTCTCAGAATTACCGTTTCACCGGGCCCCATGGGCACGGTGAAGTTATCCACCGGGTCAGCGGCGTAACTGAACAATTGGCCGTTCAGCAACGGATAGGAACCATTTCGCGAACTGACAAACCCGGCAAGAACAAAACTGGCCGGCAGGGTTTGGGCACCCGAAGCAGGGCTGGCACCGGCAAACCGCAACTGATCCATGGTGTCCTGATCAATCCGGCTACCGGATTCGATACTGATCACACCAGATAAAGGGCCAAGATCAATGGCCGGGGGCTGGGATTCAGAACTTCCGGAACCACCACCGCATCCTGCGAACAACACCACTCCCGAAAGCACAAGATACTGCGGCAATGTTTTTTTCACGATTACCCTCTTTGCCTATCTTTTTTATGAACTTCCTTATCCATACGCAAACTATAAGACAAAAGTTCCACAATTTGCTCGCCTAAGGTCCGACAAATGCGAGAGAGTCTGGCTCGGGAGAAGGTTGGAGGGACTTTCTGAAACACGCTGTGAATACATCCCTGTACGCTCCGCTCCGCCATCCATGGCTCCGCAGGGTTTCAGAAAGTCCCTCCAACCTTCTCCCTCCCCCCCAACATTTGCGGTCAACCAAAACAAGAAAACCCGTGAAGCAGAACTCCACGGGTTTTCACACTTCACGCCAACTACAAGGCGTAGAACAGCATCGGCACAAAGGCCACCAGCAGCAAGCTGGGTATCATCACCGCCAGCGGCAACAGCAGGCGCTGATAACGGTGCCAGAAGGTACCGGTGCGCTCTGCCGCCAGCACTTCGGTCTCGCCAACCACCTGCCGCGTCAACAGATGGTTCAGGGCCACAGGCGGGCTCAGGTAGCCCAGCTCGAACGCCACCAGACACACAATCCAGAAGTGCAGCGGGTCTACCCCAATCTGTATTGCCGGCTGGGCAATGGTGGCCGATACCAGAATCACCGCACCGAACGGGTCCATCACCATGCCGATCAGCGTCAGCATCACCACAATCACCATCATGGCAATCCAGGGGCTGGTCAGGGTCTCCGGGAAAATCGCATGGACGATATCGGAGCGCTCCAGAATACCGCCCAGGCAGATGGAGAAGCCGATCAGGGCCAGCAGCGCGCCGATGTGAACGGCTGAATCACTGGCAGCATTGCTGCTGCGCTCAAAGAATGTCTGCATTCTGGAAACAGAAAGTTCCTTACTCTCCTTTCCGGAGTCCAGCACCACCAGTGCGAGCATCACCAACGGCAAAATCATCGGCGCACTGTACTCGTTGAATTTCAGGCCCAGGACCACCCAGATTGCAAAGATCACAGCAGCGGCAGTCAGCGCATAAGGTACCAGTGGCAACAGTTGCTTGAGCGCTAGCCGGAAGGCACCGGGTGCCGGCTTGGGCTTCCAATTACCTTCGGTTTTGCACACGATGAACGAGAACAGACTGGCAGACAGAATGAACACCCAGAAGCCCCAACCATACATTTCAGAGGTGGTCACTTCTTTGTTCAGGGCTGCGATGACTACAATCAGCAAGCACGGGTTGAGCACCACCCCGAGACTGCCCGACATCGCGGTGGTCGCCAGGGACAACTGCCGCCCGGCGCCGGCTTTTCTCAGTTCGTCATACACCACACCACCCACGGCAAGAATAAAAATACCGGAGGCACCCGTGAATGCCGTCGGGAAAGCCGTGGCAAAGATGATCACCGAGGCCAGCATAGGCGCCGGCAGGTTGAACGGCTTGACGATGTTCAGCAGCAATTCCGGTACCCGGGTCTGCTTGAGCATCATGCCCACCAACACATAAAGGCCAATGTTGATGAACATGGAAGACAGGTTCGCCATCATGCCGAAGTAGATTGCCAGGCCCGAAGTGTAGCCATCCACGAAGAAGAAGTACGACATGGCGATCAAGCCCATCATGCAATACAACGGGATGACCAGGCTCGATGACAGGCTCAGGCTGCCGGGCCTCATGCGCTCGGGTATGTGGAAGAAGCGAATGGCGTTGATCACCATGAACATTCCGAATACACCGGCCCAGGCGTATTGCAAAATCATGGTGCTTTCCGTGCCCGGCGATGTCGATAATCGCCCGAGATAGGCGTTCAGGGACAGCACCATCAAACCGTTGACGATAAACTGAACGCCCTGGCTCAAGCGCCACTCCGACCGGTTGCGGGACAGCCGCAGGGCAATGTGGTCCGCGTCCAGCGCCGAGATCGCAGCAGCCATGGCAAACATGGCGATGAACAGGTACTTGGTCAGTTCAATGTTATCCAGCAGAAAACCAGCCAGACCCTGCTCAAAGCTCTTGTAGACACCCAGTGCCCAAGTGGCATGTTTCTGGTTCTCGGCGAACATCAGGTGGCGCTGTTCACACAGGGCCACGTTGCTCTGCAGAGACTGCCTCAGCGCATCAGCGTCTGGTGGGGAGCTGAACAAATCGTCAGGATCAGGCTTGTACGCCTGAATCCTGCGCTCAACCTCGGCATCCACATCCACGAACATATTACAGGTGGGTTCGGTTGCATCCGGGTTCAGCAGATAATAATTCGGCCATACCTGCTCACCAATCCATAACATTCTGGAGTGCAGGGAATTCCCCATGCCCAGCAGCAGAGTTGACAGGAGCAAAAGCAGTAGAATAACCCCATGTATCCTGTGTACGGGGTAGAGCGTCCTTGCACCAGAGGCAGTCATCGCGCGCCAGTTCATGTGTTTTCTCTCCGATTATTCCCGGTTGTCAGCCGTGCACTCAGACGCGCCCGGGTTGCTGGCGCAGCGAATTTTGCTCAATAGGCTCATCATGCGAGGGTCGTACACACTCGGTGCACCGTTCACGCCATCACGCATTTCCAGACGGTTTTCACGGAACATCTCCTGATAGCCAGTGATGTCCTGGTCTGGAATCCGAATCCATTGCTTTTCAGGGATCGCTTTTTCCTGGCTCTCAATCAGGTTCATCGCCTGCGGGAACATGTCCCAGGCCACTTCACGGGATTTCTGCGCAGTGTCATCATCCAGAATGCCTTCGCGGGCAATGATCTGGATAGTCAACTGGGCCAATGGGTAGTCAACAATACCGCCTTTATCACCGATACCCTTGTATAACTCGAGGGCTTCATAGGCGAACGCTGGCGCATACGCGGTATCAACGGAGCCATTATTGAACTTGCCTGCGAAGTTGGTGATATCCGATGGCACCACCGTTGCCTTCACATGATTGACCATATGAATGGCGTCACGCTGGTAATCAAGGGTGGCCATTCGCTTCCCGGCCAGTTTGCTTGCGGTGTTGATGCTTCGGTCGTTGACGAACAAATACCCCGCACCCGCCGGCACAATCGCCAGCACCTCATAGCCGCCTGACTTCATCAGAGATGCCGCCCGGGGCTGGGCCAGTGTCGCCAACAAGGTTTCCAGATCATCGTAGGTAGGAATAGCGCCAACCGCACTGACACTGCCCGTAAACTTGTTGAACGGCCGAGTCCGGATGTCGGTTGCGGCAACGGCATCACACTGTCCGGCGTTAAAGTCGCCAACGGCAACACCTTCATCAGTGTACGGGCGAAGGTTAAAGTCCACTCCATGGGCTTTCATTTCCAGGGCGTAGTCTTTGACCAGGTTGTATACGTCGCCGTTAGCGCCGATAACGTCAAACACACACATGGAAACTGTCTGGGCTGATGCCAACGGAGCGGCAACGGCCAACGACAGGGCGGCAAGGGATTTACGGATCATGACGACCTCCGGGTCATTCTTGTGTTTATCGATCAAACAGGGCGTGGATGGGAGAGTTGCCTCAGAGCAACCCGTCCAGATCCATGGTTTCAATATTCTCTCTCGCGCGCTCAGGACTCATCTTGCCGAAGAAATTGCGCGGCGTGCGGTGGCCATATTCCGATGTCCAGTGCTTGTCGGATGAGAACTGAACGATGGTCCGCGCCACTTCATCCACCAATCGGTAGTCGTCCCAAACATCGATTCGGTCATCGGCGTCGGCGAAATGCGCAATCGCATCGGCGAGCACATCAGGGCGCCCAAAGGTTTCAGCAGCTACGATCTGAACCGCGTGGGATGCCCGAATACCCGCATTCACGCCCATTTCGGAGCTGTTCTCAAGCACCTGCCAGGGGTCAGGCGACAGCTCGGGACGGGTATCAGGCAACAGCAACCAGACCAGCGCCCGAACAGCATTGGGCAAACCGCCCCATTTTTCGTTATCTACACATTGCGCGGCACGCTCTGCCCTCGGCGCAATATTACGAGGCACGCCTGCAAGCGCACCAGAGTTGGAATCGTTCACGATGGCCTGCATACCGGTCAGAAGCCCCAACAGAAACGTCAGTTCGTCCTGATCGGTAAACAGGAAAGGGCACTCGATGGGCTCGGCAGCGGGATCGAAGTCGTAGGCTGCCATTGCCCGAAGATAGGCATTGTAACGGCGCGAGGCTGTCGTGGCATAAAGTCGCTTGGCGCGCTCGCGGGCATCTTTTGCGGCGGGCACATCGCCATTGTACTGGGCACGGAGATAGTCCAGTTCTGCGTTCCAGGCACGGTATTCCATGCAATTGCCGGCCAGCAGCATAAGCAATGACCCGGTGCTGTCAGGCGCGGAGGTTACGCGAGAAAAGGAGTAGACGAGAGGATCAGTACCCTCACCCAGCGCGCACGCCATTTCAGTGTCCGACATCTGCAGCACATAAGGTGTTGCCTCAGACTCTGCGTAGCTGGAGAGCACCATACCCGTTGTCGTATATATGGGGTTGGCGGAGCAGCCGGCCAGGACCATCGCCAGTCCTGCAAGTGCGAACTGTTTGAGCAGGGCCGAACTACGGCCCACTAGGGAAACCTCTGGGTAGAACATAATTTGCCCTGTCTTGCTTTGTTTTTGTCAGTAAGGGATGACGAGTTTTTTATCACATTTTCGCTTCGTCAAACCGTGAACCAGAACCTTCACAGCCAACATTCGGGCTGCTCCCCGAGGAACTGGTCTCTACGACGCGAAGAATGCTTTGATTTTTGTCAGACAAGAATGGCTGGAATGCCGAAAATTATATGCCGATCGGGCCAATGGCCTCTAAGGAAAGCACAAAAATTTAAACTAATTGATATAAAACAATAAGTTCCAGATGTAACCTGTTGTTACAGTCCGAGCATCGCCATGACTTGATCGGTCAACCCGTCCAGCGTCAGTCCACCACGCTCGGGCTTGTACCAGGTCACCGTCCAGCTCAGCGCTCCGGTCAACATCCGCCTTACAATAAAGGGGTCTGCCTTGAGCTGGCCAAGCTCGTTAAGCTTCTCCAAAACAGATAGCCACAGCCCTTCGTAGATCTCCCGCAATTCCAGCACCTGCACCTGAGAGCTCTCGGAGAGACTGCGCCACTCATAAACCAGCACCGCCATGGCTTCACCGGTCTGGCCGTTAATAGATTCCAGCTCACTTCGCACCAAAGCCCGAAGCTTGCCCCGGGGGGACTCCTCGCTGTCGGCCGCCGCCTGCATCAAAGCGGTATTGAGGCGGATGGTCTCAACCATCACCGCTTTCAGGATTTCCTCTTTGGTTCGGAAGTGATGGAACAGACTACCGGACTGGATGCCGACGGCTGCCGCCAGATCACGCACCGTGGTGCGCTCATAGCCCTTGTCCCGAAATAACCTCGCCGCTTCCTTTAACAAGCGCCCGCGAGCACTGGCGGGGTCGGAAACGAGCTGTTCGGCAATCAGGGACTGAAGAATCTGGTTCTGGTTCACAAAGGCCATCCGGTTGTCTTGGTGGGACTTTTTATTCTACCCGAGATTTGCCTGTTTACAAACCAAGCGCTTGCTTGGTATTGTCGTTCTTAACGTTGGATAACTTCCCGCCGACGCGGGCTTCACAACAAGGCCAAGAACATGTCACACGCCAACAAAACCATCCGCATCGGTTGCTCCGCCGCGTTCTGGGGTGATACCGAAACCGCAGCCGCCCAGCTGGTGCACCAGGGCAACATCGATTATCTGGTGGCCGATTATCTGGCCGAGATCACCATGTCGATCATGGCTGGCCAGAAGATGAAAGACCCCACCCAGGGCTATGCCCGGGATTTTGTGGAAACCGTTATGGCGCCCTTGCTGGGCGACATTAAAGAAAAAGGCATCCGGGTGCTGGCCAACGCCGGCGGCGTGAACCCGGTGGCTTGCCGGGATGCGTTGCAAGCGCTGTGCGAAAAAGCGGGAGTCGATCTGAAAATCGCCCTGGTGCTGGGCGACGACCTGCTGATGAAGAAAAAGAAACTGGCCGATGCCGGTGTCACCGAGATGACCACCGGCCAGCCCTTCCCCGCCATGATGGTGAGTTTGAATACCTATCTGGGCGCGCCTGGCCTGGTGGCCGCCCTGGAACAGGGTGCCGACATCATTATTACCGGCCGGGTAGCAGACAGTGCGCTTGTGCTGGCGCCGCTTGTGCATGAATTCGGCTGGCGCTGGAACGATTATGACAAGCTGGCCCAGGGCAGCCTGGCCGGGCACTTGCTGGAATGTGGCGCCCAGTCTACCGGCGGCAACTTTACCGACTGGGAACAAGTAGCTGACGGCTACGCCAATATGGGCTTCCCGATTGCTGAAGTGAGCGCCTCCGGCGACTTTGTGATGACCAAGCCTGAGGGCACGGGCGGCCTGGTCAGCCGGGGGACGGTAAGCGAGCAGTTGGTGTATGAGATTGGTGATCCAAGGGCCTATCTGCTGCCCGACGTTACCTGTGATTTCACCCAGGTGGCGCTTGAGGAAATCGGTAAGGATCAGGTTCGCGTTTCCGGCGCCAAAGGGCTGCCACCTACCGACAGTTACAAGGTGTCTGGCACCTGGCCGGATGGCTTTAAGTGCACGGTCACCTTTTTGCTGGCTGGAATAAACGCGCCCGCCAAGGCTCAGAAAGTCGCAGAGGCGATTCTTGGCAAAACCTCGGCCATGTTTGCCGAGCGCGGCCTGCCGGACTATTCCGAAACCAGTATCGAATTATTGGGCACCGAGACCACCTATGGCGACCATGGCAAGGGCGACCAATGCCGGGAAGTGGTGGTGAAGATTGCTACGGCCCATCCGAAAAAAGAGGCGCTGGTGCTGTTTTCACGGGAGATTGCCCAGGCGGCCACCGGGATGGCTCCCGGCATTACCGGCATTGTCGGTGGTCGGCCGACGGTGTGGCCGAAGATTCGGTTGTTCTCTTGCCTGGTACCAAAATCGGAAGTGGCGGTTTCGGTGGATTTGGCTGGCGAGAAGTCTGAGGTGGTGGTCGCAACCGAGGGTGGTTTCGATCCAGGTGCTCTGGCGGCTGAGCCGGACTCTCGGATGGAGGTGGCGGCGGATACTACGGTGCCGTTGATTCAGCTGGCTTGGGCGCGGTCCGGGGATAAGGGCGATCACAGCAACATCGGGGTGATTGCGCGGGATCCGGAGTATGTTCCTTATATTGAGGCGGCGTTGACGGAGCAGGCGGTGGCGCAGTGGATGTCGCATACGCTGAATCCGGAGTCTGGCAGGGTGACGCGTTGGTCTATGCCGGGGTTGCATGCGTTCAACTTTTTGCTGGAGCACAGTCTTGGTGGTGGTGGTGTGGCTTCGCTTCGGATTGATCCGCAGGGTAAGGCGTTTGCGCAGCAGCTGTTGGAGTTTCCTGTGCCGGTGCCTTCTAACTTGGTGCAGCAATGAACATTGTTATCTGGTTGCGGAGCAAGCACCCCGCTGGGGGAGAGCCTTACAAAAAACGCTCCTTCGGCACTTCCCTGTGGCGCTTGGGCTCCGCCATCCTTGGCTCCGCACATTTTTGTAAGGCTCTCCCCCAGCGAGGTGCCCCAACCTTTTACGTGGATTCAGTTTATTCGGATAAGGATTTTTTATGAGTTATCAGTCTGTTCTTCGGCCGGGGTTGTTTGAAGGCCAGGTATTCATTGTGACCGGCGGCGGCTCTGGCATTGGCCGCTGTACGGCTCACGAACTGGCGGCGCTCGGTGCTCGGGTTGCGCTGGTGGGTCGTAAGCAGGAGAAGGTGGACGCGGTTAAGGCCGAGATTGAGGAAGACGGCGGCATTGCCAGTGCTCATGCCTGCGATATCCGTGAGGAGGAGTCGGTCAAGGCCACGGTGAAGGCCGTTATCGAGACCCACGGTGGGCTGAACGGGGTGGTGAACAACGCCGGCGGGCAGTTTGCTTCGCCGTTGACGGGGATTAACCAGAAGGGTTGGGAAACCGTGGTTCGGACGAATCTGACCGGTGGCTTTCTGATTTCCCGGGAGGCTTATACCCAGGCCTTGAGTAAGACCGGCGGTTCGATTGTGAACATTGTGGCGGATATGTGGGGCGGCATGCCCGGCATGGGCCACTCTGGCGCGGCTCGGGCCGGGATGGTGAATTTTACTCAGACGGCGGCGGTTGAGTGGGCGCCGTCCGGGGTTCGGGTGAATGCGGTGGCGCCGGGGTGGATTGCGTCCAGTGGGATGGATAACTACCCGGCCCATATGAAGTCGTGGATTCGCAGTCTGGCGGATGCGGTGCCGATCAAGCGGATGGGTACGGAATCGGAGGTGAGTTCGGCGATCTGTTTCCTGCTTAGCCCGGGGGCGGCGTTTATCAGTGGCGATTGCTTGCGGATTGACGGTGCGGCATCCCAGGGCGGGCGTGTTTGGCCGATGCCGAAGGCGAAGAACAATGAGCCCTATAACGGTTTCCATCGGGCGGTAACGCCGAAAGTATTGAGTGACGACTGAGGATTTCCCATGCAGGTACTGGAAACAACAATAAGCCCCCAGTCCGACGAGTTCCGGGCCAATGTGGAGGCCATGGAAGCGCACATCACCACCTTCCGGGACGTGGAGCAGAAGGTGCTGGACCTGGCGGAATCGGCCCGGGAGAAGTTCACCAAGCGGTGCAAGCTGCTGCCACGGGATCGCATCAACCGGCTGCTGGATCGTGGAAGTGAGTTTCTGGAGCTGTGCTCCCTCGCCGGTTACAAGATGCACGATGACAAAGACGGCTCCATGGCCGGTGGCGGGATTATTGCCGGTATCGGCCAGGTAGCGGGTGTTCGTTGCCTGGTGGTTGCCAGCAACAGCGCCATCAAGGGTGGCACCATTACCCCCGCAGGTCTGGATAAGACCCTGCGCCTTCAGCAAATTGCCATGGAGAATAAGCTACCGGTGGTGTCGCTGTCGGAATCCGGCGGTGCCAACCTGAACTACGCCACCGATATCTTCGTGCTTGGCGCCCGAGGCTTTGCCAATCAGGCTCGTATGTCCGCTGCGGGCATTCCACAAGTGACGGTGGTGCATGGCAACGCCACCGCCGGTGGGGCCTATCAGCCGGGCCTGTCGGATTATGTGATTACTGTGCGTGAGCAGGCCAAGATGTTCCTGGCCGGCCCACCGTTGCTGAAGGCCGCCACCGGCGAAGTCGCCACCGATGAAGAACTCGGCGGCGCAGAAATGCATGCCACCGTGGCCGGCACTGCTGAATATCTGGCCGAAGACGACGCCGATGGCATCCGCCAGGCACGGGAAATCCTCGGTGCCCTGCCCTGGAACGAAAACCTGCCGCTGCGTCAGGAGCCCCAATGGGATGAACCTCTCTATCCGGCAGAGGAACTGCTGGGCGTGATTCCTTCCGATGCGAAGAAGCCTTACGACGTGCGGGAAATCCTTGCCCGGATCGCTGATGGCTCCCGCTTCCTGGATTTCAAGAACGACTACGACAACCAGACCGTGTGCGGCACCATCCGCATTCAGGGCCACAGCGTGGGCATCATTGGCAACAACGGCCCGATCACACCGGCCGGCTCTACCAAGGCTGCGCAGTTTATCCAGCTATGCGACCAGGCCGGCACGCCGATCCTGTTTCTGCATAACACCACCGGTTTTATGGTGGGCACGCATTCCGAGCAGAACGGCATCATCAAACACGGGTCCAAGATGATTCAGGCCGTGGCCAACTGCCGGGTTCCAAAGCTCGCCGTGGTTGTCGGCGGTTCCTACGGCGCCGGCAACTACGCCATGTGCGGCCGGGGCCTGGACCCGAGATTCATCTTCGCCTGGCCCAACAGCCGTACCGCCGTCATGGGCCCGGCCCAGGCCGGCAAGGTGATGCGCATCGTGGCGGAAGACAAGCAACGCAAAAGCGGCATAGAACCAGACGAGAAAACCCTGGCGTTCCTTGAACAGGCCACCGCCAAGAAACTCGAAGACGGCTCCACCGCCCTGTTCGGTACCGCACGGCTGTGGGACGACGGTTTGATCGATCCACGGGATACCCGGCGCGTGCTGGCCATGGCTCTGTCTGTTTGCCGCGAAGCCGAACAAAGACAACTACGACCCAACGTATACGGCGTCGCCCGTTTCTGATTTCCACACTGATTTACTGGGAGAACAACAATGAAATTCACAGCCGAACACGAAGCCCTTAGAAAAACCGTCCGCGATTTCGTGGAAAAGGAAATCAACCCACACTGCGACGAATGGGAAGAAGCCGGCGAGTTTCCGATTCACGACCTGTTCAAGAAGCTCGGCAACCTGGGCCTGCTGGGCATCCAGAAGCCGGAAGAATACGGCGGCATGGGCCTGGACTACAGCTACAACCTGGTGGCGGCTGAGGAACTGGGCATGGCCAAATGTGGCGGAGTGCCCCTGGCCGTGGGCGTGCAGACCGACATGTGCACACCTGCCATCGCCCGCTTCGGTTCAGACGAACTGAAACGGGATTTCCTGGCCCCGGCCATCGCCGGCGACATGGTGGGCTGTATTGGCGTGAGTGAAGTAGGCGCAGGTTCCGACGTGGCGGGCCTGAAGACCACGGCCAAGAAAGACGGCGATGACTACGTCATCAACGGCTCCAAGATGTGGATTACCAACTCCCCGAAAGCGGATTTTATGTGCCTGCTGGCCAACACCAGCGACGACAAGCCCCACAAGAATAAAACCCTGATGATCGTGCCCATGAACACGCCGGGCATCAGTTTCAGCCCGCACCTGAACAAGCTGGGTATGCGGTCGTCTGAAACGGCCCAGGTGTTCTTCGACGACGTGCGGGTTCCCCAGCGCAATCGCATCGGTGCCGAGGGCACGGGTTTTATGATGCAGATGTTGCAGTTCCAGGAGGAGCGTTTGTGGGGCGCGGCCAATGTCATCAAGGCTCTTGAGAATTGCGTTACCCAAACCATTGAGTACTGCCGGGAGCGCAAGACGTTTGGTCAGCCGCTGATCGATAACCAGTACATCCACTTCCGCCTGGCGGAGTTGCAGACCGAAATCGAAGCCCTGCGAGCGCTGACGTACCAGGCCTGTGAGCTGAACGTTGAAGGCAAGGATGTCACCAAGCTGGCGTCCATGGCCAAGCTGAAAGCGGGTCGTTTAGGCCGCGAAGTGACGGACGCTTGTCTGCAGTTCTGGGGCGGCAACGGCTACATGTGGGACAACCCCCTGTCACGGGCTTACCGCGATGTGCGGTTGGTCTCCATAGGCGGCGGTGCCGACGAAATCATGCTGGGCATTATCTGCAAGCTGATGGGCACCTTGCCTGGCAAGAAACGCGACTAACGTTTGGAGTTTGGAGTCAGGCCTCGCGGTCAGGTAGGGCTTTCCGGGACACGCTGTGAATACATCCATGTACGCTTGACTGCAGCATCCCTGCTGCAGACAGTCCCGGAAAGCCCTACCTGCCCCCAAGGCCCCGAACATTGCCATTAGTACCCGATGCCGGCCTGAAACGGAGCCTGATATGGAACAGCAATTACCACAGTGTGAAACCCTGATTCTCGAAAAACAGGGCCCGACACTATTCGTCACCATCAACCGCCCGGACGTCCGCAACGCCATGAGCCTCCACATGGTCGCGGAGCTTTCAACCGTGTTCAGCGAAGTCGAACACGACCAAACCATCCGGGCCGTCGTCATCCGAGGCGCCGGTGGACACTTCTGCGCCGGCGGCGACATCAAAGACATGGCCGGCGCCCGGGGCCAGAAAGCCGGCGAAGGCCGCGACGACCCGTTCTACAAACTCAACCGCGCCTTCGGCCAGATGATCCAGCAGGTCAACGAATCCGCCAAAGTCGTCATCGCCATCACCGAAGGCGCCGTGATGGGCGGCGGCTTCGGCCTGGCCTGCGTCTCTGACCTCGCCATCGCCGGCATGACGGCCAAGTTCGGCATGCCGGAAACCACCCTCGGCGTCATCCCGGCCCAGATCGCCCCGTTCGTAGTAGAACGCATCGGCCTGACCCAGGCCCGACGACTGGCCTTGCTGGGTTTGAGAATCGACGCAACGGAAGCCTGCGCGCTCGGCATCGTTCACCAGGTTGCGGAATCCGAAGAACAGCTGAGCGACATGCTGAACCAGGCATTGGAACGCATTCGCCTGTGCGCCCCGAATGCCACGGCAGAAACCAAAGCTTTACTGCACCGGGTCGGTCACGAACCCATGGCAGGCTTGCTGGATGACGCCGCTGAGAAATTTGCCGCCGCCATTCGAGGCGCCGAAGGCACAGAAGGCACCATGGCGTTCATGCAAAAGCGTGAGCCCAAGTGGGCAGATAGCTAAGAAGCACAACAACAAACATTGAGACTGTTCAATCGTAGTTGAGCAGGCAACACCCAAGGTCGCGGGAGCGCCATTGGCGGGGTGGGCCTCCGGAAAATCTCGGAGGCCATGGATGGCCGGAGCGAAGCGCACAAGGATGTGCTCGTAGCGTTTTTCCGGAGGCCCACCCCGCCAATGGTGCGGACAGGCTCCATCAGTAAGCGGTCTCCGCAGATAAGGTAGGAAACGGACATGTTAAAAAAACTGTTAATCGCTAACCGTGGCGAAATCGCCGTCAGGGTCATCCGCACAGCCAAGGCGTTGGGCTACCGAACCGTTGCCGTCTACTCCGAAGCCGACGCCAACGCCCTGCACGTTGAACAAGCCGACGAAGCCGTCTGTATAGGCCCGGCACAAGTGTCCGCCTCCTACCTGAACGCCGACGCCATCCTCGATGCCGCAAAGAAAACCGGCGCCGACTGCATCCACCCCGGCTACGGCTTTCTCTCCGAAAACGCCAGCTTCGCCAAAGCCATCAAACAGGCCGACCTCACCTTCGTAGGCCCGCCCGAAAACGCCATCGAACTCATGGGCAGCAAACGCCGCTCAAAAATCGCCATTCAGGAAGCCGGCGTACCGGTGGTTCCTGGATATGAAGGCCCTGGCAAAGGTAACGGGGCCAGCGACGACGAACTCATCACCGCCGCCAAAGACATCGGCTACCCCCTCATGCTCAAAGCCTCCGCCGGCGGTGGCGGCCGGGGCATGCGCCTGGTCGAGAGCGAGAGCGAGTTGGCCGACAACATCAAACGGGCCCGCTCAGAAGCCAAGCAAGCCTTCGGCGACGACGAGCTGATCATCGAAAAAGCCGTTATCGAACCCCGCCACGTGGAAATCCAGGTCTTTGCCGATCGCCACGGCAACGCCGTGTACCTGGGCGAACGGGACTGCTCCGTACAGCGCCGGCACCAGAAAGTCGTCGAAGAAGCACCCTCGCCCTTCGTCACCCCTGAGCTGCGCAAAGCCATGGGCGAAGCGGCCGTCAAAGCCGCCCTGGCCTGCGGTTACGAAGGCGCCGGCACCGTGGAATTCCTGGTCGACAAAGACCGCAACTTTTACTTCCTGGAAATGAACACCCGCCTGCAGGTGGAACACCCGGTCACCGAACTGATCACTGGTCAGGACCTGGTCGCCTGGCAGCTGATGGTCGCCGAAGGCCGCCCGCTGCCGCTGGCGCAGGATGAGATTGAACTCAACGGCCACGCCATCGAAGTGCGCCTGTACGCCGAAGACCCGGCCAGCGGCTTTACCCCGCAAACCGGCACCTTGCATCAATTTACCCCGGCCGAAGGTGACGGCTTGCGCTACGACACCGGCGTGCGCTCCGGCGATGTGGTCAGCCCCCACTACGACCCCATGCTGGCGAAAGTCATTGCCTGGGGCCAGAACCGGGACGAAGCTCGCCGCCGGCTGATCCGAGCCCTGGAAGATACCGCCGTATTTGGTGTGACCACCAACCGGCACTTCCTCAGTCGCATTATTGCCGACGACACCTTCGGTGCCGGTGAAGCCACTACCGCCTTCCTGCAACAGGCGTTCAAGAATGATCCATCCCTGGCGCCCCAGCGGCTCACCATCCGTGAACTGGCCCTGAGCGCCTGCGTTCTCAGCCTGAGCGGCAAAGGTCAGGAAGGCTGGAGCAATGCCCCGGCCACGGTCATGCCCATGAAGCTGGAAACTCAGGATGACAGCCTGGAACTGCTGGTCCGCCACAGCGGCCACAAACTGCTGGTGGCCCACGGAGAAGAACACTATGAACTGCAACTGCAAAGCCAGAAACCCGGCCTGCTATGCATTATCGACAATGGGGTTCGTCAGCGGTGCCAATACTACCGGAGCGGAGATTCCCTATATTTGCAGGCATTCGGGCGCTCCTGGTCAGTTCGGGACATCACCCACCAGCCGGCACAGGGTGCCCAAGGCGCTGGCAGTGGCAAGGTACAGGCCAGCATGGATGGCGGCATCATTGATGTTTTGGTGGCCGAAGGGGATCAGGTTGAACAGGGCCAGACTCTGGTGATTCTGGAGGCCATGAAAATGGAGCACCCGGTGAAGGCCGATCGCAGCGGCACCGTCGGCCAATTGCTCGCCCGGCAGGGTGATCAGGTTAAACGGGGCCAACTGCTGGTTCAGGTAGAAGCAAACGAGGAGGCCGACGCATGAGCCGACTCCATCAACGCACCGTGTTCATCACCGGCGGAAGCCGGGGCATCGGCCGCGCCATCGCCCTGGCCTGCGCCCGGGAAGGGGCCAATGTGGTGATTGGCGCCAAGACCGATACACCGCATGCCAAGTTACCGGGCACCATCCACACCGTGGCGGAGGAAATCCGCAACGCTGGCGGCCAGGCGCTGCCGCTGGTGTTGGACGTGCGGGATGAACGGCAGGTAAGGCAACGGATGGAAGAAGCCGCCGATCATTTCGGCGGCATCGACGCACTGGTGAACAACGCCGGCGCCATCCGCCTGACCGGTGTGGAAAACCTGAAGGTAAGCCGCTACGACCTGATGCACCAGGTCAATGCCCGGGCGGTGTTCACTTGCAGCCAGGCTGCCCTGCCTTGGCTGAAGGAATCCGGTGGCCACATTCTGAGCCTGTCGCCACCACTGAACCTGAACACCCGGTGGTTTGCCCAGTACGGGCCTTACACCACCACAAAATATGGGATGACCATGCTCAGCATGGGTATGGCTGAGGAGTTCCGCCGCTACGGCATTGCCGTGAACTGCCTGTGGCCAAAAACGCTGATCGCCACGGCGGCCATCGAGTACGAAGTGGGCGGGCCGCAACTCATGGCCCAGGGCCGCAAACCGGAGATCATGGCGGATGCGGCGGTCAGCATTCTCTCCCGCACCGCAGATGAACTGACGGGGCAGGCGCTGATTGATGAAGAGGTGCTTCGTCAGGATGGCATAGAGGATTTTGAACACTACCGGTACGCCCAGGGCGACAAACCGCTACTGCCGGATCTGTTCCTGGATTAGCCGCGGGGCTCTGAGTGTTGCTCCGTGGTTCAAAACTCATAAAGACAATGACGACTGAAACGGAAGCAACATGAGCCAAGACATCGTAACCGCGCGCGACATCCTACGCAGCCTGCCAACGGTACTGAAAAAATTCCCCTATGTGGCCAAGGGGCTCTATTACTACCGGTTGAAGGACGACAACAAAGACCTGACGCTGGGCCGACTGGTTGAACGCAACGCCGACAAATACCCGAATCGCCCGGCCATTCTGTTCGATGATCGCACCATCACCTGGTCAGAGCTCGACGCCTGGAGCAACCGGGTTGCCCATTACCTGAAGGACCAGGGGCTGGTGAAGGGCGACGCCATTGCTGTTCTGCTGGATAACCGCCCGGAACTGCTGGCCACCGTGGTTGGCGCCGCCAAGGTCGGCGTGGCTTGCGCCATGCTGAATACCTCACAGAAGGGCAAGGTCCTGGCCCACAGCATCAACCTGATCCAGCCTCGTATGCTAGTGGTGGGCGCTGAGCTGGTTGACCACGCCGAGGGTGTGCGCGACGACATCCCGCTACGCCATACCAAGCCCCTGCAGTACCTGGCCGATGCCAATACCCTCAATACATTTGGCGAAGCACCGCAGGGCTACACCAATATGGCACTCGAAGTCAGCCAGCGATCATCCACCCGCCCCATGCTCACGAACAACGTCACCATGGGCGATACCGCCGTTTATCTGTACACCTCCGGCACCACTGGCTTGCCGAAGGCCGCCCCTGGATCACACCGCAAGTTTATCCGGGCCTATGGCGGCTTTGGCATGCTGTCCCTCGCCATGGAACCGGAAGACGTTCTCTACTGCACCCTGCCCCTGTATCACGGCACCGCGCTGCTGGTGTGCTGGGGCTCGGTACTGGCCGGCGGCTCCGCCATCGCCCTGCGCCGAAAGTTCTCCGCCAGCGCGTTCTGGGACGACGTCCGGAAATACAACGCCACCACCTTCGGCTACGTCGGCGAACTCTGCCGCTACCTGCTGAATCAGCCCCCCAGCGCACAGGACCGCAACCACGGCCTGGCCAAGATGATCGGCAACGGCCTGCGCCCGTCGATCTGGACCGAGTTCAAGGAGCGTTTCGGCATCGACAAAGTGGCGGAGCTTTACGCCTCGTCTGAGGGCAACATCGGCTTCAGCAACTTCTTCAACATGGACAACAC
Source organism: Marinobacter sp. THAF197a (assembly GCF_009363275.1). Lineage (NCBI taxonomy): Bacteria > Pseudomonadati > Pseudomonadota > Gammaproteobacteria > Pseudomonadales > Marinobacteraceae > Marinobacter > Marinobacter sp. THAF197a. The sequence goes on from NZ_CP045324.1 coordinate 2,974,258, forward strand.
CGTGGGCTTCTCCACAGCCCCTTACAAGCTGGTGAAGTACCACGAGGGCACCCGCGACCCGATCCGAAATAGCAAAGGTCGCCTGGAAGAAGTAAAAAAAGGCCAGCCGGGTTTGTTGATCGGCGAGATCAACAAGAAGTGGGCGTTCGAGGGCTATACACAGAAAGACGCCACGGAAAAATCGATCCTTCGCGATGCCTTCAAAAAAGGCGATGCCTGGTTCAACACCGGCGATGTGCTGAAGGAAATCGGCTGCCGACACCTGCAGTTTGTCGACCGCATGGGCGATACCTTCCGCTGGAAAGGGGAGAACGTTTCCACCACCGAAGTGGAAAACATCATCGACGGCTCCGGCATGGTTCAGGAGGCGATTGTCTACGGCGTGGAGATTCCGAACACCAATGGCAAAGCCGGCATGGTGACGCTGGTGCCGCAGAATCCGGAGGCGTCTTTTGATGCGGACAGGCTGTTCGCCTATCTTCAGGACAATTTGCCACCGTATGCGATACCGGTTTTCGTGCGGGTAACCCACGCCATCGAGAAGACGGGCACGTTCAAGTACCGGAAGGTGGATATTCAGAAGCTTGGCTACTCTCTGTCCAGCCCCCATGAGGAGGTTTACGCGTGGCTTCCGGGCTTATCCTCGTACACGCAGCTTACGCCGGAGTTGGTGGCCGATATCGATGCTGGTGGTGTTCGGTTCTGACTTTTGGTGGTGGGGGCTAGTTCGGCCCTAGCCTGCCGGGTTTCGGGGGTGGTGAGAGTGGGGACTCCCTCCCAAAAAACGCTACGAGCACATCCATGTGCGCTTCGCTCCGGCCATCCATGGCCTCCGAGATTTTTGGGAGGGAGTCCCCACTCTCACCCTCGAATTTCGGGACAATAGTCAGCAAAAACAGGACTCACCAGCGTCATTATTCAGATGACTATTCCTCGATGCTCGAACGCCGGGTTGGGGACGTCTTCCAAAAAATCTTGAGGGCCAGGGATGGCCCGAACGAAGCGCACATGGATGTGCTCGTAGCGTTTTTTTGGAAGACGTCCCCAACCCGGCGCACACCTGAACCAGAAGGCTAGGAAACCAGCTCAGACCAAGGTTCAGGAACCAACCCGAAGAACAATCTTACCCGTGGCACGGCGACCGGTCAGGGCACCCAGAGCCTCGGCGTACTGGTCGAATTTGAATACCTCGCTGACCTTCGGGTCGATTTTGCCCTCGCTGTACAACTGCAACAGCTCCATCATGTTCTTCGCACTGGCCTCCGGCTCTCGCTGGGTGAAGCTGCCCCAGAACACCCCGACCACCGAACAGCCCTTCAGCAACGTCAGGTTCGCCGGTACCTTCGGAATGTCGCCTGCGGCGAAACCGATGATCAGATGGCGACCGTTCCAGGCCATGGAGCGCAGGGCCTGTTCGGTGAAGTCGCCGCCGACCGGGTCGTAGATCACGTCCACACCCTTGCCTTTGGTGAGCTTCTTAACCGCTTCTTTCAGGGATTCTTCAGAATAGTTAATCAGCTCATCAGCGCCGGCGGCCTTGGCCACCTCCAGCTTTTCGGCTGTGCTGGCCGCCGCGATTACCTTCGCGCCCATGGCCTTGCCTAGCTCAACGGTTGCCAGACCAACGCCACCGCTGGCGCCGAGCACCAGCAAGGTCTCGCCAGGCTGAATGTTAGCCCGCTGTTTCAGCGCGTAATAGGAGGTGCCATACACCATCATGAAACCGGCCGCCTGCTCGTAAGGCATGCCATCTGGAAGGGGCAACAGGTTGGATTCGGGGGCAACGACCTCCTCAGCAAACGCACCCCAACCTGTGAGGGCGGCCACCCGGTCGCCTGGCTTGAAACGGGTGACTTTCTCGCCCACTTCGATCACTTCACCCGCCAGCTCGCCGCCCGGTGAGAATGGCATGGGTGGCTGCAACTGGTACTTGCCCTCAATGATCAGGGTATCCGGGAAATTGAGGCCCGCGGCCTTCACCCGGATTTTCACGCCCCGGCCCTTGGCTTCCGGGCTTGGGATGTCTTCAATAACCAGGTTTTTGGCAGGTCCGTATTCTTTACACAGAATGGCTTTCATGATCTCTCCTGATGCTGTCGGGCCGATCAGCGTGACTGCAGTGTTCGGGCTCAAGCGGCGTTTTGTTCAGCTTTTTTATTGAATCGCATCAAGCTAAACGCAGTTGCATCATGAAGCAAATCAAGATCGCTTATCATTTCGCATAAACCACGCTGATTCAGCCTTACAACAGGGTCGCGCTGACCGCCAGCGCCACGACCAGGCCCACCGCAGCAACAACCAACCCGGCTTTAAGGCCTGGAGACAGGGTTTGTGGGGCGGGTGACGTACTGCGGACCGGCTCGTCGTAGTTGACCAGCTTCTGGTCCTGACTGGAGCGGCGGATCAGGTCAATCATTTCTTCACACTGGGTGCTGTCAAAAGCCGATGGGTTGAACTCTGGCAAGTGGTGCTTCTGAAGAAATGCCTGAACATCTGCAGACGCCGGCACGTACTTCATCGACCAGTTTGTGAACGACCGCTCGGCCACGGGCTCCTCGATCAACGTCCGGACATTACGATGCCTTGGGTCCTGAAGAATTCTCTGGTATGTATCACGAACGGCTTCCTCTTCGCCCTCCAGATATTGGAAAAAACGGTTGTCACCGTAATACAGCCCGCCTACAAGCCCTACTTTTCCGTTGTTGCGACGAGACACAAGCAGAATACGGGCAACGTGGGGTTCCACCCCTTTCTCCAGAGGTTTGGCTTCAAAGGTCGCTTCACTGGCGTAGGCAAGACGAATCAGCGGCATTTATGGTGTACTCCGGATCAATGAAAACAGGGATCGCTGAACATACGCCCTGCCAGGGGCTGGCAGATCACTCCCCGGGTAATTCTGCATCCTGTCTCTGTTCTTCATCCTGGCCCGGCACAATGGCGTGCCGTCAGGTGAATTCGAGCCCGTTTTCAGCTATCCTTCGCGCTCCCGTTTGATCGCCTTTGCTTACGTACACTTTCTGCCCCAGAGCCGGCCATGTTCGACATCATCTATACACTTGAAATGATTGGGGTTGTGGCATTTGCCATTTCCGGCATGATTGTCGCGCGTTCGAAGAACATGGACCCGGTGGGCATTTTTGCCATCGGTTTTATTACTGCGCTGGGTGGTGGCACGTTGCGAGATCTGATCATGGATAACCACCCGCTGTACTGGATCAAGCACCAGGAACAGCCCATCCTGATTCTCGCCATGGCGATTGTGTTCAGTTACTGGAGCCGGGCGCACAGCCTCAAGGAATCCCGTATCGTTTTCCCGGATGCCATTGGCCTCGGCATTTTCTCGATTCTCGGCGCCCAGTTGGCGCTGGACCTGGGCCATTCCTGGTTTATCGCGTCCATGCTCGGGGTAATGACGGGCTGCTTCGGCGGCGCACTGCGCGACACTCTGTGCAACGAAGTCCCCTTCATCTTTCGTAAGGATCAGATCTACGCCTCCATCGCGTTCGCCGGCTGCTGGCTGTACTTTGTGTGCCAGTGGTATCTGGAAAGCGAGTCCATCGCCCTGACCATCGGCCTGTTGTTCATAGTAACCGTACGCATGCTGGCCGTTCGTTTCGATATCCGGCTGCAGCGAGATCACAGCACGGGCTGAACGGTCAATCATTCCTTGGCCTTGGCCTGAGCCCCGTGAGCCGGTAAGATTGCCGTTTTTTCACCCAGTTCACGATTTCCGCACGTAAACAGAGTTTCAAACCCCAACCCAGGCATCCCGAGAGGCAGACCCCCGTCATGCTTGAACGACTGTTTCAACTCCAGGCCCACGGCACCAATGTTCGTAAAGAAGTGGTAGCGGGCATTACCACCTTCCTGACCATGGCTTACATCATCGTGGTCAACCCCAGCCTACTGTCCTCCACCGGCATGGACTTCGGTGCGGTATTTGTTGCGACCTGCCTGGCAGCAGTGATCGGCACCCTGATTATGGGCCTGTGGGCCAACTACCCCATCGCTCTGGCCCCGGGCATGGGCCTGAACGCGTTCTTTTCGTTCACCGTGGTAGGCAGCATGGGGTACACCTGGCAGGTGGCCCTGGGCGCGGTATTTCTCTCCGGTTTTCTGTTCTTCCTGCTGAGCATCTTCAAGGTGCGGGAGTGGATCATCAATTCCATTCCCATGTCTTTGCGGTTTGGCATTTCTGCCGGCATTGGCTTCTTCCTGGCCCTGATTGCCCTGAAAAACGCAGGCATTGTGGTTGATCACCCCGCTACGCTGGTCAGTCTGGGTGACGTCATGGTGCCAGAGGCCCTGCTTTTCTTCGGTGGTTTTGTGCTGATCTGTGCGCTGTCTTTCCGTCAGATCACCGGTTCTGTGATGATCGGCATTATCGCCATTACCGTGATCGCGATGATGCTGGGTATGGTGGAATACCAGGGGCTTGTGTCCGCCCCACCAAGCATTGCCCCCACCTTCATGCAACTGGACCTGGCCGGCGCCCTGAACGTAGGCATGATCAGCGTGGTGTTTGCCTTCCTGTTTGTGGACCTGTTCGATACTTCCGGCACCCTGGTGGGCGCTGCCCAAAAAGGCGGCCTGCTGGATAAAGACGGCAAACTGCCGCGCCTGGGCCGGGCCCTGATGTCGGATTCGGTAGCAACCATGGCGGGCTCTGCCCTGGGCACCTCCACCACCACCAGTTATGTGGAATCCACCGCCGGTATCGCGGCAGGTGGCCGCACCGGCCTGACCGCCGTCGTGGTCGCCCTGCTGTTCCTGGCCTGCCTGCTGTTCTCACCCATTGCCAGCGTTATCCCGCCTTACGCAACGGCCCCGGCGTTGCTTTACGTTGCCTGTCTGATGGCCAGCGGTCTGAAACTGGTGGACTGGGACGACATCACCGACATCGCACCGGCCATCGTCACCGCCTTGATGATGCCGCTGACGTTTTCTATCGCCCATGGTATTGCCCTCGGCTTTATCACCTACGTGGCAGTCAAGGCCCTGGCCGGCAAATGGTCTGACCTGAACTGGAGTGTCACCACCATCGCCGTTGTCTTCGTTCTGAAATTCATGTTCCTGGATCTGGCGTAAGCCGGGTCCACACAGGTGAGTTATGGATTATTTTTCCGAGAGTATAAAGAAAGCCATCCGCACCGTGCCGGACTGGCCAAAGCCCGGGGTTTCCTTCCGGGATATCACCACGGTTCTGCAAGACAAGACCGCGTTCCGCAAGCTGATTGACGCCTTTGTGCACCGCTACCATGGCCAGCAAATCGACGCCGTGGCCGCGGTGGATGCCCGCGGTTTTATCATCGGCTCGGCCCTGGCCTATGAGCTCAACGCCTCACTGGTACTGGTGCGCAAGAAGGGTAAACTGCCTTTTGATACCTTGGTGGAAGACTACGAGCTGGAATACGGCACGGCGTCGGTGGAGCTGCACAAGGACGCCTTCAAGCCGGGCGATAAAGTGGTGCTGGTAGACGACCTGATTGCCACCGGCGGCACCATGCTGGCCGCAACCCGACTGATTCGGCGCATTGGCGCGGAAATCGTGGAAGTAGCCGCCATGATCGACCTGCCGGACCTGGGCGGTTCGCGCAAGCTGCAGGAAGACGGCCTGCAGGTTTATACTGTGTGTTCGTTCGAGGGAGAATAACCACCGTTAAAGGAGGCGACCATGCCCGATTATCAACATCACTGGAAAGATGGCACACCGGTTCATCTACCCCTGGGCAAAATCGTGTGCATTGGTCGCAACTACGCTGAGCACGCGCGGGAACTGAATAACCCGGTGCCCGACGAGCCGTTGCTGTTCATCAAACCGTCAACGGCAGCGGTACATATTACCCGCCCTCTGGACTTCCCCCGCAACCAGGGCGAAGTCCACTTTGAAACCGAACTGGCCGTGCTCATCGGCCGGCCGCTCACCAACGCTTCTGCCAGCGAAGCCGAGGGTGCCATTCTGGGCTACGGCCTGGCGCTGGACCTGACGCTGCGGGATGTACAAAGCAAGCTCAAGGAGAAAGGCCAGCCCTGGGAGCGGGCAAAGGCCTTTGACGGCGCCTGCCCGCTCTCCCCGTTTGTGGCTGCCGACAAGCTTCCCAAAGGCAACATCCGTTTCACTCTGGACATCAACGGACAACGCCAACAGACCGGCGACACCCGTGATATGCTGAACCCCATTGTGCCGCTGATCGCCCACATGAGCAGCCAGTTCACCCTGCAGCCCGGGGACGTGGTGCTGACCGGAACTCCGAAAGGCGTCGGGCCACTGGTCTCCGGCCAGACCCTGTCGCTGGAACTGGAAGATGTGCTGTTTGTGGAGACAACAGTGGTCTGATTTGCCCGCCTGAACGCATATTCAGGCGAACCACGCGTTTCAGGGGAAACAGACAGGACCATGGCGAAGAAACCAGTTACGTCCCGTACAGGACGCTTCTTCAAACTCGCAGGCATGACCGCCTCCGTGGCGGGCCAGTACGCCGGCCAAAGGGCCCGGCGCATGTTCCGCACCGTCGACGACGAAGGCGCTCGCAGCGAAAGCTACACCCGCATGGCCGGCGAGATTGCCGACACCTTGGGTGAACTCAAGGGTGCGGTGATGAAGGTGGGGCAAATTGCGTCCCAGACCCAGGACTTCCTGCCCAAAGAGTTTTCCCAGGCTCTGGAAAAGCTCCAGAAAGAAGCCCCACCCATGCCTTTCGATGTGATTCTCGCGCAGGTCGAGAGCGAGCTGGGCAAACCGGTGGGTGAACTGTTCGAGTACCTGCAGGAAGCCCCCTACGCATCCGCCTCCATAGGCCAGGTACATCGTGCTCGGCTGCACGACGGCACCGATGTGATTGTCAAGGTGCAGTACCCCGGCGTTGACGAATCCTGCGACTCCGACCTGAAACAGCTACGCCTGGCCCTGAAGCTGGGCGGCCTGCTGAAAATGCCCAAGGAGACCGTAGACCAGCTGTTCGGCGAAATCCGCCTGCGCCTGAAAGAAGAACTGGACTACGAAAACGAAGCCCGCAATCTCAAACTCTTTCACGAATTCCACAAAGACCAGTCCTGGGTGGTTATTCCGGAGGTGGTCGACAGCCACTCCACCCGGCGGGTACTGACCCTGGAACTGGTGGAAGGCGACCATGTCAGCCAGGTGACCCCGGAACGCTACAGCCAGGAAACCCTCAACGACATCGGCCACCGCATCTTCACCATCATGGCCGACCAACTGTTCCGCTTCCAGTGCATCCACGGCGATCCCCACGCTGGGAACTTCGCCTACCGGCCGGATGGCACCATCATCATGTATGACTTTGGCTGCGTGAAGAAACTGAAGCCGGAGATTGTAGAGGCGTACCGTAAGGCTCTGATCGCGGCTCTGGACGAGGACTACCAGGCACTCGACGAGTACCTGATTGATTTGGGCGCCCGCGTGGACAACCAGCCGGCGGTCGATGAGGCTTATTACGCCATGTGGCGGGACATTCTGATCATCCCGTTCCTGAATGATGAACCCTATGACTTTGCCGAGGCAGACATCCACAAGCATGTGGCGGCAAAAACCAGCACGGTGTTTAAGTACCTGGATTACTTCAAACCGCCGGTGGAAAGTATCTTTATTGACCGGATGATTGCCGGACACTACTGGATGCTGAAGCGGCTGGGCGTCCAGGCAGCCTTCAGAAGTGAATTAGAGAAATACCTGCGAAGTTGAGGCAAGAGTCCTGTCGGGGAGGGCCTTCCAAAACTGTGCGGAGCCATGGATGGCGGAGCCCAAGCGCCACAGGGATGTGCCGAAGGAGCGTGTTTTGGAAGGCCCTCCCCGACAGGACTCCATTCTCCAAAATCAGAGAAAGCTCGAAACCCACTCCCTCAGGCCATCGCTGGCACCTTTCCGGATCACTCTGGCACGTGAAACCGAGGCTGGTTCTCCCGGATCAATCACGGTGATGGGCACATCGATGTCCACTTCGTAGACCAGCCCAGCGGCCGGGTATACCTGTAGTGACGTTCCCACAATCAGTAACTGGTCTGCAGTGCGAACCACTTCTGCGGCTGCATCCAGCATCGGCACTTCCTCACCGAACCAGACAATGTGCGGCCGGAGCTGGGTACCCAGATCACAGGTGTCGCCGGGCTTGATGTCGTTGTACCCGATATCGTAGATCAGCTCAGGGTTAACCGAGCTGCGGGCCTTGGTGAGTTCACCGTGAAGGTGGATCACGTTGGAGGAGCCGCCCCGCTCATGCAGGTCATCCACGTTCTGGGTGACTACGGTAACCCGGTAGCGGTTTTCCAGCTCGGCCAACAGGCGGTGAGCAGGATTGGGCTGTACCGATTCCAGCTGGTGCCGGCGTTAATTGTAGAACCGCAGCACCAGCTCCTGATTGCGGGCAAAGGCCTCCGGCGTGGCCACATCGTACACGCTGTGTTGCTCCCACAGGCCGCCGCTGTCGCGGAAGGTGGAGAGACCGCTTTCGGCGCTGATACCAGCGCCGGTGAGCACGACAATGTGTTCCTGCACTCGCCGAAAACCTCGCCTTCAACGAACCCGGATCAATCGAAGATCTTGCCCGGGTTCATGATGCCATTGGGATCGAACACCTGCTTGATGCCGCGCAGATAGGCAATTTCTGCTTCACTGCGGGTGTACTGCAGGTAGGGCTTCTTGGTCATGCCCACGCCATGTTCGGCGGACACACTGCCCTGATAGCGCTCAACAATCTCGAACACCCACTTGTTCACCTGCTGGCATTTCTCGAAGAAATCCTCGTTAGCCATACCTTCAGGCTTGAGAATGTTCAGATGCAGATTGCCGTCACCAATATGACCAAACCAGATAATCTCGAAATCCGGGTAGTGATCGGTTACCACACTCTCGATTTCCTGCAGGAAACCCGGCACCTTGGACACCACCACGGAAATGTCGTTCTTGTAAGGCGTGCGCGGGGCGATGGATTCGGAAATCCGCTCCCGCAGCTGCCACAGGTTCTGGGCCTGGGTTTCACTCTGGCTGATCACGCCATCCAGTACCCAGCCTTCCTCTACGCAGTGCTCGAACAGTTCCATGGCGTCGTCCATTACCTGGTCAGAGACTGCCTCGAACTCCAGCAGGGCATAATAAGGCGCTTCAGTTTCAAACGGCGCCTGCACCTTGCCGTGAGCCAGAACGTGGCCCATCGCCTGATGGGAGAAGAACTCGTAGGCGGTCAGGTCCAGCTTGCTCTGGAACTTCTGCAGCACATCCATGGTGTTGGTAAGGTCACCCAGCCCCAGCACCAGCACCGTCAGGTTGTCTGGCTGGCGGGTGAGCTTCATGGTGGCTTCGGTAATGAAGCCCAGGGTACCCTCGGCACCGATAAACAGATGGCGCAGGTCGTAGCCGGTGTTGTTCTTTTCCAGGTCCTTGTTCAGGTCCAGGATATCGCCCTTGCCGGTGACCACTTTCAAGCCGGCCACCCAGTCGCGGCTCATGCCGTAGCGGATCACCTTGATGCCGCCAGCATTGGTGGACAGGTTACCGCCGAGCTGGCTGGAGCCCGCGGAGGCAAAATCCACCGGGTAGTACAGGCCGTTTTCTTCGGCAAAATTCTGCAACTGTTCAGTTACCACCCCAGCCTGGCAACGCACAATGCGGTCGCTGGCGTTGAAATCCAGAATCTGGTTCATGTTGTCGAACGCGACGACCACCTCACCGTTCGCCGCCACCGCACCGGCACTCAAACCCGTGCGCCCGCCTGAGGGCACCAACGCTATCTGGTTCTCATTGGCAAACTTCACCAGCGCCTGCACCTGCTCGGTGGTCTTGGGCAGAACGATTGCCAGTGGTTTGGGGGGATAGATCTTGGTCCAGTCCTTGCCGTAGGTGTCCAGGTCGGCCGGGTCCGTCAGCACTTTTCCCGGTGCGTCACCGGCGGCTACCAGCTCTTTCAGGGAAGCAATGATCTGTTCGGAATTCATGGATGCGTCAGTCTCGTCAGGTTTGGGCCGGGCCTGTGGTTCGGCGATTCGCAAGGAATTGATTCAGGCAAACCGGCGCGCTGTGAAAAGTTCCTTTTATGGTATCATACCGCCCCTGTTCTGTGAGCCGGGTTGACGATCCCCGGCCGCGGTCATTTCACGTGACGAAAGGTTCGGAAGCAAGCCCATGTCAAATACGTCTCTCGAAAAGAGCAAAATCCGGATCCTGCTGCTGGAAGGCGTGCATCAATCCGCCATTGATACCCTGAACGCTGCGGGTTACACCAACATTGAGTACCTGTCCCATTCCCTGGGCGAGGAAGAGCTGATCGAGAAGATTGCCGATGCGCACTTCGTCGGTATTCGCTCCCGCACCCAGTTGACCGAGAAGGTATTTGACGCCGCCAAGAAGCTGGTGGCCGTGGGCTGTTTCTGTATTGGCACCAACCAGGTCGACCTGCAAGCCGCCACCCGCCGTGGTGTTGCGGTATTCAACGCACCGTTTTCCAACACTCGCTCCGTCGCCGAGCTGGTATTGGCCCAGGCCATCCTGCTGCTGCGCGGCGTGCCTGAGAAGAGCGCCAAGGCGCACCGGGGCGAATGGCTGAAATCCGCCAAGAACAGCTACGAAATCCGTGGCAAGAAGCTGGGCATTATCGGTTACGGCAACATCGGCACCCAGTTCAGCGTGCTGGCCGAGAGCCTGGGCATGGACGTGTACTTCTACGACGTGGTGTCCAAGCTGCCGATCGGCAACGCCACCCAGGTGGGCACCCTGCAGGAGCTGCTGAACATCGCAGACGTGGTTTCCCTGCACGTGCCGGAAACCCCGGCCACCAAGTACATGTTCAAGGCCGAGCAATTCGCCCAGATGAAGCCTGGCTCCATCCTGATGAACGCCTCCCGCGGTACCGTGGTCGACATCGACGCCCTTGCTGATGCCCTGCGTTCCGGCAAGCTGCTGGGTGCTGCCATCGACGTATTCCCGGTTGAACCGAAGTCCAACGATGAAGAGTTTATCTCTCCGCTGCGCGAGTTCGACAACTGCATCCTGACCCCACACGTGGGCGGCTCTACCATTGAGGCCCAGGAAAACATCGGCCGTGAAGTGGCCGAAAAGCTGGCCATGTACAGCGACAACGGCACGTCTGTGTCTTCTGTGAACTTCCCGGAAGTCGCCCTGCCGTCGCACCCGAACCAGCACCGCCTGCTGCACATCCACGAGAACGTGCCAGGGGTGATGTCCGAGATCAACCAGGTATTCTCCGAGAACGGCATCAACGTGTGTGGCCAGTACCTTCAAACCAAGGAAGACATCGGTTATGTGGTTATTGATGTCGACAAGGCCTACGGCGAACTGGCGCTGGAAAAACTGCGCCAGGTGAAAGGCACTATCCGTTGTCGGGTACTGTTCTGAGCGCAGTGCTTACGCTAAAAACCGGGGCCTGGCTCCGGTTTTTTTTATGCCATGTCGGGCCACAATACCCCGAATCAAGGTGACTTCAACAAAACTTAATCCTGACGCCCTTGAGTTTCCGGCGCCCGAGGCCATGCTGATAGGTACCACTCATTGAAATGGCCGGGGCAACTGCCCGGCCTGACAGGAGAGTTAGCTATGTCACTGAAGGATTCTTTGCAGCGGAAACTGGAAACCCAGACTGAACACTGGAGCAAACAGATCGAAAGCCTGAGAGCCGAGGCCAATGAGAAAATTGCCAAAGCAAAGGACGAAGAAGCTGAGGCCCAGATTCAGAGAGATTTCTCAGAGCGCATCCAGGCAATGGAAGACCAGATTGAAACGGCCCGGACCAAGCTGGGCGAGCTGAAAGAGTCTGGCGAGAACCAGCTGGATGACCTCAAAAAACGCATTGATGAGTGGCTGCCCAGCAACACCAACTGACGCCACACCTGCCAACACCGCAAAAAATGCCCCGGTCTTTGCAGCCGGGGCTTTTTCGTTGGGCGATGGCAAAACCCGGCCGGGCTTTACTGCATCGGTACCAGGGTCAACTCAACACGGCGGTTCTGCTCACGACCAGAAGCGGTGTCGTTGGAGGCAATCGGATAACGCTGGCCATAGCCCACCGCGCGGGTCCGGCCTGGTTCAATGCCTTGATTCAGCAGGAAGTCACGAACGGATGACGCGCGGCGCTCTGACAACAGCTGGTTGTAGTTTTCAGATCCTGTGCTGTCGGTGTGGCCTTCGATCTGGATAATCGTCTTGTCGAATTCCTTGAGCACCAGAGCCACGGATTCCAGGGTGTCGTTGAAGCCAGGGCGGATGGTGGACTGGTTAGTATCGAACGTGATGTTGCCAGGCATGATCAATTCAATCTGGTCACCGTTACGAACCACCCGAACGCCAGTGCCTTCCAGCTTATGACGCAGCTCGGCTTCCTGACGATCCATGTAGTAGCCGATACCGCCACCAATAGCAGCACCACCGGCGGCGCCGATCAGGGCGCCCTTGCCGCGGTCGCTTTTGCTGGAGGTTGCCGCACCCACAGCAGCACCGCCTATGGCGCCAATAATACTGCCCTTGGTGGCACTGGAGGTTTTCTCTTCGCCGGTGTACGGGTCGTAAGTCATACAACCGCTAAGGCCAACGGTTGCCACTGCAAAGGCAAGAATGGTCTTTTTCACTGTGTTCTCCTGCTTCAGTTCCTGGCTGGCGGCCACGCGTGGCACAAACCAATGTATTACTCGATGAAAGTATCAATAATGGTGTTAAACACCGTCGACTGCAAATCCTGCGCTTCGTTTACCAGATGATGACGCCCATCCGGGATTCTTTGTTCCCTTACTGAGGCAAATTTATTCCGGATAATCCGCAAATTGTGCTGCCAGTCCACGGTCAGATCCTTTTCCCCCTGAACCACCGTCACCGGAAAATCCACCGGCCGTGCCGATTCTATATGTGGCACCCATTTACGCAGGGCAGTCACCCAATCCACATGCACGGCCCTGGCCTGCAGGGGATCATGCTCCCGCAGAAAGTCCAGAAAGCGGGCATTGCCACTGTTGGTGCCGAACACCCTGCGCCAGCGGGTCAGAAAGGGTTTGACCAGACTGTGCAGAATCTTGGCTCCCAGCCACCCCATGGGGCGCACCAGCGGCGCCAGCAACACCACTCTGCGGAAATCCGAGGTTTCCCGGCTATGGTGATTCGACAACAGGTAGTCGATCAGAATCGCCCCGCCCGTACTCTGCCCTACTGCAAACCAGGGGCCGCGAATTTTTTCCCGCACCCGCGCCATCACCTCCGACAACACCGCCTGGTATTCCAGGAAGCTGCCGATGGCGGCCGGTGTGCCGCTCGAAAGCCCGTGCCCCGGCTGGTCGTAGGCCAAGACATCAAAACCGGCACCAAGACAGCGGTCAATCAGCTGCGTGTAGAGCCCCACATGATCAAAATAACCGTGCAGGATGAACACCGTGCCCTTGGGGGCCGACGACTCCGGCAGCCGGAAGTAATGAACCATCACCTCATGCCGTTCAGCCTTGATGTAACCCTGATGGTAAGTAACCTCCGGGTGCTCTACCCATAAGTCCAGGCCATAAAAACGGCAGTAGGCCTCCATCTCGACACTGAGTTCACGGTTGATGGCCGGATCAAAGGGTTCCAGACGATCCAGCAAAGAATGTCTGTCCCAGTTCGGAATTTCTATGGTATCTGTTTTCCAGTACACGTAGAGTTAAACGCCTGTCATGAATCGAGAATTGTTCGACATCCTAACGCATTCACGAGGGAGAACACAGATGTTCCAGCCGCTTCTTGAAGCCGGGCTGCGCCAGACAATGCAGCGCTTGGTCCGCCCGATGCTCTCGAATGCTGTACCCCTGAAACTGCAACGCCAGCTGATTCGCCAGGCCTACCGGTCGTCCGTACCGCCGCGCAGCGCCCGGTTTGTCCGGGACGATCTGGGCGATGTTCCCGTGGTGCGAACCACGGCAACAGCAACGCCATCCGGAACGATCCTCTACCTCCACGGCGGCGGCTACATCATTGGCTCCGCCAGCACCCATCGGGGTATCACCGGGCACCTGGCCAAGCTGTCCGGGTGCGAAGTGATTACCCCCGATTACCGACTGGCTCCGGAACATCCGTTCCCGGCGGCGCTGGATGATGCCGAATCCGTTTACCTGGCGCTGATCAGCCAGGGGCTGTCGGCCAATAGCCTTGCCTTGGCCGGTGATTCGGCCGGCGGCGGGTTATCCATCGCTCTGGCGATGAAATTGCGTGACCACAAACACCCGCTGCCCTCCTCAATCACCTGTTTCTCGCCTTGGGTTGATCTCAGCCAGGGCGCGCTCTATCAGCCGGAACGCGAGCCGGTGTTACAGGAAAGCTGGACCGCCAACGCCGCCCGAATGTACGCCGGCGACACACCGCTGACCACGCCACTGGTATCGCCGGTGTATGGCCAGTTGGATAACTTGCCGCCGTTACTGATCCAGGTTGGCAGCGAGGAAATCCTGCTGAACGATGCTACCCGGCTGGCAGATATCGCCAAGCGAGATGGCGTAGCAACCCGGCTGGAGATCTACAATAACCTGTGGCACGTGTTTCAGGTCCATTGCGGCCAACTGGACCGCGCCACTGAGGCCGTGCAGGTTGCCGCCGACCATGTCAGGACCCATATGGCAAGCTGAGAGCACCTCTGATAAGCGCTTCCTTACGGGCTTTGGACCAGCGTTTGACCTGCCATTCCAGTTGCGAGGCCCGGCTACGGTTGCCGACCGATGCCTGGAATGCCAGGGTCAAAGGCCCTTTGCCCCGCAGGCTGCGGGCCCCCTTGGGCGCCCCCGCCTGATGCTCTGAGAAGCGGCGTTCCACGTCTGTGGTAATGCCGGTATACAGGCTGCCGGTTCTGGTGCGAACCAGATAGAGGTACCAGCCCTCATCCATGGTCGAGCCCCCGCTGCCTAACCCGAACCTTCTGCTGCTGCAACCACAACCCGGCCATGATCAGCGTCAGCCCGACGTAGGTAGACGGCATGATGGTTTCGCCGAGAATGAAGTAGATAAACACCAATGACAGAAACGGTGAGATGAAGATCAGGTTGCTGACCTTCGCCGTGTTCTCAGCCTTTTTCATAGCCTGGGACCAGAGCACAAAGGCGATTCCCATCTCGAACACACCCACATAGACCGCCGCGGTCAGGGATCGGCCCAGCGGCAGTTCGAGCCCCACCGTGTACCAGCACGCCAGGGTTATGAACGGCAAGCCAAACAGGAAATTCAGGAACAGGCCAACCACAGGGTCACGGGTGTCGCGGGTGGCAATAATCCAGTAGCTGGCCCACACCAGGGTGCTACCCAACGCGAAGGCGACGCCCAGCGGATCTGAAAAGCTGAGGCTGGTGACCGCGCCCCGGGTAGCAATGACCACCACGCCGGCATAGCAAACCAGACCAGCCAGGATGTCGATGCGGCGCAGTTTCTGGCCCAGAAAAGGCACCGAAAGATAAGCAAGCACCAACGCCCAGGTATAGTTGAGAGGCTGCGCTTCCTGCGCCGGCAGGCGGTCAAAGGCGCCGAACAGGAAGAAATAGTACAGGCACGGGTTGATCAGACCCATCCCGACAGACTGCAGGTACTGCCGCCGGGAAAGTTCAAATACCAGATGCCAACGGCCCTGGGCCATCAGGATTCCACCCATGACCAATACTGAAGCGGCGCAAGCCACCAGCAACATCTGCACCGGAGCCAGCTCGGCCAGGGCCAGTTTGAAGGCGGTTGCCACAGTGGACCACAGCAACACGGTTGCCAGGCCATAGAGCATGGCCTGCTTCTGATTAGTCATTTGCCGGTCCTGTTTCGGTTTCCAGCCAGCGGTAAAGCGTCCGCCGGTTGATACCCAGAATCTGGGCTGCCCGACGCTTGTTACCATCCACCGCCGCCATGACCCGGCGCACATAGTCCTGTTGTAAGGCTTCCAGCGTCGGCCACTCTGACAGATTCACCGAACCCGGCGCTGCCAGCGGCTGGGCCGAGGCCCCCTGACGCTTTCGGATACGCTGCGGCAAGTGCTCCGGTTGAATGGTATCGCCCTCACAGAAGGTAACCGCCCGCTCAATGGCACTGGACAGCTCCCGAACGTTACCGGGGAACGGATAGTCCCGAAGCACTCGAAGGGTCACATCACTGAGTTTGATAAACCCCCGGTTATGGCGGCGGCAGGCTTCCTTGAGGAAATGCATCGCCAGCAATTCAACATCCTCACCCCGTTCCCGGAGTGGCGGAATACCGAGAGACAGGGTTTCCAGCCGATAGTACAGATCCTCCCGGAACTCCCCCTGCTCCACCGCCTTCATAAGATCAACGTGGGTGGCGGCGAGAATCCGCACATCCACGGTTTCCTCATGATCAGAGCCAACCGGCTTGATGGAGCCTTCCTGAAGCACCCGGAGCAGCTTGGCCTGCAGAGCCAGGGGCATCTCACCAATCTCGTCCAGCAACAAGGTGCCACCACTGGCTTCCGCAAACAGCCCCTTGCGCCCCTGTCTGGCGCCGGTAAAGGCGCCGGCTTCATGGCCAAAGAATTCACTTTCCATCAGGTCCGGCGGAATGCCCGCACAGTTAACGGCCAGAAAGGCCTGCCCGGCCCGATCACTCTGCTGGTGCACTGCCCGGGCCACCAGCTCCTTGCCGGTCCCGCTTTCACCGTTGATCAGAACCGCCGCCTGGCTACGGGCCACCTGCCGGATTTCGGTGCGCAAGCGCGCCATGGCCGGACTGTCGCCCACCAGGCCCAGGTTATTTCCACCATTCTGACTGGCCTGAATCTCCGCCAACTGCCGGTTGATGTCCGCCTGGGCCAACAGCCGCTTTATCTTGAGCCTCAGGTGGTCCGTCGAAAGTGGCTTGGTCAGAAAATCATCGGCACCGGCTTTCAGTGCATCCACCGCCTGATCGACCGTGCCAAAGGCGGTAATCACGATAAACGGAATGCCCGGATGCTCTGCCTGCTGAAACGACAGCACCTGCAGGCCGTCGCCATCCGGCAGTCGCAGGTCCGAGACGATCAGGCTTGGCCGTTGTTCCCCCAGCTGCTGCCGGGCCTCATCAACGGTCCCGGCCCGGAGCATGGTGTAACCGTCCATCTCCAGCTCTTCGGCCAGCAACTGGCCCAGGCTCTGGTCATCCTCAACCAGTAATATGGTTGCTACCGAATCACTCATATGCCGGTCTCCCTGGGAAAATACAGACTCATTCGACACCCGCCCAGGCTACTCTCCTCCACACCCACACGACCTCCATGTTCCTTTATGACGCTGTTCACAACGGCCAGCCCCAGGCCGGTGCCCTCGCCAGCAGGGCGGGTACTGTAGAAGGGCTCGAAGATCTTGTCCCTATCCTCAGGCGCGATGCCCGGGCCGTCATCCTCTACCCGGATTTCCCAGTAATCATCGGACTGATGGGCCGTTACCCTTAGCCAGCTGCGGGCAGACTGGCAGGCGTTACGGATCACATTCAGGCACGCCAGACCAATCCGAAGGGGCTCCGCTCGGGTAGGCATGGATCGATCGATACCCTCGGTTTCAACCTGGCAATGGCTGCACCGCTCGTCCTCCGAGACGCGGGACATCACGTCCTGCAGCACATCGGACAGGTCCAGTGGCCGCCGGGAGTCCGGCACATGGCGGAAACAGTCCAACAACTGCTGAATGATGGTGGTCATCCGCTGCACCTGGTGCTCGATATCTTTCAGGTGCCGCTGTTGATCGTCCGGCAGCCCGGCCCTGGCGAGTATCCGGGCCCGCCCCTGAATCACATTCAGCGGCGCTCCCAACTCGTGTGCCACCCCGCCGGCAACCCGGCCGATCATGGCCACTTTCTCCTGATACTCCAGCTGTTCCGCCAGAGCCCTCTCCCGGGCAATACGGTCTTCAATCTCTGCCTCGGCGTCAGCCATACGCCGGCCCATATCCCGAATACCCCGGTGAATCTGTCGGAGCTCCCGCGGGCCTGCCGCAGGGGTCGCCAGAAGCCAATGGCCCGGCGCCAGGTTTTCCATGTTCTCCATCAGTCCATTCACGTGGCGCCCCACGGTACGGTAGTGTCCGAGTACGACCACCAGGATGATGGTCACAGCGAGTACAGACCATATCCCCACCGCCCACCAACGGCTGGACGCCACCAGGTCATGAAAGTCGCTGCGCTGGCGGGTTACCTGGAGCAGCCCCTGAATACGGCCGTCTTCGCCCACCAGCGGCGTAAACTGTGAGAACACCGATTCGCCATCAACTCGCCGGAAAGCACCGCCCAGCTCGCCACTGGCGATCACCCGCTCGGCACTAACGCTGTTGGTAACGTCTGAATCCGCGACACCCAGGCTGGCCACCCGGTTACCTTCCTCATCAAAGACAGACGCTCCGGAAATGCGGCCGATCTGGAAGATGGACTTGAGGGATTCCCCAAGCACCAGCTCATCTTGCTCGACCAGGGCATTGGACAGGGGGCCGCTGACCGCCCTGGCAACCAGCTCAAGGTCTTCACGAAGGCGTTCATTCAATGCTTTTTCAACCGCGCCCAGGCCGATGTATATCGCAATACCGCTGAACAGCAGCAGCGGAACCACGATGCTCAGAACCAGCGTCAGCTGCAACGAACGAAACAGGTCACCAATTCGGCGGCCAAGGGAAGCCATGAGCGATTCCTATGTAGAAGTGTCACAGCATTTGTGCCACATGTGGCATTTCGCCACAACCAGAATTACCCGAACGTAATGCCAAAATAAATATAACCAACTGTTTTTATTGATCTTAATGCCATTTGAAAAAGTTGGCACAGCACTTGTTATGTCTTTGGCGTGTTTCACAAATCGGCGGAACGTCTTAATGACCCGCCAAACCTCAAGGAGCTTTTTTATGAATAAACTGCTGATTTCCATTACCGCTTCCCTGGCCATGCTCGCGGCTGCACCTGCCATTGCCCAGCAAGATGCTCAGCAAGGCGCTGAATACGCAGACCCAGCGGCTCAGAATGCTCAGGATGCCAACTACAGCGATTCCGAGCTGCAGCAGTTCGTGGAAGCACAATCCGGCGTCATGGAAGTTCGTGAGGACTACATTGCGAAGATTGAAGCGGCTGATTCCCAGCAAGAGGCCCAGGAACTGCAAATGGAAGCCAACGACAAAATGGTGGGCGTGATCGAGGAAGTCGGTATGGATATTCCGACCTATAACGCCATCGCGACGGCTTACAGCAGCAATCCGGAAGTACGCAACCGCGTTGACTCCATGATGTAAGCGAACCCTGCAAACCGGCTCGTCCCTCAGCCCCGCACCAGGCGGGGCTTTTTATTTCCTGCCCTGTAATATTGCCCCCTCCGGATCTGCCTACCGGTCTATCTTGTGGTACCTTTTCCGTCAGGAGAAACCAACAGCTTTCCATCTTTCCGGACCGGAGTCCGCCCGCTATGATCAAAAACCACGTCCGCCACTGGCTGGCACTGGCAGCCTGCACCGCGATGCTTTCCGGATGTTCCGACGACCCTTCACCCGGCGACCAAGGCGGCCAGCAAACCATCTCGGAGAAATACCCGATCACCTGGCGCTTTGCCCTGGAAGAGATTGAAGGCAGCGTGCAGCATCAGTACGCAGAAGCATTCCGCGCCCATATTGAGGATATTTCGGACGGCCTTATTGAAGTGGACGTCTTTCCTTACGGGTCTCTGGGTACCTCCACGCAGCTCACCGAACTGGCCCGCAATGGCTCGGTGAACCTGGCCTTTGCCTCGCCCGGGCACCTGGCCGACACGGTTCCGGAAGCCGGCATTTTCAACCTGCACTTTCTTATGCCCGAGCAACCGGAAGACGCTCGCCAGTTACTGGAAGCCCCGGAACTGATTGCACAATTCCAGCAGCCCTACCAGCAAACCGGCTTGCAACTGTTGGGTTTTATTCCGGAAGGCTGGATGACCTGGACCGCCAATAAGCCCCTGCGCTCGCCAGACGACTTTCAGGGCTTGCGCATCCGTACGATGACGTCAAATATGGCTGCCGAGGCTTACCGTGCGTACGGTGCGGAACCGGTCCAGACGCCCTATTCCCAGGTCTACAGTGACCTTCAGCTACGCAAGATCGACGGCCAGGCCAACCCGGTGTTTGCCATTGAGGAAATGGACTTCCACGAAGTGCAGACCACCCTCACCATGGCCAGGGCTTCTTATTTTGTCGCTTCTATCGTGTCGAACCAGCAATGGTACAACGACCTGCCCGACCGGGAACGAAATTGGCTGAACGACGCGGTACGGGACCTGGCGGGTTTCGCCTGGGAAAGTCAGGAAGCACTCAATCAGCAGCGCCTCGAAAGTATGGTGGAAGCCGGCGATATACAGGTAGTACTTCTGGATGACGATGAGCGTGAACGATTCCGGCAGGCCAGCCTGCCAGTGCGCGACAAGTATCTCAAACAGACCGGTGAAACCGGCCGGGCCCTTCTGGAATTTGTGGATGAATGGACGCAGCCCTAGTGCTCCATGGAGCTCTAGTCTGCGTCAGTCACCCTTTTTGATACCATGCGAACGCCTTCCCGGGCACAGACATCGGCCGCTCTTGCGGTCAGGTCCGAGATAAACGGGCTCTGCTCCCTGGGCTCCAATGGGTAGGCCTTGAGGCGGTAGCGCATGGCGTCGTCGGTTGCGGAAACGGTCACAATCACCGGCTGATAGGTTTTGGTCAACGGGCAGGTAAACACCACGTCCCGAAACAGCTGCTGCATCCGCGCCACGTTGTGGTTCGGGTCCAGGTGCAGCTCGGCCACACACATCAGGTTGTTGGTGCCGTCATTGCCGTTCGCCAGCAGGGTATTCCATAGCAGGCTGTGGGGAATCACGATCACGGTGTCATCCAGGGTGACAATTTCCGCTGCCCGGGTACCGATAGACCTCACCTCACCGTACCGACCGTCCACCTCAATCCAGTCCCCCGGACGGTAAGGCATCTCATACAGGGTCACAATACCCGCGATCAGGCTGTTGGCGTAATCCTTGAAGGCAAAACCTAGCGCCAGGCCCAGGGCCCCGAAAATCGCCACCATGTTTTCAAAAGATGGCTCCACCAGAATGGGCACTACCGTCACGATGGCCAGCACAATAATCAGTAACCGCAGCAGCGGTACTGACGCCAGCAGGTAAAGCCTGAGCTTGCCCCCGAGCTTGCCGGCGAGGGCCGGAAGCAGCTTCTGCACCAGCATGATCACTAACGATGCCAGTATCACCACCATCAATGCGTTCAGCAACGCGTCGGTAGTGATCGAAGCAAATGTCTCCTTGAAGCCTATATCGCCCATCCCGATCTCCTAAAAGCCATCCACGGGATAGCCCCGGGCCTGGAGGTTCTTGCGAACGGCGGGATACCCCAGCGGGGTGACCCGATACACATCCGATTCAGGTGCGCGGCCCACCAGCTCTGCCCGGATCAACCTGTCCAGCGTCAGGGCGATATCCTGTTTCTGCATTCCGGTCACCAACGCCAACTGCTCGGCATTCAAGCCGTCGTGCAGCAGCAAGGCATGCAAAATGTGGCTAG
The DNA here is from genome assembly GCF_009363275.1 of Marinobacter sp. THAF197a. NCBI lineage: Bacteria > Pseudomonadati > Pseudomonadota > Gammaproteobacteria > Pseudomonadales > Marinobacteraceae > Marinobacter > Marinobacter sp. THAF197a. Next base: position 2,995,744 of record NZ_CP045324.1, read on the forward strand.
GCTGCCGTCCGGCACTCGCCGGCACCGAGGGCAGGCTGATCTGATCCAGCGGAGCAACCCAGCACCGGCGCCCGGCCAGCCGGACAACTTCCTTGCCTGTGTCTTCATCATCTTTCTCGGGCCGTGCCCGCAAGGTGCGTTGCCAGATGGCGAGGGCCACGCCCCGGTTGCCCCGGGCAAGCGTTGCCAGATCCTGGGTGAAGCTGCTGTATTTCAGGTCAGAGTCCTGCTGGGGCGCCGGCAGTACATACAGCCCGTCGCGAGTCATTCTGGCGGTAACCTGCTGCTCTCCGTCGCCGGACGCCAGGTAATCCAGCCATCGGGTCAATTGCTCACCGGTAAGCGGCGCCAGGGTATAGGGCGCCAGGCTGAGCTCCGGCGAATACTGGCGCCAGAACTGCCAGCACCAGCTGGAACAGCCAACCATGCCATTACCGGCATGGTCCAGCGCGATGCGAGCGAAGAGTTCCCGAAGCAGATTCAACCCGGCCGGATGCCTGAGCCAGAAATCCGCCAGTTCCGGAATGACCCAGTCGCCGCCAGACAGTTGTTCATCCCACCAGGCACCAGCGTCCTGCTCTGTCATCAACAGGTTATCCGGAGGTGTCAGCACCCTCCAGGACAGGCAGCGCAGGGCCTCCGGCACCCCCGAAAACGGAGGCGCCACCACAAAGTTCACCTCGCGATGGCTGGCTCCGTCACGGTGTAGCTGATCGAACTGGTCCACCAATACCTGCGCCAGCAATGCGGCATCCGGTTCCGGTGCAAACTCCTTCAGCCGGTCCCCAGACAGCATCGGCAGATCATCCAGGCTCTGGAATGCCTGTTCCTCCGGGCTGATACCGGCTCTCAACTGGTCGAGAATGTCCCGAAAGGCGCCGCGGATGGTTTTCTGAACCGAGGTCTCAGGGGTTTTCCATTGCTCCAGCGGAATCAGTCCGCCAGGCAGATACGGGTGGTCTTCTACAACGTCATTCACCAATGCGTTACTCCCGCCAGGTCATTCCGGAACCAGCCAGTCCAAGGATTGGGACAAGCCGAGCCCGGGCTCTCCCTGCACATCATCCATCATAGCGGCCAGGCGTTGTTCAAAGCCCCATGGCGGGTTCACCACCAACATACCTGACCCGACCATGCCGCGCTCCGGCGGCTGATCCAGCCGCACCTCATGGCACAGGATCTTGCGCACCTCGCCTTTTTCCAGCTCACTGATCAGGCGCTGCTCCAATCCGCTGGTCAGCATGGGATACCAGATAAGATAGACCCCGTGACGGCATTTTTTCCATGCCTTGTGCAAAGTATCCGAAACCTGCTGGTAATCGTCTTTGATCTCATAGGAGGGATCTATCAGGGTCAGCAGTCTTGGCTGGGGCGGCGGCAACTGCCGCACCAGTCCTGTCAAACCATCCTGTTGAAGCACCCGGACACCGGCATCACGGGCCCAGGCTTCCAGAGCTCGCCGCTCGGAAGGGTGCAGTTCAAACGCCGTCACGGAATCACCAGGGCGGGCAAATTCCGCAAACCAGGCGGGAGAACCGGGATAATGGGCAAGGGTTTTACCAGCACCATTATGACGTGCCAGCACCTCCAGTATCGGACGCCAGTCCGGTGACGCCAGCCTCTGGCGCATGGCCCACAATCGCTGGATACCGCTGTCGGCCTCCGACGTTTTCCTGGCCCGGTCGCTGGCCAGATCGTACATGGCACTGCCGGCGTGGGTATCAAAACAGGCAATCGGGGTCTTTTTCGCCTGCATCATGGCCAGCGCCAGCGTGAGGGCAGCGTGTTTTTGCACATCGGCAAAGTTGCCAGCGTGAAAAGCGTGAAGGTAACTCAGCATATCGGGCTCCTGATCTCAGGCGCCCATTAAGCATCACCTGCCGGGCCCAGGCAACCCTGCTGGAAGCCCGCAGCGTGGCACTTGCACCCTCCAAGCCGGTGATCAGGCACCCGGCAACCTGCTATGCTTGCGTTCTTGTAAAATAAGGAGAATCACCTTGCCTGGCCAGAGTAACGCCCCCGTTGACCAGCTGTATGCCCTCATCGCCAACGAAGAAGACGCCAGGGTCTGCAAAGACATCCCCGAGGAGGCCTGTCGGGAGGTGCCCAGGAATTTCTTTCTGATTCTTGCGGCCAATGTTTTGACCAAGCTCGGCGACCTTCTGATCAGCCCGAAAACCGTTCTGGCGTGGATGATGAGCGCCGTCGGCGCCCCTGCCCTGGTGGCCTGGCTGGTGCCGATACGCGAATCCGGTTCCATGGTGCCTCAAATGGTGATTGCCGCCTGGGTTCGGCGCAAGGCGGTGCGCAAGTGGTTCTGGACACTGGGTAGCTTCGGGCAGTCAGTCAGCGTGGTTGGTATGGCCGCCAGCGTCTGGTTTCTGGAAGGTTATGCCGCCGGCCTGAGCATCGTTGCAGGGTTGGTGGTGTTTTCCCTGGCCCGGGGCTTTTGCTCAGTGGCCATGAAAGACGTTCAGGGCAAGTGCATCCCGAAAACCCGTCGGGGCCGGTTGTCTGGCCTTGCCACCACCATTGGCGGCTCCCTGACGGTCGCCATGGCCGCTCTGCTGTTCTGGGATCGTGGCGATCCAACCCTAGGGTTCTACAGCCTGCTTCTGCTGCTCGCAGCCGCGCTGTGGATCATCGCCGGTGTTCTGTTCGCCAGTGTGGAAGAATTCCCCGGTGAAACCGGTGGTGGCAGTAACGCCATGACTGAGGCTGTCCAAAGCCTGTCGCTGCTGAGAGACGATGCGCCCTTTCGCCATTTCGTGGTTACACGGGCGCTGCTGCTCTGCTCTGCCCTGGCGTCGCCCTATTTCGTGGTGCTGGCGCAGAAGCAATCGGATGTCGGCTGGATGCTCGGGGTGTTTCTGTTGGCCAGTAGCCTGGCCAGCTCGGTCAGTGCCAGTTTCTGGGGCTGGGCGGCGGATACCTCAAGCCGGCGGGTCATCATACGGGGCGCAGCCATGGCCAGCGCCGTCTGCCTGCTGGTAGGCTTCAGTGCCTTGATCTTCGGGCCGGATGTAGGCGGTGCCTGGTTCTACCCCGCCGCATTCTTTGTTCTGAGCATCGCCCATGCCGGCGTGCGCCTGGGGCGTAAAACCTACCTGGTGGATATGGCCGGTGGCAACAAACGCACAGACTATACCGCCGTCAGCAATACGGTGATCGGGGTTCTGCTGCTGGTAACCGGGGGGATTACCGCCGCGCTGTCGCTGATTTCAGACATCGCGGTGATTATCGTACTGGGGCTGATGGGCTTTACCGGAATGGTCAGCGCCCTGCGCCTGAAAGAGGTCACTGAAGACTGAGCATCCCGTTACTCGGGTGCCTTGCCGTCGTTCAGCGCCAGGGCGCCTTTAACAATGCGATAAATCACCCAGATAGCCATCCCCAGAAGGATAAACCAGCCAATAATAACCATCAGGGTAAGGGTGCCGATGACCAGCCACAGCAGACCAATCCAGAAGGTGCGGATCTGCCAGCGAAAATGGGGCTCAATCCAGGTGCCACGCACCTCATCCATCTTGACGTAGTTGATGATCACTCCGGCCAGAGCAGTGACGAAGCCGAGGAGAACTCCCCCAAGCAACAACGACAACGCCTGCAGAATGTAGACAGTAATCGCCAGATTACGGGCCGCATCCGTACCCTGCGGTTTGTTATGATTCGATTCAGCGGGAATAAACTCAGGCTCAGCCACGGGCAACTCCTTCAACCAAACCCGCAGCATAGCAGCGAAGCTCAGTGCCCGGAAGGCCGATAGCCGATCCGGAAACCACCCCAGTGCTTGCCGTTGACATAGATGGGCACCGACAGGTCATGCATGATCTCACCGGTATCGCGCCGGTAGGTTTGCAACAGCATGTCCTGAGTGTGGCTACCACAACGAATACCGGTGCGATCATTGAACAGTCGCTTGCTCCGGCTTTTCACCAGATCCACTTCGGGGTTACCGGTGGGCGGGTGGGCAAAATCCCGATTGTGGGTGGGCACGTAACCGTCCGGGGCGCAGGCAATGGAGAAGACGATGGCATCGTGGGAATTCTTGATGTTCTCCTGCACCGCTGGCAACACCTGGTCAGTGAAACGGTCGAAGGCGCTGCTGTATTGCTGGGGGTTGGTGTTCGGGATCGGCTCTCGCTTCTTCTCGAATAGGGCCGATTCGCTCAGTTTGCCCTGCTGAATGGCCTGCTCAAAAAGCTCACCGATCTGGGCGGCTCCCGCACGCGCCTGATCAAAGAACGATCGGTGGTAACTTTGACTACTGTTCAACGCGAACGCGGCATTGGCGTTTTCCGCCAGTTCCATCAGGGTGGCCGCCTGGCCCGCCAGAGAAGCCACACTGCTGTCACTTTCAGCAATATGATCTCGCACCGATTCAATGACAGAGAACACCTGTTCCAGACTCTGCTCATTGGCCTGGTCAATCTCTGCAATACGGGCAACCTGCTGCTGCACCCGGTCGGATTGGTCGCGAATCAGATCCAGCTGCGCGCCAACGCTTTCAACGGATGTCAGCCCCTGCTCCACGGAGCGGGCCAGGTCCTCAATTCGGGCAACGATCAGGGAAGTATCGCCCTGGATTTCTTCCAGGGTTTCCGCCACTTCGCTGGTCGCTTGTGCAGTGCGCCCCGCCAGCTGTCGAACCTCATCCGCCACCACGGCAAAGCCCCGGCCCTGATCACCGGCCCGCGCTGCTTCGATAGCGGCGTTCAGGGCCAGCAGGTTGGTCTGCTCAGCAATGCCCTGGATGGTAGAGGTAACACCCTGGATCTTGGTGGACTTTTCGTTCAGAGCCTGAATCAGGCTGAGATTCTCGCCCGACTGCTGATGCACGATCCGGACACTTTCAATAGCGGAAACCAGCGCCTGGCGCCCCTCAACGCTGACTTCCCGGTTCTGCAACGCCATGGTGGCGGCGTTGGTGGCCTGCTCGGACGACTCACGAACAGACTCGGTTATCTTGCCGGCGTAATCGGCCATCTGGGCGGTTTCTTCCACCTGCCGGTCGAGGCGTTTTTTCACCTGATCCGCCGCGTAGGACACTTCGGCGGCGGAAATGGCGTTCTTGTCGGCACTGTCAGACAGGGTTTCCACCAGCGCCTTGCCGGCACGGGCGTCCTCCAGCAACTGCTGGCATTGGGCTCTCAGGGGGTGGCCTTCCGCAAGCGAGCCATCGTTCAGGCCTGCAATGCCTTTCTCGATCGGCTCCAGTACCCGAACAATCAGATAACCGGCGGCCACCACCAGACCAAGCACCAGACCAATCAACATCGAGGCCGCATCCAGCCCTAACAACGGTGCCACCCACAGACAGGCAATGCCGAGCGCAACAGCAATGCCCACCCCCCAAATAATTGCAGCGCGATCGAGTAAGCCCATGGTGCCCTCTTCTTTATCATTGCGTACGCAAACATTTTGTTATTTAAGGCCAGCGTTGAGAGTAAAGAAATGATTCAGGTTAATAACTGCTACTTTAGTGGATTCTGGATGCCACTATTGGCTCCCTGATCAATTTATCGGCACTTTCATAGAAATCTGTAACAAAAAAAACCGCGCCACAAGGGCGCGGGTTTCAGGGCGGAACGTGACGGAGCGTTAGCTGCCGATCTTGCCACCGTCATCCTTTGTGATCACCACCGTGGCAGAACGCGGAATACTGTTTCCGCCGTCTGGCCAGTGGCTGATCAGGTTGCCGTTCTCAAAATCATCACGGCTTGTTGTTGCGCCAGGGTGCTGCACGTTGATAAACATTGTGCGCTGGTCCGGGGTGGTGACAACGCCGGTGATTTCCTGGCCAATAGGGCCTGTCAGGAATCGGCGCAAAACGCCATTGACCGGGTCTGCAGCCAGCATCTGGTTATTACCGAACTGGGCAAAATCGCCACTGTTCTGGACGCTCTCACTGATGTCGGTCTGGATCCACAGACGGGAATCTGCGTCAAACCAAAGGCCATCGGGGTTAACAAATTTCTGATCATCATCCAGACCAGCATTCTGAAATTCCGAATCGTCCTCAGGACCAGCCAGCAGGAAGATATCCCAGTTGAATACCATGGCAGTTCCAGAGTCATTTCCTTCCTGCCAGCGAATGATATGTCCCCAGGGATTGGCAGCACGCGGGTTAGCTTCATCACTTTCTTCCCGGCGGGAGTTGTTGGTCAGTGTGAAGTACACCTCGCGGGTGTTTGGATCTACTGCCCCCCACTCAGGACGGTCCATTTTGGTAGCACCGACCGCATCGGCAGCAGAGCGTGTACGTACCAACACATCCGCCTGGCTGCTGAAGCCATTCTCAGCAGTCAACTCACCCAAACCAAAGACCAGGGGAATCCACTCGCCGCTGCCGTCTTCGTTAAACTTGGCGACGTATAAGGTACCAGAATCCAAAAGGTGTCCACCGGCCGTAGCGGCATGGTAGGGCTGGGCACTAACGAACTTGTAGATGTACTCAAAGCGCGCGTCATCACCGGAGTAACAGACAACCGGCTGACCCTCGATTGCAGGAGCAAAGACGACCCCTTCGTGGGCAAAGCGACCCAACGCCGTTCGTTTGACCGGTTTGGAGCTTGAATCGAACGGATCGAACTCCACTATCCAGCCAAAGCAATGGGGCTCATTACGGAAGTCATCCGTTGCAGACGCACCGGACGGAGTGGCGTTAAATCGGGTGTACTGCTCTTCGCCGCTCTGCGCCAGTTCCCACGCATAGCGGGACGAACCCGAGGAGTTAACACCGTAGCGGCTTTGGGAATCCGGCTGCTCATCGGTGTTGAGGAAGTAACCCGCCCAATTCTCCTCAGACATCATGTAAGTGTTCCAGGGTGTTACGCCATGAGCACAGTTGTTCAGGGTTCCACGGGTTTCGGTGCCGGCCGGGCTGAACTGGGTTTTGACAAAATCAGAGCCCCGGACAGGACCGGAAATTTCCATCGCAGTCAGCGCGGTGATGCGACGGTTGAACGAATCTCCTGGCACAGGCGCCCACACACCGCTGGCATCACGCTGCACCCGGTACACGGATACACCGTGCGCATTCATTTCACGAAGCACCTGATCGGTATCCCGGGTTGACTCATCAATCATCGGGAAAGAACCGCTGCCGAAGTTCTGACCTTGAGCAGCTTGATGCATGAAGCGGGGTTCGATGTATTCATGGTTCAGGACAAGCAAACCATCTTCCGAGCTACCCTCAATCGGGAAGTAATGCATGCCATCGTGGTGTGAACCGATCTGGGCCGCCTGATCAGCACCGGAGTTATCCAGTGAGAACTCAGGAAAAACGCCCTCGTTAGACAAGATCGGGTCGCCCCAGGCGCCAATCACACGAGCAGAATATCCTTCAGGCACGACAATGGAGTCCGCCTCACTCACGGGAACAGCCTTAAAGCCTACAAGGTCAGGCGCCGTTGTCGAACCGCCCGTACCGCCAGAGGAGCTTGAACCTCCGCATCCAGTCAGAGCTGCCCCGCCAAAAACGCCTGCAACGGCAGCTGCAAGACCGCCTTTCAAAACGCCACGACGGGCGAGACGGGCCTCAAGAATAGAGCCGAAGGTGCGATTGCCGGAGTTGTTACACTCAGGCTCATAACCTGGGTCTTGATGAACGGGATTGAGATGACGCTTATCCATGGTTTCTCTCTCTTATCGAGTTATGTTTCGGAAACCTGATGGTCGCGACTAATCATTGCGTTTGGTTGACGATGAGATTGCAAATGCTGGTCATATTTATGACAGCGGTAGGTATGTGCCTATCTAGCCCTTTCGGCCATTCGCTCACTGGATCCGACATTGAGTCAAATCGAAGAAAAAGGCAGGGCACCTATGTGCCCTGCCCAGCCAATATATCTAAGATTACTGGACCATCTCGTCGTAGCCCTCTTCCATGGCATCACCGGCCTCGTCAGCCGCTTCGCCCATTTCCTCACCGGCTTCTTCGGCGCCTTCCTTCATCTCGCCCCAAGCACTTTCATCCTGACCCGTGGCGTTTTCCCAGGATTCCTCGGCAGCGTCGGTGGCATCATCCATCATCTCGCCGGCGTTCTCGCCCGCTCGCTCAAAATCCGCACCTTCGTCGCTTTCAGAACTGCAGGCTGCCAGACCAAAAGTTGCAACCAAAGCCAGTGCGCTCAGTGTGAGCTTGTTCATAACATATCCCTCTGTTGATACATGTTTACGACACCAACAGAGTAGGGCCGATGCCCTTTAGATAGCAATTACCTGCCGATTACTCTTTGGTTAACCGCTGGCCGTCCACCATGATGACATGCTCCACGCCGACCACTTTACCTTTCCCCAATACCAGAAAGTCATGACCGGCGCGGCTCAGGAGGTCGCGGATAACTTCATGCACCACGCATATCTGCCCTGCCGGGTCCCGATACACGATCTCGGCCAGTTGCCGTGACCGCACGTATTCGCGAAGCCTTTCCTGAACGCTCCAGGAGATGATCGCAGGAGAAGGATTTGAGGCACTCATAGTTTCTTCCCTGTTGTTCTTGTTTTGAGAAAGTCTGGACCAGAAGCGCAAGTCTTGCCACTTCCAATGAAAGACCACCTGAGCCATCCGAGGCTCCGCCCGGTGTTGACCCCTCAAGCATTGTCATTCGGGGCCAAGGTCTCCATCGACCACAAACGACTGTTGAATTGCAAGATTGTCCGACATAAATTGATAAAACAATAACCCAAGAACACCCACGGAGAGTCAGACATGAACGCCAAAGTGAAAGGTGCCCCGGATTCCCAACCAGTCGAAACCACCTGGAAGGACCCGAAACGATACATGTGGCTGCTCGGGCCCGCGCTTCCCGGCATTGGCCTGGCAGCGTTAACTGGCTATGCCCTGGCCCCGAAAAAACTCAAGGCCCTGGCCTGGACTGGTCCGGCCCTGGTGCATGGCATCATTCCCGCACTGGACCGCGCCATTGGTGAGGACAAGAGCAACCCGCCCGAAACAGCAGTGAAGTCCCTGGAGCAGGACAAGTACTACGACCGCATTGTGAAGGCGTTTATTCCCACCCAATACGCCATGACCTTTATGGGCGCCTGGCTGGCCAGTCGCAAGAAAACGCCCCTTGAAGACAAGATCGGCCTGACCCTGACCGTGGGTGCCATTAACGGTGTAGGCATCAATACCGCCCACGAACTGGGCCACAAGTCCAACAAGCTGAATAAACTGATGGCCATGGCGGCACTGGCGCCCACCGGCTACACCCATTTCGTGGTAGAGCACAATTTCGGGCACCACAAGCGAGTGGCCACCCCGGAAGACCCGGCCAGCAGCCGGATGGGCGAGAGTTTCTGGAAATTCCTGCCGCGCACAGTGTTTGGCGGCATGAAGTCAGCCGTCAAGATCGAGAAGGCGCGGCTTGAGCGGAAGGGCAAAAGCTTCTGGAGCCTGGACAATGAGTTGCTGCAGGGCTGGGCCATGAGTGCCGGGTTCTTTGGTGCGACTACGCTGATCTGTGGCCCGAGGGCGGTGCCCTTCCTGGCGGCTCAGGCGGTGTACGGTGCGAGCCTGTTGGAGAGCGTGAATTACATTGAACACTATGGCCTGCTGCGCCAGAAAGACGAGAACGGCAAGTACCAGCGCACTCAGCCGGAGCACAGCTGGAACAGTAACCATGTGGTGACTAACCTGTTCCTGTATCAGTTGCAGCGGCATTCAGACCATCACGCGCACCCGACCCGGAGTTATCAGGCGCTGAGGCATTTTGAGAAGGCGCCGCAGTTGCCGGGTGGCTATGCATCAATGTTGTTGCCGGCTTACCTGCCCCAGTGGTGGTATGAGACCATGGATAAGCGGGTGATTGACCACTACGAGGGGGATCTGTCGAAGATCAACTGGGACCCGGATCGTAAGGAGGAGTTGATGGCCAAGTATGCGGATTACGCTGCGAAAGTGGCGGCGGAGGCTGCGGCTCGGGGGGCTTCTGGTTCTTCTTCGGAGCCTGAGGCAGCCTGAGGCCGGGAGTTATGTTTCGGCCCTAGCCTTCGGGTTGGGTGCCGGCTTCGGGTTGGGGCCACCCTTCCGGGAGACGCCGTGAACCCATCCATGGGGGCTTGAGCACAGCATCCCTGCTGCGCACACTCCCGGAAGGGTGGCCCCAACCCGCCGCTTTCGCTTCCGTGAGATAGTCGCTGATCCGACGGTTCGCTACGGACGAGATTTTGAATGACGGGCCAATCCAGCTATTTACCTTTGAACACCGCTTCCCTTCTTTCCAGGAATGACTGGATTCCTTCCTTGACATCTTCACTGGCCATGACCGGGCGCAGTTCCGGGAACAGGCGCTCCTTGGCCGCTTCCTGGCCTTCGGACACGGCAATTTTGGACGACTTCAGGCTTCCCTGAACGCCTAACGGAGCCGCTTTGGCGATCTTTTCAGCGATTTCCATCGCTTTGTTGAACTGTTCCCCGGGTTCAACCAGTTCCTGGATCAGGCCCCACTGGTAAGCTTGTTCGGCCGTCCATTCGTCGCCGGTGAGCAGATAACGCTGGGCATTGCCCCAACCGATTTCGCGCTGCAGGCGGATGGTGGCGCCGCCGCAGGCGAAGATGCCGCGTTTGACTTCCAGCTGGGCGAAGCGGGTGCCTTTGGCGGCCACGCGGATGTCAGTATTGAGCATCATTTCCACGCCACAGGTGAAGCAGATGCCTTGGGCGGCGAAGACCACAGGTTTGGTGAGGCCTTCTCCGGTGATGTGGAACGGGTCGAGTTCGCCTTCGCCGGGTTCGATGCCTTTGCCGTTGGCGAACACGCCGGCCCAGTCGTCCAGTTGCAGGCCGCTGGTGAAGTGGTCACCTTCGGCGTACATGACAGCGACGCGGAGTTCCGGGTCATTCTGGAGCTGGTAATAGGCCGCGGCGATTTCGTGGTACATGGCCCGGTTCATGGCGTTCATTTTTTCCGGGCGGTTCAGGCCTATTTTCAGGATGTGGCCTTGTTTTTCTATGTTTACGAGTGACATTGGCGTTTTCCTCTGCTTTGGGCGCCTAGCCTGTTTGTTTGGGTGCTCGCACGATCAACGGGTAGAGCTTTCCGGGACACGCTGTGAATACGTCCCTGTACGCTTGACTGCAGCATCCCTGCTGCAGACAGTCCCGGAAAGCTCTACCCGTCGCTCGTGCCTCAAACTTGGCAGTAATGCTTAAATATTAAGTGCTGCTTTCGGTCAGTTTTTGATGACTTAATTCCTACGTCTGCAGAGCCTGCGAAATGCACCAGTGCTCGGGCGCGTTCGGCCGGTGGGCCTTTCCGGGACCGTTGAGGGCCATGGACGGCCCGAAACGAGCCTACAGGGACGTACTCGTGGGCGTGTCCCGGAAAGGCCCACCGGCCGAACGTGCTTACCACCAAAACAGGCAGGCTACGAACAGGACCAAGACTCCAGAACTAGAACCAGTCGGCCTTCATATTCAGACACGTATCATCCTGATTGCGCAGCAACACCAGATCCTGGGCCACGGTGGGCAGCTCCCAGTGGAAGAAGTACTGGGCGGCCTGGAGTTTGCCCTGGTAGAAATTGCGTTCGCTGTCGCTGTTGGCAGACGCCAGAGCGTTGGCAGCCGCATTGGCCTGCCGCAACCACATCCAGGCGACGATGATGTGGCCGAACAGGTGCAGGTAGCAGCTGGCGTTGGCCAGGGTTTTATCGACTTCGCCGCCCATCAGGGATTTACCCAGGCTTTGGGTGACTTTCACCGCCTGCTGCAGGGTTTCACTGAGGGACAATGCCCACTGCTGGCAACGGTCGGTGGTGGCCGCCTGCAGATCCACCTGCATTTCCTGCATCAGCAACTGCAGGCCATGGCTCTGGTCCTGCCAGATCTTGCGGCCCAGCAGGTCCAGGGCCTGGATGCCGTTGGTGCCTTCGTGTATCGGGTTCAGGCGGTTGTCGCGCCAGCATTGTTCCACCGGGTATTCGCGGGTGTAGCCGGCGCCGCCGTAGACCTGAATCGCCAGGTCGTTGGCTTTGGGGCCGTATTCAGAAGGCCAGGCTTTGATCACCGGGGTGAGCAGGTCCAGCAATTTGCCGGCTTCCATTCGTTTCTGCTCATCCGGGTGGGTGTGCTGGTCGTCCATCAGGCGGGCACCATACAGGCACAGCGCCAGGCCGCCTTCGCTGTAGGCTTTCTGGGCCAGCAGCATGCGGCGCACGTCGGCGTGGTCGATGATGGGCACCTGCGGGCTTTCGGGATTCTTTTCGCTGGCTTTGCGGCCCTGTAGGCGATCTTTGGCGTATTCCAGGCTGTGCATGTAACCCCGGTAGCCGATCACAGCAGCACCGAAGCCGACGCCAATGCGGGCTTCGTTCATCATCTGGAACATGTATTTCAGGCCCTGATGGGGTTCGCCCACCAGGTAGCCGTGGCAGGGGGCGTCGTCGCCGAAGCTCAGGGCGGTGGATGTGGTGCCGCGATAGCCGAGCTTGTGGATCAGGCCGGCCAGGCTGACGCCATTGCGTTCACCCGGGTTGCCGTTCTCGTCCACATGGAATTTCGGGACGATGAACAGGGAGATGCCTTTCACACCGGCCGGGGCGCCTTTGATTTTCGCCAGCACCATGTGAACGATGTTTTCGGTGATGCTCTGTTCACCGCCGGAGATGTAGATCTTGGCGCCTTTGATCAGGTAGTGGCCATCGTCGGTGGGTGTGGCGGAGGTGCGGATGTCCGCCAGGCTGGAGCCGGCGTGGGGCTCGGTCAGGGCCATGGTGCCGCTGTAGCGGCCGCTGAGCATGTTGGGCAGGAACTTTTCCTTCTGCTCGTCGTTGCCGAACACGCGGATGAGGTTGGCAGCAGCGGTGGTCAGGAACGGGTAGCCTGCGGTGCCCGGGTTGGCGGCGGTGAAGAAGCCGTTGCAGGCGGCCATGACCGATTCCGGCAGTTGCATGCCACCAAGGTCGTAGTCATAACGGCCGGCGAGGAAGCCGGCTTCGGCGTAGGCGTCAAAGGCCTGTTTGACCTCGGGGAGCATTTCCACCTGGCCGTTGACGAATCTGGGCTCGTCTTTGTCGGCGGCGCTGTTGTGGTTGGCGAATTTTTCTTTCGCCATTTTGTCGGCGGTTTCGATGACGGCGTCGAAGGTGTCTTTGCTGTGTTCGCTGAAACGCTCACGTTCGGTGAGGGCTTCGGTGTTCATCACTTCGTAGAGCTGGAATGCCAGGTCGCGGCGGTCGATCAGGGTGTCGGTCATTCTTGGTCTCCTGTTTATTGTCCCTAGCGTCTCACAGTCTCTGCGGTTGTTGGAATTGTCATTTCTGACTTATTCTTGGTTGAATCCGCCACTCTGACCGGTGATCGACGCCAGAGGGAGTTGGCAAGACGGCCACTGTCGCGGGAGATCCCTTCCGGGAGACGCCGTGGACCCGTCCGTGGGGGCTTGAGCGCAGCTTCCCTGCTGCGCACACTCCCGGAAGGGATCTCCCACACCAATGGCCTGATTGGGAGGCTGCCGTCATGCCATTCCGAATCATGCTTCCACCCTCCATAGAGGAACAGTTTCCTTGAAAACCGTCACTATCATCGGCTTCAACGGGGCTCTCGCCAGTGCCATCACCGGGATCATCGACTTGTTCCGCCTTGCCGGGGTTACCTGGGCGCGGATTCACGGAGAGCAACCCCACGCGCTCTTTAACACCCGGTTGCTGACGGAGAGCGGGGAGCCCTGTCGGTGTATTAATGGGGTGACGTTGCTTGCAGATGGGTCCTGGCAGGAGGTGGACGGGCTTGGACTTGATGATTTGCTGATCATTCCGACTATCGGTGCACCAATTGATGAAATTCTAGCCGGCAATCAGGCACTGGTTAAATGGCTAACGCAGTTTCGGGCGGTGCCGGAAGGTCAGGTTCGGGTGGCGAGTAATTGTACCGGGGCGTTTTTGTTGGCGGCCGCGGGCTTGCTGGATGGTCGGGAGGCGACGACCCATTGGGGGTTCGGGGATCAGTTCCGGCGGCGGTTTCCGGAGGTGAAGTTGCACCCGGAGAAGCTGGTGACGGTGGACGGGCCTGTCGCCTGTGCCGGGGGCGGTATGGCCTGGTGGGATTTGGGGGTGTATCTGGTGGAACGTCTGGCGGGAGCGCAGGTGGCTCGGGAGTTGGCGAAGGCGTTTGTGATTGATGCCGGGCGTACCAGCCAGGCGCCTTACAGTGTGTTGCAGGCCAAGCGGTATCATTCTGATTTGGCAGTGCTTCGGGTACAGGATTGGCTGGAGGCGCATTTCCGGGAGCCGGTGTCTTTGGCGGCTCTGGCCGATGCCGAGGGAATGTCGGAGCGGTCGCTGTTACGGCGCTTTCAGCAGGCGACGGGGGATGCTCCCTCAATCTATCTGCAACTGCTCAGGGTGGAGGAGGCTCGTCGACAGTTGGAGTCTTCACGTCTCGGGCTTGAGGCGATTACCCGGGCCGTGGGGTATGAGGATGTCAGTTCGTTCAGCCGGCTATTTCGCAAGCATACAGGGCTTGCTCCGGGGGCCTATCGGGCAAAATTCAGCCGTTAGTCGGAGCATTCCGGGTTGGATTGCGTCTTTGGTAGTATTCGGCTGGCCCGGGTTATGCATCAGAATAAGTGAGTAGGCGGTTTTTTGCCGTTTTACGTAAATAATTCTGACATAGCCAACCCCTGCGGGGAGGTCGTTCACATGAACACGTCACTGAAGCAAAGCCAGGCCGATATTCTCAGCCGTCTCTACGACATGAAGCGCAAGCAGGTAGAGCACGCCCTGCAGCAGGGTAACAGCCTTCGCTGCCAGGTACTGCAAGCCGAGGCAGAGGCCATCTCCAACGCCCTGAAATCCATTCGGTAGCCCTCTTTACTCCAGACGACTACCGAATGCCATATATGGTCACCTGCTGACGTTTCCTGTCAGCCTGGCTAAATAGAGGCAGCCACTTCGGTACCCTGCCGGATGGCGCGCTTGGCATCCAGTTCTTCCGCCAGATCAGCCCCGCCGATCAGGTGCGCTTTGACTCCCCCCTGCGTAAGCTGATCAAACAGCTCCCGATAGGACTCCTGGCCCGCGCAGATGATCACGTTATCCACCGGCAACACTTTGCTCTCTCCGGATTTGCCATCCTTGTCTGTCAGGGTGATGTGCAGCCCCTGGTCATCAATGCGGTCGTAACGGCATCCTCTGAGCATCTCCACGTCCCGGTGCTTCAGGCTGCTGCGGTGCACCCAACCTGAGGTTTTGCCCAGGCCGGCGCCTACTTTTCCGGTTTTGCGTTGCATCAGGTAAATCTTGCGGGGAGACGCGGTTGCCTCCCGCTCCGCCAGGCCGCCGGGGCCCTCAAACGCAGGGTTCACACCCCACTCGGCCTGCCAGTCGGCCACACTCACCTGTTCGCCCTCGGGCTGTTTGCCAAAGTCGTGAGTCAGGAACTCGCTGACATCAAAGCCGATGCCGCCAGCTCCGATCACTGCAACGGTCTTGCCCACCGGTTTGTTATGGCGAAGCACGTCGAGATAACCCAGCACTTTCGGATGGTCGATGCCGTCAATCTTTGGTGTCCGGGGTTTTACGCCGGTGGCAACGATGACATCGTCAAAGCCCTGCTCAACAAGGTCTGAAGCCTCCACCCGGGTTTCAAGTTTAAGATCAATCTCCAACAACTGGATCTGGCGCTGGAAGTAACGCAGGGTCTCGTAAAACTCTTCCTTGCCCGGTATGCGCTTGGCGTAGTTGAACTGGCCACCGATCTTGTCGTCGGCTTCGAACAGGGTCACCTTGTGGCCGCGCTTGGCGGCGGTGGTTGCCGCTGCCAGGCCCGCCGGCCCGGCACCGACCACGGCCACCCGCCGCACCACCGGAGCAACGGTAAGCACCAGTTCGGTTTCGTAACAGGCCCGGGGGTTAACGAGGCATGAAGCGCGCTTGGCCTGGAACACATGGTCCAGGCAGGCCTGGTTGCAGGCGATACAGGTGTTGATTTCATCGCTACGCCCCTGCTCTGCCTTACGCACGAACTCGCTGTCGGCCAGTAATGGGCGAGCCATGGACACCATGTCTGCCTTGCCGGCAGCAAGGATCTCTTCGCCTTTCTCGGGCGTGTTGATGCGGTTGGTGGTGCACACCGGGATGTCCACCTCGCCGTAGAACTTGGCCGTAACATCGGCAAAGCCACCGCGGGGCACCGAAGTCACGATGGTGGGAACCCGGGCCTCGTGCCAGCCAATGCCGGTGTTGATGATGGTGGCACCGGCCTGCTCGATGGCTTTGCCCAGCGTCACGATCTGGTCCCAGGTCTGGCCGCCCTCCACCAGGTCCAGCATGGACAACCGGTAGATGATGATGAACTCCGGCCCTACGGCCTCACGCATGCGGCTCACGATCTCCACCGGCAGGCGCATGCGATTCTCGTAGGGCCCGCCCCACTTGTCAGTTCGCTTGTTGGTACGTTCGCACAGGAACTGGTTGATGAAGTAGCCTTCGGAGCCCATCACTTCAACGCCGTCATAGCCGGCGAATTTGGCCAGCTTGGCGGCGTTGACGAAATCGTTGATCTGCCGCTCAACACCTTTTGTCGACAGGGCCCTGGCCTTGAACGGGCTGATCGGCGCCTTGGTTGCCGAGGCAGACACAATCAGCGGCTGATAACCATACCGGCCAGCGTGCAGTAACTGCAGACAGATCTTCCCGCCTGCCTCGTGCACTGCTCCGGTCACATGACGATGCAACAAGGCTGTTGCACGGTTATTCATGGTTGACGACAAAGGCGCCAGCTGGCCAACCAGGTTGGGCGAAAAGCCTCCCGTTACCATCAGTCCAACGCCACCCTCGGCGCGTTCAGCAAAATACCGGGCAAACTTGTGAATATTCCAGAAACGGTCTTCCAACCCGGTGTGCATGGAACCCATGAGCACACGATTCTTCAGCTCGGTGAAGCCAAGGTCGAGCGGTTTCAGCAAGTTAGGGTAATTCGCAGTCATGATACAGGTCGCCGGAGTGTGATGAATGAACGCTGACTGAGATTAGCACACCCTCTACGACCAAGGTATTACCCAGCGGGAACCTTCTGCTTTATTTACCGTCAGACGGCACCGGTTGCGGAGCACGGTTTACCTTGCCTTTGATCAATCTGTCAGATAGTCTTTCTGGCATCTATAAAGGGCTAAACCATAGATATTCCCTATCAATGAATATCCTGCACCCCGGTGTCGGCATATCGCCGAGGTGCCCAAATGGAGCTTTGACGCACATGCTGTTAGCTGTGTTATCCGGCTTTTTGCTGGCAATTGCCGCCCCTTTCCTACACCGGGTTGCGGGCAAATACATTGGGTGGATGCTGGCACTTTTGCCAGCAAGCCTTGCGGTTTACTTCAGCACCTTTCTTTCACAGGTTCAGGATGGGCCGGTGTTGCTGGAGTATCAGTGGCTGCCAGGCCTCGATATCTCCCTGAATTTCCTTGTTGATGGCCTTTCGCTGACATTCGCCTTACTGATCAGCGGCATTGGCACGTTTATCCTGATCTATGCAGGTTCTTACCTGGCCGGCCACAAGTATCTGGCGCGCTTTTACGTGATCATGCTGTCGTTCATGGCATCGATGCTCGGACTGGTACTCTCGGATAACCTGATTACCCTGTTTGTGTTCTGGGAGCTGACCAGCATCACCTCTTACATGCTGATCGGCTTCAACCACGAAGATCTGGATGCCCGAAAGTGTGCATTGCAGGGTCTGTTTGTGACCGTGGCCGGCGGCCTGGCGCTGATGGCCGGGCTGATCATGCTGGCCATAATGACTGGCAGCTATTCCCTCGCGGAAATCCTGGCATCCAGTGAGCCGCTGCATCAGCATGTTTTCTACACGGGTGCCGTGCTGTGCATACTCGCGGGCACCTTTACCAAATCGGCGCAGGTGCCCTTCCATTTCTGGCTGCCAAATGCCATGGCAGCGCCGACTCCGGTCTCCGCTTTCCTGCACTCCGCCACCATGGTCAAGGCCGGCGTTTATTTGATGGCACGCCTGAATCCCTCCCTGGGTGAGGGTGAGCTATGGAGCCTGATGCTGATGGGCTTCGGCGCTGCCACCATGTTTACCGGCGCCTGGCTGGCCTTTGGCAGCACTGGCATTAAAAAGATTCTGGCCTATTCAACCGTGATGGCACTTGGCACCCTGACCATGCTGATCGGTGTTGGCACAGAACTGGCCATGACGGCCTTTATCTGTTTCCTGGTAGCCCATTCCCTGTACAAAGGTGCGCTGTTCATGCTCGCCGGTGCCCTGGATCATGAAACCGGCACCAAGGACATCACATTAATGGGTGGCTTGCGCAAATCCATGCCCGCGACAGCGACCATTGCCGCCTTCGCAGCCCTGTCCCTCGCAGGCCTGCCACCACTGTTCGGTTTTATTGCCAAAGAGTTGATGCTCGAAGCGCTGATTGATGCGCCGGTCTGGAGTGGTGTGCTGCTCTTCGTGACTGTTGCCGCTGCCATGCTGATCGTTGGCGTAGCGGGCCTGGTTGCGATCAAGCCGTTCTTTGGCGCCAAGGGAGATACGCCGAAAACGCCTCACGAGGCACCGTTTGGCATGCTCATCGGTCCAGCGGTACTGACCATTATCGCACTGGTTTTCGGCCTGCTGCCCTTCATTCCGGAGAATGCCCTGCTGACCGCTGCGGTTGCCTCGGTATATGGCAGCCCGGTGGATTTCTACCTGGCCCTCTGGCATGGCATTAACGCACCGCTGATGCTCTCCGCAGCCAGCCTGGTCGTTGGCCTGCTGCTGTTCAAGGCCTGGCCGCGTATTCAGCCAACGCTGTATGCCATCAACTACGCAGGCGGTCGTGTCGGCCCGGAGGCGGGCTACTTCAAGTTCATGGAATGGATTACCGTAGTGGCAAGCTGGCAGACCCGGATGCTGCAGAACGGTGTACTGGGCATCTACATGCTGGTGATGGTTGCCGTTACCTTCGGTCTGGCCGGCTACACCATGCTGGACCAGTATGGCGTGCATTTCACGCTTAACCTGGCCGACAGCCACTTTTATGAATGGGGCATTGCGCTCTTGCTGGTTGCGTCTGCGGCGTTTGCCAGCGGCACCCATTCCCGCCTGGGCTCGGTAGCGTCTATGGGGGTACTTGGCTTTGGTGTAGCACTCACGTTCATCCTGTTCAGCGCACCGGACCTGGGCATCACCCAGCTGCTGGTGGAAACCCTGACGGTGATCCTGCTGGTTCTGGTTCTGTTCAAGCTTCCGGAGTTCGTCAACCTGTCTACACCTTTCCAGCGTTATCGGGATCTGGCGGTGGCAATCTTCGGTGGCGTTGTTATCACCCTGATGATTCTGGCGGTGCTGGACATTCAGTACTTCGAATCCATCTCCTCCTATTACGTTGAGAACAGTGCCCCCCTGGCCTATGGCCGGAATATTGTGAACGTGATTCTGGTGGACTTCCGGGCACTGGACACCTTGGGTGAGATCTTCGTGCTGGCACTGGCTGCCCTGGGCGTGTTCTCCATGCTGAAACTGAAAGCGGAGGATCAGCACAAGCCATGAAATCCAACACCATGATTCTGCATACCGCGGCCTTGCTGATCATGCCGCTGCAACTGATGTTCTCGATTTTCCTGCTATTCCGGGGCCACGATGAGCCCGGCGGCGGGTTCATCGGCGGACTGGTAGCCTCCGGCGCGTTTGTGCTCTATGCCTTTGCCTTTGGTGCCGAGGCCACTCGCCGGATTTTACGGGTTGGCCCCCGGGATCTGCTGGCAGCAGGCCTGCTGATGGGGTTGGTATCCACCCTGCCTGCGTTTTTCTCTGGCCAACCCATGCTGACAGCCCACTGGTGGGAAGTACCGTTGCCAGGCGATGCCTACCTGAAGCTGTCCACGCCGCTGATTTTTGATATCGGCGTCTATCTTGCCGTTCTTGGCACCATCATGACCTTTGTGGTTGGCCTGATGGAGTCCGAAGAATGATCTTTTCCCAAAAGAAGAACTCCGGAGGATCTCTATGGAGAGCCTGATGGCGTATGTGGTGGGCATCATGTTCACTGCGGCCTTTTACATGATGCTCAGGCGTTCTATCGTCAAACTGGTTATCGGTTTGATGATACTCAGTAATGCCGCCAACCTGCTGATCTTTGTTGTGTCCGGCATGACCCGTGGCGCGCCGCCACTGATTGCTGAAGGCGCCAGCGCCCCGGCCGGCATGATTGCCGACCCGCTGCCCCAGGCATTAATCCTCACCGCAATCGTGATTGCCTTTGGCGTATTGGCCTTCGCCGTGGTTCTTATCCGCCGTGCTTATGAAGTGGTTGGAACCGATGACCTGGACCAGATGAAGGATACGGACACTTGAGCCCGGAAATCATTCTTCCTGTATTTATTCCCCTGACGGCTGGTGCCCTGTCGCTGGCACTGTGGCGGTCGATTCGCTATCAGCGCATTCTGGGTGTGCTGGCCAATATTCTGTTGCTGTGGAGTGGCATCTGGCTACTGATGTCCACCACCGACCAGGGCTTTGTGACCATGGAAATGGGCAGTTGGCCGGCACCGTTCAGTATTGTGTTTGTGGCCGATGTTCTGGCCGCCATCATGATCGTACTGACCGGAATTATCGGCCTGGCTATCGCTATCTACTCGCTGGCGTCCACGCCCCGGGGCCATGAAAAATTCGGCTACTACCCGCTGATGCACCTGTTGCTGGCCGGCGTGGCAGGCTCCTTCCTGACCGGCGACATCTTCAACCTGTTTGTCTGGTTTGAGGTCATGCTGCTGGCCTCCTTCGCCCTGCTGACCCTTGGCGGTGAGCGGGCGCAAATGGAAGGCGCCATCAAGTACGTCACCCTCAACCTGTTCTCGTCTGCGATTTTCCTGTCTGCGGTGGGCCTGCTATACGGCATGGTCGGCACCCTGAACATGGCGGATATCGCCCAGAAAATCAGCCAGGTGGAAGACACCGGCATGCTGACCGTGGTCGCCATGATGTTTATGGTGTCGTTTGGTGTTAAGGCAGCAGCGTTCCCGCTGTTCTTCTGGCTACCTGCGTCCTACCACACCCCCCAGGTTGCGGTTTCAGCGCTGTTTGCCGGCCTGCTCACCAAGGTGGGCGTATATGCCCTGTTCCGGATGTTCACTCTGGTTTTCACCCAGGACGTCGATTACACCCACAACATCCTGCTCTGGGCGGCCACCCTGACCATGCTGACGGGTGTTCTGGGCGCGGCAGCGCAGTTCGAATTCCGGCGAATCCTGTCGTTCCACATCGTCAGTCAGATTGGCTACATGATGCTGGGCCTGGCGCTGTTCACACCACTGGCCATCATCGGCGGTGTGTTCTACATCATGCACCACATCATTGTGAAGACGAACCTGTTCCTGGTCAGCGGCTTTACCTATCGCCTGCTGGGCAGCTATGAACTGAAAGACCTGGGCGGCGTTTACAAGTACCGCCCGCTGCTAGCGGTGCTGTTCCTGATCCCGGCCCTATCTCTGGCGGGCATTCCACCGCTGTCAGGTTTCTTTGCCAAGTTTGTGGTGATTCGCGCCGCACTGGAGGCAGAAGCCTACCTGGTCACCTTTGTGGCCCTGCTGGTTGGCCTGTTGACGCTCTACTCAATGATCAAGATCTGGGCGGAGGTGTTCTGGAAGAAGGTACCAGACCACGTCAGGAATACCGAAGAGCTCAAGGGCAAGCTGAACGAAAAGCATGCCTGGGCCTACTACCTGCCCATGGTTGGCCTGGCCATCTGTACCCTGATTATCGGCCTGTATGGCCAGCCCATCTATGAGCTGGCAGAGATGTCTGCCGAACAGCTGATGAACCCGCAGCTCTACATCGAAGCGGTGTTGGGAGGTGATCAGCCATGATCGGATTTTTCTGGAACGTTTGCCTGGCACTGGCCTGGGTAGCCCTGAGCGGATCATTTACTGCATGGAACCTGTTTGCGGGCCTGGCCTTCGGTTACCTGGCGCTGATGGTACTACAGAAGCATGTTCCCGCGCTGAAGGGTTATTCCCGGCGCCTGCCAAGACTGATTTCCTTTTCCCTGTTTTTCATTAAGGAGCTGGTCAAGGCCAACTTCCGGGTGGCGTACGACGTAGCCACCCCCGTCTGGTACATGAAGCCCGGCGTTATTGCCTTTGAGATGGAAGCACACACCGACGCGGAAATCATGTTCCTGAGCAGTTTTATCTCGCTGACCCCCGGCACCCTGAGCCTGGACGTCTCCGATGATCGGCGAGTGCTCTATATTCACGCCATGTTCCTGCAGGACGAGGAGCAGTTGCGCAAGGATCTCAAGGAACTTGAGTTCCGGATTCTCAAGATCATGCGCTGAGGAGCCCAAACGTGCTGGATGTTGTTATCAATATTGTCTATTTCATGCTGTCGGTGGCCCTGTTGTTCGGGTTTATCCGGCTGATTAAAGGGCCATCACTGCCCGATCGGGTAGTTTCTCTGGAACTGATCGCCTCTATCGTGGTCGGTTACGTAGGGGTGCACGCCATCGATACCGGCGTATCCAGCCTTCTGGATGTCGCCATTGTTATCGCCCTGACAGCGTTCCTGACTGCTGTCGGTTTTGCCCGGTTCCTGGAGCGAGGAGGACCCAAGAGTGAGTGAACTGATTGTTGCCATATTGCTCCTGACGGGTGCCAGCTTCATGATTCTGGCGTCTGTGGGTATCCTCCGGCTTCCGGACCTGCCCACCCGAATGCACGCATCGACAAAGGCCGGTGCCATGGGTGCCATGATGACCATGGCCGGTGTGGCGGTGTATTTCGCGGATGTGGTGGTGTTTACACGGGCGTTCGCGATTGTGATTTTTATCCTGATCACCGCGCCGATTGCCGCACATGTGATTGGCCGGGCAGGCTACTTCCTGGGCACACCACTTTGGGAAGGCACCGTGAAGGATGAACTCAAAGATAATTACGACGACAAAACCCACAAGCTGTACAGTGGCTTTGAACCCGCTCCGGAAAGCGTGATCCCACCCAAGCACGAAAAGCGCAGCGAGGATGACGAAGACTGAATAAACAAGAACAACCATCCAACAAGACGTCGAAGAGGTGTAGACCATGGCACAAACCCGCATTCTCCCCGCGGCCGACAACGCTTATCAGTACCCCCTTCTGATCAAACGGCTTCTGCTGTCTGGCCCCCGCTATAACCCGGACCAGGAAATCGTTTACGCCAACCGCAGCAAGTACACCTATACCGACCTGGTTGAACGCATCCACAAACTCGCCAACGCCCTGACAGACGCGGGCGTAAAGCCCGGCGACACCGTTGCGGTCATGGACTGGGATACCCCACGGTACCTGGAATGTTTCTTCGCGATTCCGATGATCGGTGCCATTCTGCACACCGTTAACGTGCGCCTGTCACCGGAACAGATTGTTTACACCATGAACCACGCGGAAGACGACGTGGTACTGGTACACGATGATTTCCTGCCGATCATCGAAGGCGTCAAAGACGAAATCAAAACCGTCAAAACCTGGATTCAACTGACCGACAGTGACGGTGCCAAAGCAACGACTGTCGATACCCACGGCGAATACGAGGCCTTGCTGGCCGAAGCCGACAATCAGTTCGATTTCCCGGACTTTGACGAAAACAGCGTGGCCACCACGTTCTACACCACGGGCACCACCGGCAATCCCAAAGGCGTCTATTTCAGCCACCGGCAGCTGGTACTGCACACCCTGGCCATGACCGGCACCATTGCTCACTTCGATGAAATGCCGCTGCTGCGTTCATCCTCCGTGTATATGCCGGTCACCCCCATGTTCCATGTTCACGCCTGGGGTGTGCCCTACGCAGCCACGATGATGGGCATCAAGCAAGTTTACCCGGGCCGCTACGAGCCGGAACTGTTAGTTGACCTGCTGAAAACACACAAAGTGTCTTTCTCCCACTGCGTGCCCACCATTATGCAGATGATGATGGCCACCGAGTCCATCAAAACGGCCGACCTCAGCAACTGGCATGTTCTCATTGGTGGCAGCGCCCTGACCAAGGGCCTGTGTGACGCCGGCGCCAAGCTCGGCATCAAGATGTTCACCGGCTACGGCATGTCGGAAACCTGCCCGCTGCTAAGCGCTACCCATATGAAGCCGGAAGACCTGGAGCTGCCCCTTGAACAGCAGACCGCCATTCGGGTGAAAACCGGCATTGCGGTTCCGATGGTCGACCTGGAAATTGTCGACCCGGATGGCAAGCCCGTACCCCACGACGGCGAAGCCAAGGGCGAAGTGGTTGCCCGGGCACCCTGGCTGACCCAAAACTACTTCAAACAGGCAGACAAGGGCGAGGAACTCTGGGAAGGCGGCTGGTTGCACACCGGTGACGTGGCCAGCATGGAGCCGAACAACACCCTGACCATCAAGGATCGCATCAAGGATGTGATCAAGACTGGCGGTGAGTGGCTGTCGTCCCTGGACCTTGAGAACCTGATCAGCCAGCACCCGGCCGTAGCGGGTGCTGCCGTGGTTGGCGTGCCGGATGAGAAATGGGGCGAGCGGCCGCATGCCCTGGTGACACTCAAACCCGGTGAGCAGGCCGGCGTCGAAGACATCCAGAGCCACCTGAAACAGTTCGTGGAGAGCGGTGAGATCAACAAATGGGCAATCCCGGAGCAAATTGATTTTGTGGAGGATATCCCCAAGACCAGTGTTGGCAAAATCAACAAGAAGTTGATTCGAGACCAGCTCAAGGACTGACCACCTCCGGGCCAAACAAGCCGGCCACTGCCATGCAGTCGCCGGTTCTTTTGTGCCCGGATATCAGAGCCCGGAGAACGTGAAGTCAACCTCGGGCTTGCGCCCTGCCACAATGTCTGCCAATGCCGCTGCGGAACCACAGGAGTGAGTCCAACCCAGGGTGCCATGGCCGGTGTTCAGGTACAGGTTGGCAAAATGGCTTTTCCCGATATAGGGCACGTTCGAGGGCGTTGCTGGCCGCAGGCCAGTCCAGAACTCGGATTTATCCCAGTATGCCGCGTCCGGCATCAGTTCCGCTGATCGTCGCACGATAGCCCGGCACCGGGTGTAGTTCAGGTCCCGGGTATAGCCGTTGAGCTCAGCCGTACCAGCCACCCGTATCCTGTCACCCAGTCGCGAATAGACCAGTTTGAACTCGTCATCGGTCAAACTGACATTGAACGCCGCATCCGGATTCTTGACCGGCACGGTGATTGAGTAGCCCTTGGCGGGGTATATGTTCAGGAACAGGCCCAGTTTGCGGGCCAGGATGGCGCTAAAGCTGCCGAGACTCAGCACATAGCTGTCCGCGCGCAGTATCTGATGCTTGCCTTCGTTGAGAACCTGCACGCCCAGAATGCGGTCACCGGCGCGATCAAAATCCAGCACCTCGGTCCCGTACACAAACGTTACGCCGGCCTCTTCGCAGCATTTTGCCAACGCTTGGGTAAATGCACGGGCGTCACCACTTTCGTCATCGGCGGTGTATGTGGCACCAGCAATTCGATGGCGCACGGGCTGCAGAGCAGGTTCAATCTGTACCGCCTGCTCCGCATCGATCACCTGTCGGTCACAGCCAAGCTCACGCATAATCCGGGCAGGCTCTATGGCCGCATCAAACTCTGCAGGATTGGTATAGAAATGAAGGATGCCTTT